>NZ_MAOM01000020.1:0-133203 GCF_009805925.1 Spiribacter sp. SSL99 | reverse complement strand
ACAGTGAGCTGGGGGAGCGGAGAGACGTGCGATAGAGATATGCACGAGCGGTCCGGGGCCCGCCGGGGTCTACACGCGTAAGATCGTCGGCAGCGTCAGGTGTGTATAAGGGACAGCTGCTGCACGGTGGCTACCCGGCGTTCGCCCGGACGGCACTGGCCGAGCGTGAGGCCGCCGGACTGCCGCCCATGCGGGCGATGGCACTGATCCGCGCCGAGGCCACCGACCGTCACGCGCCACTGGCCTTTCTACGCGCCGCCGTGCCACTGGCCCCCGCCGACGACGCGGTGGAGCGGCTCGGTCCGTTTCCCGCGCCCATGGAGCGACGCGCCGGTCGCCATCGCGCCCAGCTGATGCTTCTGGCCGACAGCCGTAGCAATCTGCAGGCCGTGCTCAGCGGCTGGCTGCCGGCACTGGGGCGGCTGCCCGAGGCGCGGCAGGTGCGCTGGTCGGTGGATGTCGATCCGGCCGAGTCGCTGTAGCGCTTGAAGACTGCGACCGAGGCCGGATAATGGTCGCTCGTTTGCCAACCGGATATTGAACACCCCGATGAAAGAAGAACTCGTCGATCTGCTGAGTCAGGCCCTGCAATCCCTGGCCGCCGCCGAATCCCTCAGCCTTCCCGACCGGATCGACATCCAGCTCGAGCGCGGCCGCGGCAGCGGCCACGGCGACTACGCCAGCAACCTTGCCATGCGTCTGGCCCCGGTACTGCGCCAGAACCCCCGCGAGCTGGCGACCCGGCTGGTGGCCCATCTGCCGGTGCATGCCCACATCGATCAGGTCGAGGTGGCCGGCCCCGGGTTCATCAACTTCTTTCTCACCCGCGATGCGGCCAACGCCGTCATCGCCCGGATCCACCGCGAGGGCCGTGAATTCGGCCGCAGCCACTATGGCCGGGGCCAGCAGGTGATCGTCGAGTTCGTCTCGGCCAACCCCACCGGCCCGCTGCATGTCGGCCATGGCCGCGGCGCCGCCTTTGGGGCGGCGCTGGCCGACGTGCTCGAGGCGACCGGCCACGCGGTCCATCGCGAGTATTACATCAACGACGCCGGGCGGCAGATGCATATCCTCGCCGTCAGCGTGCTGATCCGCTATCTGGAACATCGTGGCGAGTCCATGGCCTTTCCCGCCAACGGCTATCGCGGTGACTACATCCACGGCATTGCCCGCGATCTGGAGGCCGAGGCCGGCGAGCGCTACCGCATCACCGCCGCCGAGCTGACCGCCGGTCTGCCCGCCGATGCCCACGCCGGCGGCGACAAGGAGGCGTATATCGACGCCCTCATCGCGCGCGCCCGGGGCCTGCTGGGAGAAGGCCGCTACGAGGAGATCCTCGAAGCGGCGGTCACCGCCATCACCGGGGATATCGCCGAGGACCTGGCCGCCTTCGGCGTCCGCTACGACCGCTGGTTCAGCGAGCGCGCACTGGTGCGCACCGGCGCGGTGGAGCATGCCCTCGAGCAGCTCCAGGCCGCCGGCGCGCTCTACGACGCCGAAGGTGCCCGCTGGTTCCGCTCCACCGACTATGGCGATGACAAGGACCGGGTGGTGCGCCGGGCGGATGGGCAGACCACCTACTTCGCCTCGGACATCGCCTATCACCTGAACAAGTTCGAGCGTGGCTTCGAACAGGCCATCGATGTCTTCGGCGCCGATCATCACGGCTACATGGCCCGCGTGCGGGCAAGCCTCGAGGCGTTTGGCCATGCCACCGACGCGCTCACCTTCCGGCTGGTGCAGTTCGCCATCCTCTACCGCGGCTCCGAGCGCCTGCCCATGTCGACGCGCGCCGGCGAGTTCGTCACCCTGCGCGCCCTCCGCGAAGAGGTGGGCAACGACGCCGCCCGCTTTTTCTATGTCATGCGTCGGCCTGAACAGCACCTCGACTTCGACCTCGAGCTGGCCAAGTCGCAGTCCAACGACAACCCGGTCTACTACATTCAGTACGCCCACGCCCGGGTCTGCAGCGTACGCCGGCAGAGGCACGAGCGCGGGATCGAGCATGACCACGACAACGGGCTGAGCCATGTCGACCGGCTCGACGCCGATCATGAGCAGGCCCTCATTCAGGCCCTCGGCCGCTACCCCGAGGCGCTCGAGTCGGCGGCGGCCAACCACGAGCCGCACCTGCTGGCCGCCTACCTGCGCGACCTGGCCGGCGCGTTCCACACCTACTACAACGCCCATACGTTCCTGGTCGACGACCGCGACCTGCGCGATGCCCGCCTGACGCTGATCGAGGCCGTGCGCCAGGTGGTGCGCAATGGCCTCGATCTGCTGGGCGTCTCGGCACCGGAACGCATGTAGACATGGCAGCGAAGGGCAGCACCCGCCGCAAGCCGGCCCGCAAGAGCAATGGGCAGGCGAGCCGTCCGACCCGCGCCCGGGCGGCGTCGGGCCGTCGGCCGGGTGCCATTGTCTGGGGGGCGACGGGGCTGGCCGTCGGCCTGCTGGTGGCCCTGGTGGTGCACCTCGAGCATCGCCGGCCCGATGCACCCCGCGCCGACGCAACCGCTGACAGTGAAGCGGCCCCCTCGCCGGCGACGCAGGACGATCAGCCGCGGTTCGAGTTCTATCGCCTGCTCAACGAGCAGGAGGTGGAAGTGGGCGAGCGGGATGACGGCGGGGAGCCGCCCGCACCGGCCGTGCCCGAGGCCGATCCCGCCGCTGATCCACCGGCCGCCCCCGAATCGGACGGCACCCGCTATCTGCTGCAGGCCGGCTCGTTCCGTCAGGCGGAGGATGCCGATTCACTGAAAGCCAGCCTGGCGCTGCTGGGCATCCAGGCCCGCGTCCAGGTGGTCGAGCTGCCCGGTGGCGAGACCTGGCACCGGGTTCGCGTGGGGCCGTTCGCCGATCTCGAGCAGGTCAATGGAGTCAGGGCGCGGATGGCCGATCAGCAGATCGAATCCATCCTCCTCCAGGCCGGCGGCTGACCCGCCCGGCCTAGAGACTCTTGCGGTTGCCCGATTCGAACAGCTCGCGCTTGAGCCGGAACAGCGCCGAGGTGTCCTCGTCGCCGTAGCCCTGATCCAGCAGGCGCTCATAGTGCTTGATGGTCATCTCCACCAGCGGCAGATTGACGTCGAGCTTCTGCAGCAGGTCGCGGCACAGGTTGAGATCCTTGTGATGCAGCGACACCCGGAAGCCGGGCTCAAAATCGCCGGCCAGTATCCGGCTGCCACGGCGCTCGAGCAGACGGCTTCCCGCCGCGCCACCGGTGAGAACCGGCAGCAGGCGCTCGGTGTCGAGGCCACTCGCCTCAGCGAATGACAGTGACTCGCTGATCGCCTGGACGATGCCGGCAACCATCACCTGATTGACCGCCTTGGCCCGCTGGCCACTGCCCACCCGCCCGAAGTGCGTGGCGTCGCTGCCGATGGCCTGCAGGGCCGGGCGCACCCGCTCGAGCACCGCCGGGTCGCCGCCCACCATGATCTGCAGGGTGCCGGCCTCGGCGCCCTCGGGACCGCCGGTGACCGGCGCATCCAGGAACGTCGCGCCCTTCGCCTCCAGCATCGCTGCGGCCTCGCCGGCCGCGTCCACGCCAATGGTCGAGGTATCGATCACCACATCACCCGGGCTGACACCCGCCGCCAGCGCCGCAACCACTTCCAGCACATCGGCATCCGCGCGGACGCAGGTAATGACCACATCGCAGGCGTCGGCAAGCGCCGTCGCATCGTCGGCCACCGGTACGTCCAGCTCATTGCCGAGGGCATCGGCCGTGGCCCGCGTGCGGTTCCACACCCCCGCGAGCAGTCCATCGGCGGACAGGTTCCGCGCCATCGCCCGGCCCATCACGCCCAGTCCGGCAACACCCACTTTCATGCTTGTCTCCCTATCGTGCGTCAGCCCATCTGAGGCCCGGCAGTCTAACGCAGGTGCTCATCCTGCCCCAGAAAAAAAACGGGCGCCCGAAGGCGCCCGTGGGTCAGTGGTTCAGCCGGTCCGCGTTAGCGCGGGTTGCTGAACTCCGGATAGGCCTCGACACCGCATTCGACGATGTCGAGCCCGGTCTCTTCATCCTCCTCGGAGACACGCAGTCCGATCACCGCCTTGAGGATGGTCATGAGGATGTAGCTGACGCCAAAGGTCCAGACGAAGATCGTCACCAGACCGATGATCTGCGGCCCGAAGCTGGCGCCTTCATTCCACAGCGGCACCGCCAGGACACCCCAGATGCCGGCCGTGCCGTGCGCGGAGATGGCACCCACCGGGTCGTCGAGCTTGAGCTTGTCGAGTCCGACGATGGAGAACACCACCAGAACGCCGCCGACAACGCCGATCAGGGTCGCGCCCAGCAGACTCGGCACGTTGGGACCCGCGGTGATCGACACCAGACCGGCGATACCGCCGTTGAGGGCCATGGTCAGGTCGGCCTTGCCGAACATCAGGCGCGCGGTGACCAGCGCGGCGACGACACCACCGGCAGCGGCCAGGTTGGTGTTGGCGAACACCAGGGCGACCGCGTTGGCTGAGCCGGCGTCGGAGAGCTTGAGCTCGGAGCCGCCGTTAAAGCCGAACCAGCCGAACCACAGGATGAACACACCCAGCGTGGCCAGCGGCATGTTGGCACCCGGAATCGGCTTGACCTCGCCATTGGGGCCGAACTTGCCCTTGCGCGGGCCCAGCACCATCACCGCCGCCAGCGCCGCGGCCGCACCGAACATGTGGACGATGCCCGAGCCGGCGTAATCGGAGTAACCGACCTCGGCCAGGAAGCCACCACCCCAGCTCCAGAAGCCCTGGATGGGATAGACCAGGCCGGTGACGATCACCGTGAACAGGAGGAATGTCCAGAGCTTCATCCGCTCGGCCACGGCACCCGAGACGATCGACATCGCGGTTGCCACGAACACCACCTGGAAAAAGAAGTCGGAGATGTTCGAGTAGTAGGCATCGCTGCCCGCGGCGATGTCCGCCGGCACGTTATCCGATGCGCCGAGAATGCCGCCGATGGACGGAATGACGCTGCTGATGCCGCCGCCATACATGATGTTGTAGCCGATCAGCATGTACATGATGCAGGCGATCGCGTAGAGCGAAACGTTCTTGGTGAGGATCTCGGTGGTGTTCTTCGAGCGCACCAGGCCCGATTCGAGCATGGTGAACCCGGCGGCCATCCACATGACCAGCGCCCCGGAGATCAGGAAGTAAAAAGTATCCAGCGCGTAGGCCAGTTCGTTGAATTCTGCAGACATGTTTCAGACTCCCAGTGATTCCTTAGAGTGCGTCTTTGTCGGTTTCACCCGTACGAATGCGGATGGCCTGTTCGACGGGCGAGACAAAGATCTTGCCGTCGCCGATCTTGCCGGTGTTGGCCGCCTTGCTGATTGCCTCCATGGCGCGTTCGACAAGATCATCGTCGAGCACGACCTCGACTTTCATCTTGGGCAGGAAATCGACGACGTACTCAGCCCCCCGATAGAGCTCGGTGTGGCCTTTCTGACGGCCAAATCCCTTGACCTCGGTGACGGTGACGCCCTGCACGCCGATCTCCGAGAGTGACTCCCGGACATCGTCGAGCTTGAAAGGCTTGATAATCGCAGTGATCAGCTTCATGCCTGAACTCCCCTGTCGGGACCGGATCCCCCGGTGCCCATGAACGATATAAATGCACCAGAATCTATGCACGGACCATGCCAACGAGCAGGCGCTCAGCGATCGGCGACCTGATCCTGTGCATCGCGGGCGATATGCACTTTCTCGGTGCAAACTCCGTTCATCGGACGCACCAAAATGAGTCGCCCCGTGGATTGGGAATTGCCCGCGAACGCCTTAAACTGGCCCGACAGTCAACGGAGGCCGAACAATGCTCGATCCGAAACAGCTTGACGACATGGCGAAGCGCTTTTCCGAAAACCTGCCCAGCGGGCTGCGCGACTTTCAGGCGGAAGTCGAGAAGAACGCCCGGGTGGCGCTGCAGAGCACTTTCAGCCGGATGGAGCTCGTCACCCGCGAGGAATTCGACGCCCAGGCCAAGGTGCTTGCCCGCACCCGCGAGCGCCTCGAGGCGATGGAAGCCCGGGTCGCGGCGCTCGAGGGGACGCCAACCACCGGCGAAGCGGCACAGCCGGACGACGCCGCCGACTGATTCCCGCCCGCCACGCGCGGGTCTTCAGCTTCGCACAGGGAGGTGCGTCGCCATGGCACTGGCACAGATTCAGGCCCGCGCGGCGGTGGGCATCGATGCCCCGCGCGTGGGCGTCGAGGTTCATCTGGGCGGCGGTCTGCCGTCGCTGTCCATCGTGGGATTGCCCAATACGGCGGTGCGCGAGGCCCGCGACCGGGTCCGCGGGGCACTGACCACCAGCGGTTTTGAATTCCCGCGTCGCCGCATCACCGTCAATCTCGCCCCCGCCGATCTGCCCAAGGATGGCGCCCGCTTCGACCTGGCGATTGCGCTGGGCATCCTCGTGGCCTCCGGCCAGATTCCCGGACAGCATTGCGGGACCACCGTGTTCTGCGCCGAGCTGGCGCTGTCCGGCCGCCTGCGTCCGGTCAACGGCACCCTGCCCGTGGCACTGCGCTGTACCGCCGCCTCGGAAACCCTCGTCGTTGCCGCCGACAATGCCGCCGAGGCCGCGCTGGCGGGTGGCCCCGTGCATGGCGCCGATCATCTGCTCGATGTGACCCGGCATCTCGGTGGCAAGCGTCCCCTGCCACCGGCGCAGCCCAGCGGGCGCGGCCATGCCCCGGCAGGCCCCGATCTGCGCGATGTCATCGCCCAGGCGCCGGCGCGGCGGGCCCTTGAAATCGCCGCGGCCGGCGGCCATAGCCTGCTGTTCTGCGGCCCGCCCGGCAGTGGCAAAAGCCTGATGGCGGCACGCCTGCCGGGCCTGCTGCCCGCCATGACCGATGCCGAGGCAATGGAGTCGGCATCGCTGCACTCCATCGCCGAGGGTTGCTTTGACCCCGCTCACTGGGCCCGACGCCCCTTCCGCAGCCCCCATCACAGCACATCGTCGCGGGCACTGACCGGCGGTGGCGTGCGCCCGCGGCCCGGCGAGATCTCGCTCGCCCACCACGGGGTGCTGTTCCTCGACGAGCTGCCCGAATTCCCCCGTGAAGCCCTCGAGGCCCTGCGCGAGCCACTCGAGACCGGCGAAATCAGCGTCTCGCGGATCAACGCGCGGCTGCGCTTTCCCGCCCGCTTCCAGCTGATTGCGGCCATGAACCCCTGCCCCTGCGGCTACGAGGGTGACAGCGACCATGACTGCCGCTGCACGCCGGCGCAGATCCGTCGCTACGGCAACCGCATCAGCGGGCCATTACTGGATCGCATCGATCTGCAGGTGCGGGTCCCCCGGCTGACCGCCGCCCAGCTCGACACCTGCACTGAGGGCGAGTCCAGCGACGCGGTGGCCCGCCGCGTCCAGATCACCCGCGAGCGCCAGCTGGACCGTGACGGGATCCCGGCCAGTCATCTGCCGGTGAGCGCGATGCGCCGCGTCGGCCGACTCGATGTCGCCGGCCGGCAAATCATGCGCCAGGCCACCCAACGCTTTGGTCTGTCGGCACGCGGCTGGCACCGCTGCTGGCGGATCGCGCGCAGCATTGCCGATCTCGACGGCGCTGCTGACATACGGGAACACCACATCGCCGAAGCACTGTCCTATCGTGAGCGGGTTCAGCGTTAAACTGAACGCAATACGTCAGGGGAGGTTCAGTGAATATCATCGTGATGGGCGGCGGCCTGGTCGGCGTGGCCACGGCATGGTATCTACTCGAGGGCGGTCATTCGGTGACGCTGCTCGACCGGGCACCGGAACTGGCCTCGGAGGCGAGCCATGCCAATGGAGCCATGCTCCACGCCAGCCACACTGAGCCCTGGAATACCCCCCAGGCCCTGGGCCAGCTGCTGCGCTGGATGGGGCGCGAGGACTCACCACTGCTGCTGCGGCCCGCGCAACTGCCGCGCCTGATGGGCTGGGGACTGGGATTCCTGCGCTACAGCCGCCCCCATCACCACGCCCGCAACACGGCCGTCAACGCGCGTCTGGCCACTTACAGCCTGCAGCGCATGCGCGAGCTCGAGGCGGAAACCGCCATCGACTATACCCAGGCGCACAACGGCATCCTCAAAATCTTCCGGCATCCCGAGGAAATGGAGACCGCCCGCGCCAGCAGCCGCCTGATGGCGGACTCGGGGGTGCGCCACGAGACGCTGAGCCCCGCCGGGATCAGCCAGCGCGAGCCGGCACTCGCCGATATCCAGGCGGAACTCGCCGGCGGGTTCTTCTACCCCGACGACGCCAGCGGTGATGCCCGCCTTTTCTGTCAGCGGCTGGGCGAGAAGGCCGTCGAGCGCGGACTGACCCTGCGACTGGGCGAATCGGTACAACGCCTGCACGTCAAAGCCGGCCGGCTGCGGGCCATCGACACCGACCAGACCACCCTCGAGGCCGACGCATTCGTGCTGGCCACCGGCGCCGAGGCACCGTACCTGGCCCGTCAGGCAGGCCTTCGCCTGCCCATCAAGCCAGTGAAGGGTTACTCCGCCACGCTGCCCGTGGACGGGCTCGAGGCGGCACCGCGGTTGCCGATCATCGACGATGGCCGCAAGATCGTCATCACGCGACTGGGCGATCAACTGCGCATGGCCGGTACCGCCGAGTTCACCGGTTATGACCGGCGGATACGGCCGCAGCGGGTCGAGCATGTGCTCGAACAGGGGCTGGCGAACTTTCCCGCCCTGGCGCGCCAGGTCGACACCCGCGAGGCCGATCAATGGGCCTGCCTGCGCCCGATGACCATTGATGGTCCGCCGATCCTGGGGCCTAGCGGCATCGACGGGCTCTACCTCAACACCGGCGCCGGCCACCTCGGCTGGACCTTCGCCGCCGGGACCGGGCGCGTCGTCGCTGATATGATCGACCAACGTACGCCGGATATTGATGTCTCCGGCCTGACCCTCGAGCGCTACCAATAGGCGAGGACGCCACCCCGAGCATGGACAGCCTGCAAAGCATCATCCTCCTGCTGACCACCTCCGTGGTGGCGGTCTCGGTGTTCCGCCGGCTGACCCTGCCGCCGATCATCGCCTACCTGGTGGTGGGCATGGCCCTGGGCCCCTCGGCACTGGGTCTTATCCCCGAAAACGAAACCACCCATCTGCTCGCCGAGTTCGGAGTGGTCTTTCTGCTGTTCACCATCGGTCTGGAGTTTTCGTTTCCGCAGCTGCACGCCATGCGCTGGGCCGTGGGCGTACTGGGTGGCAGCCAGGTCACCCTGTGTCTGGCGCTGTTCGGTGGCATCGCCTGGTGGCTGACCGGCTCCATCGAGGTGGGCGTGGTGCTGGGCGGCGCGCTGGCACTGTCGTCCACCGCCATCGTCACCAAGCAGCTCACCGAGCAGGTCGAGGTGCACACCCGACATGGGCGGCGGGCAGTGGGCGTGCTGCTGTTTCAGGATCTGGCGGTCGTCCCGCTGCTGATCGCCATTCCGATCCTGGCCGGCAACAGCGACAACTCACTGACCACCGAGCTGGGGCTGGCGCTGATCAAGGGTGTGGTGGTGTTCGGCATCATGGTCTGGGTGGGGCGCAAGGCACTGCGACCGATCTTCCACGAAGTGGCCCAGGCCCGATCCAACGAGCTGTTCACGCTGACGGTGCTGCTGATCGCGGTCGCCGCAGCCTGGCTGACCCATCTGGCGGGCCTGTCGCTGGCGCTGGGGGCGTTCCTTGCCGGCATCATGCTGGGCGAGACTGAATACCGCTATCAGATCGATGCCGACATCCGACCGTTCCGGGATGTGCTGCTCGGGTTTTTCTTCATCACCGTCGGCATGGTGATCAACCTGCCGGTGCTGATCATGGAGCTGCACTGGGTGCTCCTCATCGCCGCCGGCATGGTGGCCGTCAAGCTGCTGCTGGTGTACGCCATCGCCCGCCGGGTGGACGGCCCACAGGACTCGGGCCGGACCGCGATCATCCTCGCCAACGGCGGTGAGTTCGGCTTTGCCCTGATCGCCCTGGCGATCAGCGCCGGGCTGATGACATCGGCCACCAGCCAGCTGGTGCTGGCCGCCATCGTCCTGAGCATGCTGGCCGCGCCGATCCTCATCCGCCACAACCAGGCGCTCGCCCAGCGCGTGCTCAGTGCCCCGACGGAGGGCGCCAATGCCGTCGACGCCAGGACCGAGGTCTCGCGTATCGCCGAGCCCCTCGCCAACCACGTCATCCTCTGCGGCTATGGCCGGACGGGTCAGAACATCGGCCGCTTCCTGGATCAGGAAGCGCTGCCGTACCTCGCCCTCGACCTCGACCCCCAGCGCGTCCAGGAGGCCCGCAACGCCGGCGACCCGGTCACCTATGGCGATTCCGAGCGACGCGAAGTGCTGCAGGCCGCCGGGCTCGAGCGGGCGCGGATGATCGTGCTCAGCTTTGACAACCCGGCCGGTAGCCTCAAGGTGCTCGAGCATACCCGCGCCGAGCGTCCGGACATTCCGATCATCGTGCGCACCCGCGACGACCGCTGGATCGAGCGCTTTGAAGCGGCCGGCGCCACCGTGGTGGTCCCGGAAATCCTTGAGGCAAGCCTGATGCTGTCCTCCCATGTGCTGGCGCTGCTGGGGGTGCCCATGGCGAAGGTGTTCCGCAGCGTGCGCGAAGTCCGTGGGGATCGTTACCGGCTGCTCAAGGGGTATTTCCACGGCGCCGAGCGCGTGGATATGGAGAAGGTCGGGCGCTTCCAGGAACAGCTCCACGCCATCACGCTCAGTGGAAACGCCCCGGCGATCGGTCAGCGGCTGAGCGACATTGACCCCGACTCCATTGGGGTCACCATCAACGCCGTGCGGCGGGGTGGCATCCGCGGGCCGCAGCCATCACCGGACACCGTACTGCGGGACGGGGATGTACTGGTGGTGTATGGCACGCCCGAGGCCCTCGAGCATGCCGAACACGTCCTGCTCGGCGGCGAGCCGGCGGGCTGATCAGGACTCGGGGACTTCCAGCCCGGTTTCGGATTCGACCATCCACTCGATGGCCGCGCGGATCTCTTCCTCGGAGGCGGCGCCACCCTGCGCGGGCATGTTGCCGTAGCCATTGGCGACGTTCTGGGTGAGCGTTTCCCAGCCCTTGCCAATGCGCTCATTCCAGGCCGCCTTGTCGCCGACCCCGGGAGCATTGAGGAAGTTGCCCTGATGACAGGCGATGCAGACCGCCTGGGTGACCTGCTCGCCGCTGCGCACCTCCATGGCGCCGCCCTCATCCGCGCCGGAGTCCGCCGAGGCGATGGCGGGCGCCGGCTCGCCACTGAGGCGGACGGCGAAATCCGGCGACAGGTTCTGCTCGGCGCGCTCCTCGGCAAGCGCCTGCCGTTCAGAATCCTCGTCACCGAACACCGAATTCGCGATCACGATGAGCAGAACGGTCACGCCCACCAGCGTGGCAATGACCAGTGCGAAGTTACGGACGAAGACACTATCCTGCTCGGCGCTCACTTGATAATCCTCAATTTTCGGGCTGTCACAAAGTATAGCGGCATTGCCCGACACGGCAAACCGGGGGCTATGCCCGGACCGCGGCAGACGCTACAATCTGCGACATGCGCCTGTAGCTCAGCTGGATAGAGCGTCGGCCTCCGAAGCCGAAGGTCGCAGGTTCGAATCCTGCCGGGCGCACCACTCCACATCTCCCAGGGAATAGCCTCCGTGAAAGCCTATTTCGATCACCGTCAGGACCTTCATTACCCCCGGACCTATTTCACCCGTGGCCAGATGCGGGCGCCACAGGAGATCCCCGAGCGGACCGGGCACATCCTCGAGGGCCTCGAACGGGCCGGCGCCCGGCTTGAGACGGTCAGCGATCACGGCATCCAGCCCATCAGCCGGGTGCATGATCTGGGCTATCTGCGGTTTCTGGAATCGTGCCACCGGCGCTGGACGAGCATGCCCGAGGACTGGGGCGACGAGGTGCTCTCGAACGTGTTCGTGCGCGAGCCCAACCCATTGCGGGGCATCCTGGCCGAGGCGGCGCGTTATCTGGCCGATGGCAGCTGCCCGGTGGGCGAGCATACCTGGGAGTCGGCCTACTGGTCGGTGCAGGCCGCGCTGTGCGCCGCCGACGATGTCGTCGCCGGCGATCCGATGGCGTTCGCCCTATGCCGGCCGCCGGGTCACCACGCGCGGGCCGATGCCGCCGGTGGCTTCTGCTACCTGAACAATGCGGCGATCGCCGCCGAAGCGCTGCGTCCGCACTACCCCCGGGTGGCGGTGCTCGACACCGATGTGCATCACGGCCAAGGCATCCAGGAGATCTTCTACGACCGCGCCGATGTCCTTTATGTCTCCATCCACGGCGATCCCACCAATTTCTATCCGGTGGTCACCGGGTTCGAGGATGAGCGCGGCCGCGGCGAGGGCTATGGGACCACCATCAACCTGCCGCTCCCCCACGGCTCCGATGCCGGGGCGTTCTTCGGCAGGCTGGACGAGGCGCTCACCGCCATCCGCCTGTTCGCCCCCGATGCACTGGTGTTCTCCAACGGCTTCGATATCTACCACGAAGACCCGCAGGCGAAGATCGGGGTGAACACGGACGATATCCGCACCCTGGGCGAGCGCGTGGCCGGACTGGGGCTTCCCACGGTGGTCATCCAGGAGGGGGGGTATCACTACGCCAGTCTGGCGACCAACACCGAATCGTTGATGGCGGGGCTCAACACGCCGCGGTGACAACGCGGCGTCGCGGCGGTTCCCGGGCATTTGTGCCCTGCAAGCATAGGCGATCATCCGCCATGGCTATTCCGGCAGCATGCGACAAGGACTAGGATAAGAGTCGTTGTCAGGGGCGATCCCCTGAACCGACTCTCCTCCTCTTGGCCGACGTCATCGTCGGCTTTTTTTTGTCCGGATGACGCCGCTGATGATCCCCGTCAGTCAAACCAGGCCATCAACCGCGGCAGAAACCGACCCAGCTCCTCGGCCATGATCACAAAGTCGGCATCGAACCGCTCCTGCGGCGACTCGGCATCGCGGTCATCGACATCACTCTGTACGCCATCGGTGAACTTCAGTCGCTTGATGGACAGATCCGAGTCGAGCACTGCGTTGACCCGATCATCCCAGGTCATCGCCAGCCGACGGACGCGCTTACCGGCCTTGATATGGCCACGGATTTCGGCGCTGCGCAGGTCCTGGCGTTTGCAGCGCACCTCGGCGCCCTCGCTGCGGGGATCCTCGAACACCGCCTCCTCGCCCGGCTCCAGGTCGGAAGGGAAGCGGTCATGGGCGAGCCACTCGGTCATGACCTGATGCGGCGCGCTCTCGGTCTGCAGCGGCCGGATGGGCAGGCTGCCCAGCAGCGCCCGCAGATCATCCGTGAGCAGCTCGGCCTCACGCCAGGTGGCGGCATCCACAACCAGCCAGCGTCCGCTCAGATCCAGATAGGCGTAGGCGCGTTTGCTGCGCGTGAAGGCCCGTGGCAGCAGATCGATGGTCACCTCTTCTTTGATGCGGGCCTTCTCGCGCCGCCCCAAAGGTCGGGCCATGGCATCCTCGCGCTCGGCCACGCGGGCATCGACGTTTTCCCGCACCACCGCCGGCGGCAGCACCCGGGTTTCGGTCTGCAGGCAGATCATGAAACGGTCACCGGCCGCATGCACCAGCGTCTCACCCCCCTTCTCGAGCGGTGGAACCCAGCCGCGGGTTTCCGGATCATGCGGGCCGACGGGCTGGAACTGGCCGGCACTGAGCCGGTCCTCCAGCGCCTCGGCATCGATGGTGAAGGCATCGGCGATTTGATAGACGCAGAGATTGCGAAACCACATGGTTGATTGATTGTTCCGTGCTGAAAGGGGTCAGGGATTGGGGGGGCGGACCAGGGCGGCCCGGGCCGCCTGGACGCGGCGGACCGCTTCGTCCCGATCCGGGGCCGAGGCGGTCAGATGCCCCATCTTGCGGCCGGGTCTGGGCTCGGCCTTACCGTAGAGGTGCAGGTTGACGCTCGGCGCGGATAGCGCCGCGGCCCAGTCGGGCTCGCCATGCGCCCAGAGATCGCCCAGCAGGTTGGCCATGGCGGTGGGCCGCTGGCGCTGGGTATCCCCCAGTGGCAGGCCACAGACCGCCCGCAGCTGCTGATCGAACTGACTGCTGGGGCAGGCCTCGATGGTCAGATGGCCGGAGTTATGCGGCCGCGGCGCCAGCTCATTGACCAGCAGCTCGCCGTTCTGGTCCAGAAAGAGCTCCACGCAGAGCACACCCACCACGTCGAACGCTTCCATCACGGTCGCGGCGATCTCCCGGGCCCGCGTGATCTGGGCGTCGGTGAGCGGGGCGTCGGCAATGGACACATCCAGGATGTGATCGACGTGCCGGTTCTCGATGACGCCAAAGTCCACCTGATCCCCCGCCGCGCCGCGGGCGGCCACCACCGACAGCTCGGCGGCGAAGTCGACCACGCCCTCGAGAATCGCCGGACCCCGGCCGATGGCCGCCCAGGCCGCCGCCGCATCATCCGCGGTGTCGATCCGGGCCTGGCCCTTGCCGTCATAGCCAAAGCCGGCGGTTTTCAGGATGCAGGGCGTCCCCAGCCGGGCAATGGCGGCCGACAGCGCCTCGAGTGACTCCACCGCTTCGTAGGGGGCGGTGGGCAGCCCGGCGTCGGTCAGGGCATGCTTTTCGCGCCAGCGGTTCTGGCACAGGTGCAGCACCTCGCCGCGCGGTCGCACCGGGCCATGCCGGGCAGCGACATCGGCCGCCGCCGAGGATATGTTCTCGAACTCGAACGTGACCGCATCGACATCGCGGGCGAAGCGCTCGATGGCATCAAGGTCTTCGTAGGCGGCGACGGTCTCGCGGTCGGCGATCTGTCCGGTCGGCGAATCCGTGGCCGGCGAGAGAGTGTGAACGCGATACCCCATGCGCCGCGCGGACTGCGCCAGCATACGGCCCAGCTGCCCACTGCCAAGGATGCCGAGGGTGGCGCCGGGCAGGACCGGGTCAGTCAAGGCAGCTCATCCTCGATCACCTTCTGCGCCTGGGCCTCACGGAAGGCGTCGAGACGCTCGGCAAGGGCCGGGTCATCCGCCGCCAGCATCGCCACGGCGAACAGCGCGGCATTGCGTGCCCCGGATTCGCCGATGGCGAACGTGGCCACCGGCACGCCACCCGGCATCTGCGCGATGGACAGCAGCGAGTCGAGCCCCTTGAGGGCGCGGCTCTGGACCGGCACGCCCAGCACCGGCACCGGCGTCTGGGCCGCCACCATGCCGGGCAGATGGGCGGCTCCACCCGCACCGGCAATGATGGCCCGCAGACCACGCTCCCGCGCCGTCGCCGCGTAGTCGTTCATGCGCGCCGGCGTGCGGTGCGCCGAGACGATCCGGCACTCGTGGCGCACGCCGAGCTCCTTTAGCACACTGTCGGCATGGGCCATGGTCTCCCAGTCGGAGCGACTACCCATGATGATGCCGACCCGCGGGGCGTCATCGACCATCGCTCGGCTCCTTCACGTACCGGCCCGGCGCATCCTCGATGGGGGTCAGCTTGCCATCACCGGGGGTCCGTGCCGGCACCTCGCCACCGCGCTTCGGCGACAGCCACTTGGCCCAGTCGAGCCACCAGGAGCCCTCATGGTGCTTGGCGCCGTTGAACCAGGTATCCGGGTTCTTGGGGTTGCGCCCGTTCAGCCAGTAGCCGTACTTCTGCTTTTCAGGCGGGTTGACGACGCCGGCGATATGCCCCGAGCCACCCAGCACGAAACGCGTCGACCCGCTCAACAGCTGCGAGCCGCGGTAGCAGGCATGCCAGGGCGCGATATGGTCTTCCTTGGCCGAGACGAAATACGACGGCACCTCGACCTTGCCGAGGTCGATGGGAATACCGTCCAGCGTGATGCCGCCCGGCTCGCGCAGCTTGTTCTCGAGGTACATCTTGCGCAGATAGAAGGCATGCATGCGCGCCGGCATGTTGGTGGAGTCCTGGTTCCAGTAGAGCAGATCGAACGGGAACGGATCCTGGCCCTTGAGGTAGTTGTTGACGAAAAACGACCAGACCAGATCGTTGGAGCGCAGACTCGACATGGTCGACGCCATCTGATTGCCGGCCAGGTAGCCACGCTCGTTCATCTGCTTTTCGAGATTGGTGAGCTGCTCCTCGTCAATGAACACCTCGAGCTCGCCGGGGCTGTCAAAGTCCAGCAGCGTGGTCAGGAAGGTGGCGCTGTTCACGCCGCCCTCGCCCCGACTGGCCATCCAGGCGAGGGTTGAGGCCAGCAGCGTGCCGCCCAGACAGTAGCCGATGATGTTGACGTCGCGCTCGCCGACCGCCTGCTCGACGGCATCCAGCGCCGCCAGCGGACCCAGCTTCATGTAGTCCTCGAACTCCTTGTCGGCGAGTTCGGCATCCGGGTTGCGCCATGAAATGACGAACACCGTAAAGCCCTGGTCCACCAGCCATTTGACCAGCGAATTCTTGGGCCGGAGATCGAGAATGTAGTACTTGTTGATCCACGGCGGCACGAACAGCAGCGGCCGGCGCGCCACCTGCTCCGTGGCGGGCGCATACTGGATCAGCTGCATCAGCTCGTTCTCGTACACCACCTTGCCGGGCGTCACCGCCAGATCCTCGCCCACTTCAAAGGCGTTCGGATGCGTCTGGCGGATCTTGAGCTTGCCGTTGCCGCGTTCCAGGTCCTCGAGGAGGTTATTGAGGCCGTCCACCAGGTTCTGGCCGCCGGTCTCGACGGTCCGCTCAAGCACCTCGGGGTTGGTGGCGAGGAAATTGCTGGGCGAAGCGGCGCTGATGAACTGCCGCGTATGGAAGTCGATCTTGCGCTGGGTCTTCTCGTCGAGCCCCTCAACGGTGTTCACCGAGTGATTGAGGTAATCGGCGGTCAACAGATAGGTCTGCTTGACGAAATCGAAGAACGGATTGTCGTCCCAGGCATCGTGCTGGAAGCGCTTGTCGCTCTTCGGCGCGGCGCGCACCGGCTCGCTCTCGACGCCCATCATGCGCAGCGTCTGATTCTGGACAATCGACAGGTAGTCCTGCCAGAAGGCCATCTGCGACTCCATCAACTGCACGGGGTCGGCCATCAGGCGGGTGTAGAGGTCCTGGAAGAGCTTGCTCATGTGCAGCGCATCGTCCACCGAAATCTGCTGGCCGAACTGCTGACGCGTCAGAAAGTCCTTGACCAGATGCTGACTGCGGCCGGCGACCTCGGCCAGCGAGCGTGACAGCTCGTTGGGGTCGACCTGACCGGTTCCGGTATCCTGCTTGTCAGTCATAGCGAGCCTCCGCTCACGAAACAAATGGTGATTGGGATCATACGGCACTGCGACAAACCGCCACAAACCCCTTCACCGCCACCCGTGGTGGCCGCCGATGAGACGTCGATGGCGGCCGCCGGAACGCTGTCCGAGCGGCTTGGCAGCCCCCGGTGGACCCATCCTCCCGCGCGCGGCCTGTACCTGTGGCTGGCACCGGACGGTCTCAGTCTCTGCCAGGCCGCCGGCCCGGCCATGTGCATGCGCGCGGAGTTCGTAAGCGGCGTGCAGGGCTATCGCAGTGCCCGACAGCGCCACCAGCACGAGGCCGTCGTCCGCGCCTGCGGGATCACCCACCAACACTGCCCGTGGGTGGTCGACGCCACCGCGGGGCTGGGGCGCGATGCCTTCGTACTTGCCAGCGCCGGCGCCCGCGTCACCCTCCTCGAGCGCTCGCCCGTGGTGCATGCGCTCCTCACCGATGGACTGCAGCGGGCCACGGCGGCCGGCGCCGGCGAGCGCACGGGCCGCATGCACGCCCACGCCGTCGACGCGGTGGACTGGCTGACCGGCGCGGCCGGCGACGTCAGCCCGGCGGTGGTCTATCTTGATCCGATGTATTCCGGCCGGCGCCGCGGTGCCGCCGGCAAGGAACTGGCCCTGCTGCAGGCGCTTCTGACCGACACAACGGACGAGCGCGCACTGCTTGCCCGGGCACGGGCCGTGGCCACCGAGCGCGTGGTGGTCAAGCGCCACCGCCATGCCGCACCGCTGGCCGATCAGCCCCCGGATTATCACCTGCCGGGCCGCAGCACCCGGTTTGATGTCTATCGCACCAGAAATGCCTGATCCGGCTCGGCCCGCGACAGACTGACCGATGCCTCGAGCGCCAGCATGCAGGCCCAGGGATCGTCCGCCGCAGCGGGCGCGACCAGATCGGACTGCGCCACCAGGCGCAGCCGCAGATCACTGAAGCCGTTTCGGGCCAGGCGGGTCACGGCGGCCGCCTGCGCGGAGGCATCGGCTGACCCCGCCACCAGGGCGATCAGCGTGCCGCCGCGGCGTGCATGGGGGTTGAACTCCGCCACCCGCAGGCTGCGCAGTCCCTCGCCCAGTGCCTCGTCGAGGACCGGCCACACCGCCTGCAGACGCTGGCGATGCGCGGGCTCCAGTGTCGGCACCGGCGGCATGGCCAGACGCAGCGCCTGTTCGATGAGGACTTCCGACGGTGGCCCGGCGGCCATGTAAGCCGCTGGCGTGCGGTTGCCCAGGCCCGGCTGAGGCGTATCCCACCAGTGGCGCGCGGCGGACTCGCCCTGCGGATGGCCGTGGAGCAGGCGTTCGATGAAATGATGATTGCAGCTGACGGCGAACCGTCCGGCCACTTCGCGGCGGGCGCCCGGGTAGCCGCAGGCCTCGCAGGTTACCGCCGCGCGGTCGCGGGCCTCGACCACCCGCGGCGAGACCGGGTCGCGGAGGCCGTCAAACGCCACCTCCAGCATCCCCTGGCGGGCGCACAGCCGACGCCAGCGAAAACCGTGGCGCTCGGCCACGGGCATGCCGGCTTCGACCTGCTCGAAGAGTCGCTCGAGCACGCCATACCAGCCCGGCGGGACATCCACCTGAACGCCCTCGGCGTCCTCGGGGCCCCCGGGGCAGCGGAACTGCCAGGGATAACGGAGCTGCGCGGCAGCGAGAAAAGCGCGATAGCGACGCTCGGCGGTGGTCGAGTCCATGGCTCATTGTGACCTGAGCGGATGGCGGCGGTCATCCCGCTGGATCAGCGATCGCCCATAAAAAAAGGCCCGATGCCGCACGCGGCATCGGGCCCTGGCAGTCAAGTCCTGCGGTTACCAGGAACGGCGCGGGCCGCCTCCACCGCCGGGCTTACGTTCCTGCGCCTCATTGATGCGCAGCGTGCGTCCGCCCATTTCCGTGCCATTGAGTGCCTCGATGGCGGCGTCCGCCTCGGCAGGGTCCATGCGCACGAAGCCGAAGCCACGAGGACGACCGGTTTCCCGATCGGAGATCATCCGCACCTCTTTGACCTCGCCGTGGTTGGCGAAAAGGTCACGGACTTCATCCTCGGAGGCGGAGAAGGGCAGATTGCCCACGTAAATCGATTTCATCTATCTGTCTCATCAAGGTCTGCCGGGTCTATCAAACCGACAGGTCAAACATCGCAGAAGGCGTCTGCCTTCCTTTAGACCGCCCGAACGTCGGGCTGCCGGGTGCTGACCACAGCATGATCATGCACTTGGTTTGGACAATACGGCAGGGCTGGACGCCGCGCAATCAAAAATTTTCCGCGTAGCGACCCGCCAGCGCTTCCTGCACGCTGGGATGCACGAAACGGCTGACGTCACCGCCCAGGGCCGCGACCTCGCGCACCAGACTGGAAGAAATGTACGCGTACTGCTCGGCGGGGGTGAGAAAGACCGTCTCGACGTTGGGCACCAGCTGACGGTTCATGCTCGCGAGCTGGAACTCGTGCTCAAAATCGGAAACCGCCCGCAGACCGCGCAGGATCACGCGCGCGCCCTGGGCCTCGACAAAGTCCACCAGCAGCGAGTCAAAGGGCATGACTTCGACCCGGCGATAGGGCCGCAGCACATGGCGCGCCAGCTCGACGCGCTGCTCAAGGCTGAAGGCGGGATGCTTGCTGGGGCTGGGGCTGCCGGCAACCGCCACGATCAGATGATCAAAAAACCGCGAGGCGCGCTCGACCAGATCACTGTGACCGTTGGTCAGCGGATCGAACGTGCCGGGGTAGACCGCAACGACTGACATAACGCCTCCTCCCTCGAGGCGATGCATCGTATTGCCTGTCGAACCAACATGCCAGCCCCCGACCGGTGACTGCGCCTCACTCCGCCCGCTGCAGCAGCCCGAACCAGACATCCCCGGCGGTTTTCTGGCGCTGACAGGCCCACGCTCCGGGATCGAGGGTCGGGGCATGGCCGGCGCGCGTCTCGACGTACACCTGCGCCGTGTCGGCAAGCCATCCGCCCTCCGCCAGCCCGGTCAGGACGGCATCAAGCCAGTCGCTCGCAAAGGGCGGATCGAGAAACACCAGATCAAAAGCCACGGGATCGGATCGCAGAAACCGCCGCGCATCCATCGTCACCACCCGGGCGCGCGATGTGGCCTCGAGACGCTCGACAAGCGCCTGGAGCGCCGCCGCCACCGGGCGCGAGCGCTCCACGAAGGTGGCGCAGGACGCGCCCCGGGACAGGGCCTCGAGCCCCAGCGCGCCGGTGCCGGCGAACAGATCGAGCACGCGGGCGCCACGCAGCGTCGGCTGCAACCAGTTGAACAGGGTTTCACGGTTGCGATCGGCGGTGGGGCGGAGCCCGGCGGCCGTGCTCACCGGAAACCGCCGTCCGCCCCAGTCACCACCGATGATGCGCATTATTCAGCGGCGTCGATCGTGGCCTCCGGGCCGACCAGCACGGTGACATTGCGCGCCGGGTCGATGTGCTCGTGCATGGCCGCGCGGACCGCCTCGCCATCCAGCCCATCGATGCGCTCGACGAACGCCTCGAGATAATCCCGCGACAGGTCGTAAAAACCGATGGTGGCAATGTAGCCCAGCAGATCCCGGTTGCTGTCGAGCTGCAACGGGAAGCTGCCGGTGATGTTGCGCTTCGAGTCACTCAGCCGCTGCGCCGCCGGCTCGTCGACCCGCATCTCCTCAAGGCTGTCCCGCATCACCGACAGCGCCTCGGGCAGCGAATCATTGCGCACCTGGGTGGTCATCTGGAACCGCCCGCGGCGGGCAGCGGACGTCAGGGACGAGGCACTGCTGTAGGACAGGCCACGCTCCTCGCGCATGCGCTCGGCAAGGATAGAGGTCAGTCCCCCGCCGCCGAGGATGTGGTTGCCCAGATACAGCGGATAATAGGCTTCACTGCCCTTGCGCACCGACGGCTGGCCCATCATGACGTGGGTCTGCTCGGCTTCCAGCGGCACGCGGATGGTCTGCGCCGAGCTCGGGAGCTCCACCGGCGGCAGCGCCGCCAGCGCCTCACCGGCCGGCAGCGCGCCGCTCAGGGCGTTGGCGATCGCTTCGGCGCGCTCGGCACTGAGATCGCCGACAATGGCGATGGTTGCGTTGCGGGCGGTGTAGTGGCGGCGATGAAAGTCGACCACCGCCGCGCGGGTCAGCGCTTCCACCGACTCCAGGGTGCCCCCGGGCGGTGTGGCGTAGGGATGCTCGCCGTAGATGCCACGCATGAAGGCCTTCTCGGCGAGCGCCGAGGCCGACGACTGCGCCTGCTGCAGCCCAAGGCTCATCTGCCGGCGGACGCGCTCGACGGCATCGGCGGGAAAATCGGCCTTGGCGATGACGTCGGCCAGGCTGTCGATCACCGGGTCAAGGCGCGCTGGCTCACTCAGCGCGCGAACGCTGACCTGGGCGGTGTCACGGCCACTGCCGGTGCTGACCCGGGCGCCGTAGCGCTCGAATCCGCGGGCGATGGTCCCCGCCGAGCGCTCGGGCGTTCCCTCCAGCAGCAGATTGCTGGTCATCCGCGCCAGGCCGGGCGTATCGCCATCGCGGGCGCTGCCGGCATCAAAGGTCACGCGGACGTCGACGATCGGCAGCTCGTGGCGCTCGACGAACAGCACCTCAGTGCCGGCACGGGTGGTCCACTCCTGGATATCGGCCTGCATTGCGCCCCCTGTGTGACTGAAAAGGATCAGGGCCGCCGCGACGATGAGACGCTTCATCCGGTCTCCTCCTGATCGGCGGCTTGCATGATGCCGACGGACAGCATCTCGGGGCGGAGATATTCACGGGCGGCGGCCCGCAGATCCTCCGCGGTCAGGGCGCGCACGTTTTCCTCGAACTCATTGAGGGTCTGCCACCCGGCACCGGTGGTCTCGAGCATGCCGAGCTGCATGGCCTGATAGAACACCGAGTCCATTTCGAACAGGTGATCGGCCAGCATCTGGCTGCGGGCCCGCTCCAGCGTCTCGTCCGATACCAGGGTTTCCTGCAGACGGCGGATCTGCTCGCGCAGTGCCGTTTCCACCGCGTCGACATCACCGTCGGCCGGCACGCCAAACAGCGAGAACTCGGCATCCAGCCTGACCATGGGGTTGTAGCCCGCGCCGGCCGCAGCGGCCACGCCCGAGCCGCGCACCAGGTCCTCGGCCAGCCGGGCGCCGTCACCGCCATCGAGGATGGTGGCGAGCATCTGCAGTGCGTAGGGGTCACGGCCTGACTCGGCCGTGGCGAAGGACGGCACTTCGTAACCCATACGCAGCTGCGTCACCCGCGCCTGGGGATCGCGATGGATGACGCGCCGCTCGCCGGGTGGCTGGAGGTTGTCGGGATCGTGCACCGCCGGCACATCCCGGCCTTCAATGCCGCCGAAGTATTCCTGCGCCATTGAATGAACCGCCTCGGGCTCGACGTCACCGGCCACCACCAGGGTGGCGTTGGTGGGCGTGTACCACTGGTCGTACCAGTCACGCAGATCCGCGACCTCGAACGCGGCCACATCGTCGGCCCAGCCGATGATGGGATGCGCATAACCCGTGCCGGGGTGGGCGATGGCGGCATAACGCTCGGCAAAGCGGCCCTCCGGCCGGTCATCGGTGCGCAGCCGGCGCTCTTCAAGCACCACCTCGCGCTCGGTGGACAGCGCCTCGGCGTTGATCTGCAGATTGGCCATGCGATCGGCCTCAAGCTCGAGCGCCACCGGCAGCCGGTCGGCGGCCATGATCTCGAAGTAGGCACTGAAATCCCGCCCGGTAAAGGCGTTCAGCCGCCCACCCTCGCGGGAGATGATTTCGGAGAACTCGCCCTCGGCATGACGCTCGGTGCCCTTGAACATCATGTGTTCAAACAGATGCGAGAGGCCGGTCTCGCCGCGGGTCTCGTAGGATGAGCCCACGCGGTACCAGACCTGCGAGACCACCACCGGGGCGCGGTGGTCCTCGCGCACCAGGATCTGCATGCCATTGTCGAGGGTGAACTCGGTGACGCCCGCGCCGGACTGCGCGGCGACCGGCGTCGCCATCAGGGCGGGGATCAGGGCGAAGAGCGCGTTTCGCATCGTCAATGAAGCCTCTGGTTTGACACATCGAACCATCGATGCGGTGTTAGCATACTGGATCATTCGTTCACGCCCGAGCCCCGAGAGTTCCATGCTGCCGTTCCGTCGCAAGAAAAAGGCCCCACCCGCCGAGTCCGACGACACGCCCGCCACCGCGGCGCCATCGCGCCCCGGGCTGCTGGCCCGTCTGCGCAGTGGGCTCAGCCGCACGGGCAGCGGTCTCGGTCAGCTGTTTCTGGGTCGCAAGCGCATCGATGCCGACCTGCTCGAAGAGCTTGAAACCCATCTGCTGATGGCCGACGTGGGCATGGAGGCGACCACCCGCATCATCACCGATCTGACCGACCGGCTGAAGCGCAACGAACTCGACGACACCGACGCGCTGCAGCGCGCCCTGCGCGAGGACATGCTCGAGATCCTCGAGCCGGTGGCCCAGCCCCTGGAGATCAGCGCCCACGACAAGCCCATGGTCATCCTGACGGTGGGCATCAACGGCGCCGGCAAGACCACCACCATCGGCAAGCTCGCCGAACAGTACCGCCAGCAGGGACGGCGGGTGATCCTCGCCGCCGGGGACACCTTTCGGGCCGCCGCGGTGGAACAGCTCCAGACCTGGGGCGAGCGCACCGGCACGCCGGTCATCAGCCAGCCCACCGGCGCCGACTCCGCCTCGGTGGTGTACGACGCCCATCAAGCGGCCATCGCCCGCGGTGCCGACGTGCTCATCGCCGATACCGCCGGTCGTCTGCATACCCAGGGCAACCTGATGGAAGAGCTGCGCAAGATCCGGCGAGTGCTTGGCAAACAGGACGACAACGCGCCCCACGAGGTGCTCCTGGTGCTGGATGCGGGCACCGGACAGAACGCCCTGGCACAGGCCGAGCAGTTCGGCGCGGCGGTCAATGTCACCGGGCTTGCCCTGACCAAGCTCGACGGCACCGCGAAAGGCGGCGTCATCTTTGCCATGGCGCAGCGTTTTGGCATTCCAGTGCGCTTTATCGGGATCGGCGAGGGCGTCGATGACCTGCGGCCATTCGATGCCGAGGCCTTCGTCGACGCCCTGCTCGACGCGGCGGTCGCGGGAACCGATGACACATGATCCGCCTGGAGGGGGTGGGCAAGCGCTACCCGGGCGGTAACGAGCCGCTGCGCGGGCTCGACCTGCACGTCGAGCGCGGCGAGCTGGTTTTCATCACCGGCGCCAGCGGCGCGGGCAAGAGCACACTGCTGCGACTGATCCCCCGCCTTGAGCGCCCCTCCCGCGGTCAGGTGCTTATCGACGGCGCCAACCTAGCCCGGCTGCCGCGCCGCCGAATCCCCTACCTGCGCCGGCGCATCGGCATGACCTTCCAGGACCATCGCCTCCTCCATGACCGCACCCTGTTCGACAATGTCGCACTGCCGCTGGTCATCGAGGGCCGCCCCCACGCCGATATCCGCCGCCGGGTGCAGGCGGCGCTGGACAAGGTCGGACTGCTGGCGCAGAGCCGCGCCTATCCGGTCACCCTGTCCGGCGGCGAACAGCAGCGCGTGGGCATCGCCCGCGCCATTGTCAGCCGACCGCCGATCCTGCTGGCCGACGAGCCCACCGGCAACCTCGACCCGGCGCTCTCACTGGAGATCATGCAGCTGTTCGGGCAGTTCAATCAGGTGGGTGTCACCACCGTCATCGCCAGTCATGACCAGCCGCTGATCGACGCGCTGGGGCACCGCCAGATCCATCTCAGCGAGGGCCGCGCAACATGAGGATCGGCGCCATGCCCGGGCGCTGGGCCAAGCTCCACGCCCATGCCGCGATCAGCTCGCTGGGACGCCTGCGGCGGCAGTGGCTCGGCAGCGTCATGACCGCCGCGGCCATCGGCATCGCCCTGGCCCTGCCCGCCGCGTTCGTGGTGGCCATGGACAACCTGGAATCGGCCATGGACGGCTGGCAGGGCGCGCCACGGGCATCGGTGTTTCTGGACACGGAGACCGCGGCGGATCAGTACGCCGCGATCGCCACGCGGATTGACGGGCTGGACGGCATCCGCGGGGTACGCCTGATCACGCCCGACGAGGCGCTCACCGAATACCGGCAGAGCAGCGGTGTCAGCGACCCGCTGGCAATGCTCGACGCCAACCCACTGCCGGCGGTGGTGGTGGCGGAACTGGCCGCGCGCCTCGGGCCGGAGTCGGTCGACCGGCTCGTCGATCGCCTGCGGGCGTTGCCGGCGGTGGCCGATCTGCGCGTTGACCGCGACTGGATGGCGCGCCTTGCCGCCATCATCGATCTGGGCAACCGCATCACCGCACTGGTCGCGCTGCTGCTGGGGCTGACCGTCATCCTGGTGCTGTTCAACACGCTGCGCCTGGACATCGAAAACCATCGCCGCGAGATCGAGATCACGCGCCTGATCGGCGGCACCAATGCATTCATCCGCCGCCCGTTCCTCTATACCGGCGTCTGGTACGGGATGGCCGGCGGGTTGATCGCAGGCCTGCTGCTGGCCATTGCGGTTACATCGGTCGCCGACCCCGTCCAGCGGCTCGCGAGCCTCTACGGCAGCGGCTTCCGGCCCAGCGGTCCGGGTCTGACCGGGACCCTGACACTCGTCGGCGCCGGCGCGCTGCTCGGCCTGAGCGGTGCCTGGCTGGCCGTGGGCCGTCATCTGTCGGCCATCGAACCGCCATGACGGAACTTGCCGGCTGCCCCGCCCTTCA
The DNA here is from genome assembly GCF_009805925.1 of Spiribacter sp. SSL99. Classification (NCBI taxonomy): domain Bacteria; kingdom Pseudomonadati; phylum Pseudomonadota; class Gammaproteobacteria; order Chromatiales; family Ectothiorhodospiraceae; genus Spiribacter; species Spiribacter sp. SSL99. The sequence continues at coordinate 107,219 of NZ_MAOM01000020.1, read as the reverse complement.
AATATTGGTATTATAATTGCATCATCGAAACGACTCGGGAGGGTTGTTATGGACACAGGCGCGGCACTGGTCAGCACCGACTACAACAAACTGCCACTCCGTGCGGGCAGCGAGAACCATTACATCCAGGCGGTCAACGCGATTCCCGCTCTGGGGGCCGAGGAAGAGCGCTCGCTCGCCGGCCGCTACCGCGACCACGAAGATCTGGAAGCCGCGCGCTGGCTGGTGCTGTCGAACCTGCGCTTTGTCGTTCATATCGCCCGCGGCTACACCGGCTACGGCCTGCCACTGGCGGACATCATCCAGGAAGGCAACATCGGCCTGATGAAGGCGGTCAAGCGCTTCGACCCCGAGGTCGGGGTGCGGCTGGTGTCATTCGCCGTGCACTGGATCCGGGCCGAGATCCACGAATACATCCTGCGCAACTGGCGGATGGTCAAAGTGGCCACCACCAAGGCCCAGCGCAAGCTGTTCTTCAATCTGCGCGGCTCCAAGAAACGTCTGGGATGGTTCAATCGACAGGAGGTCAATGCCGTGGCCGAGGATCTGGGCGTCAAGCCCGAAACGGTCCTCGAGATGGAGTCACGGCTGTCCGGTCAGGATGTCGGATTTGACCCGGCGCCTGAGAGTGACGACGAGGACAGCGTCGCCCGCGCGCCGGCGGCGTATCTGACCGATCAGTCCATGGATCCGGCACAGACGGTCGAAAGCGAAGACTGGGCCGACTGGCAGGATCATGCCCTGGGTGACGCGCTGGCGGCGCTCGATGCCCGCAGCCGCGACATCCTGCGGCGGCGCTGGCTGAGCGAACACAAGGACACCCTGCACACGCTGGCCGATGAGTACGGGGTTTCCGCCGAGCGGATCCGCCAGCTCGAGAAGAACGCCCTGCGCAAGCTGCGCGAGGGGCTGGGCCCCCAGGTGCTCGAGGCCTGAGCGGCCATTTCAGATCAGGCCGCGTTCAGCAAAGCTGACCGGCCGCCCCTCCCCCACGACAAAGTGATCCAGGACGCGGATGTCCACCGTGGCCAGGGCCTCGCGCAGCCGGTCGGTCATGCGCTCGTCCGCCAGACTGGGCTCGGTGACGCCGGAGGGATGGTTGTGGGCGAGGATCACTGCGGCGGCGTTCAGGCGCAGCGCCCGGCTGACCACCTCGCGCGGATAGACGCTCGCCGCGTCGATGGTGCCGCGGAACAGCTCCTCGAAGCCGATCACCTGATGCCGGTTGTCGAGGAACAGACAGGCGAAGATCTCATGAGGCAGATGCCGCAGCCGGGCGACCAGATACTGCCGGGTGTCCTCCGGACCGGTCATGGGTTCGCCGCGCTCGAGGCGGGCCTGCAGGTGGCGCCGTCCCATTTCCAGCACGGCCTGCAGCTGCACGTACTTGGCCGGACCCAGGCCATGATGGCCGGCGAATGTCGCGGCATCGGCCTCCAGCAGCGGTCGCAGCCCGCCAAACGCCGCCAGCAGGTGTCGGGCCAGATCCACCGCCGTGTGCCCGCGCACGCCAGTGCGCAGGAAGATCGCCAGCAGCTCGGCATCCGAGAGTGCCGATGCGCCACGATCGAGGAGCTTCTCGCGGGGCCGTTCCGCCGCCGGCCAGTCGGAAATCGCCATACTCACCTCATGCCTGGCGTTTTCATGCAACGGGCAACAGTGTAGTTTCCTGTGATCCACTCAAGCTGCGAACACGTTCCGCCATGAGCCTTTCCGGTCAAAACATCCTGCTGGGGGTGACCGGCGGCATCGCCGCCTACAAGGCGCCCGACCTGGTCCGGCGACTGCGCCAGGCCGGCGCCGCCGTGCGGGTCGTCCTCACCACCGGGGCCCAGGCGTTCGTAACGCCGCTGACCTTTCAGGCGGTTTCCCATCAGCCGGTACACACCGATCTGCTCGACCCCGAGGCCGAGGCCGGCATGGGCCATCTGGAGCTGGCGCGCTGGGCCGACCGGGTGATCATCGCGCCGGCCAGCGCCGACGCCATGGCCCGCCTGGCGCACGGACTGGCCGGGGATCTGCTGACCACGCTGTGTCTGGCAACCCGTGCCCCCCTGTGCATCTGCCCGGCGATGAATCACGTGATGTGGCAGTCCGCCGCTACCCGGGCCAACGCCGAGACATTGCAGCAGCGCGGCATGCAGCTGCTCGGGCCGGTGGAAGGCCCGCTCGCCGAGGGCGAATCAGGCCCCGGCCGACTCATGGAACCGGCGGACATCGTCGCCGCCCTTGATACGCCCGGGTCCCTGCAGGGCCGCTCGGTGCTGGTCACCGCCGGTCCCACCCGCGAGCCCATCGATGCCGTTCGCTTCATCGCCAACCGCAGCAGTGGACGCATGGGGTTTGCGGTGGCTGGCGCGGCGGCCGCGGCGGGTGCCACGGTCACCCTGATCGCCGGGCCGAGCGAGCAGCCGACTCCCCCCGGCGTCGAGCGCATCGATGTCGAGACCGCCACCGAAATGCACGCCGCCACGCTCGAGCGGGCGGGTGATGTCGAGCTTTTCATTGCCGCCGCCGCCGTCGCGGATTACCGCGTGGCACAGCCCGCCGATCACAAGGTGCGCAAATCCGATGCGCCACCGACCCTCAGCCTGGTGCGCAATCCGGATATCGTCGGTGACGTGGCGGCCCTGCCGACGGCGCCATTCACGGTCGGCTTTGCCGCGGAAACCCACGACGTGATCGATCATGCCCGCGCCAAACTCACCGCCAAGGGGCTCGACATGATCGCCGCCAACCGGGTCGGCGAGGGCCTGGGGTTCGAGGTCAGCGACAACGCCCTCGACGTGCTCTGGGCCGGGGGCCATCAGCGCCTGGGCCCCATGGCCAAGGATCGGCTGGCGGCGGCGCTGATTGAACTCATTGGAGCCCATTGCCATGCAGAGCGTTGAACTGCGCATCCTCGACCCGCGCCTCGGCAGCGAATTCCCGCTGCCCGACTACGCCACCCAGGGCGCCGCCGGCATCGACCTGCGGGCCTGCGTCGAGACCACCCGGGTCCTCGCCCCCGGCGACACCCAGCTGATCCCCTCGGGCATCGCCGTGCACATCGCCGATGCCGGTCACGCCGCCGTGGTGCTGCCCCGCTCTGGCCTTGGCCACAAGCACGGCATCATCCTCGGCAATGCCGTGGGGCTGATCGACTCCGACTACCAGGGCGAGATCTTCATCTCGTGCTGGAACCGCAGCCAAGCCGCGTTCACCATCGAGCCCGGTCACCGCATCGCGCAGCTGGTCTTTCTGCCGGTCAGCCGGCCGCGCTTTACCCCCGTCGAGGCGTTCACCGACAGCGAGCGCGGCACGGGCGGTTTCGGACATACCGGCCAGCAATAGACAAGGGAGCCTGTCGCATGCCCATTGATGCCTCCATTCTGCGCGCCTACGACATCCGTGGCCGCGTCGACCGCGAGCTGACCGAGACCACGGTGGAGTGGCTGGGTCAGGCCATCGGCTCGGCGGCCGCCGACGCCGGCCAGTCAGGCATCGTGGTGGGTTATGACGGCCGCGAGTCGAGCCCGCGCCTGGCCGCAGCGCTGCGCCGGGGGCTGATGGCGGCCGGGCGTCGGGTGATCGATATCGGTCAGGTGCCCACCCCGGTGATGTACTTCGCCACTCACTGGCTGGACACCCAGGCCGGCGTGGTGGTGACCGGCAGCCACAATCCCGCCGAGTACAACGGCCTGAAGACCATCATCAACGGCCGGCCGCTGTGGGGCGAGGGCATCACCGCACTGGGCGAGCGCATCCGCCGGGGCGACCTGGTGACCGGCACCGGTGAGACCCGCTCGGTGGAGGTGATCGACGCCTATCAGCAGCGCATCACCCGCGAGATCCGGCTCCCGCGCCCCATCAAGGCGGTGGTCGACTGCGGCAACGGCGTCCCCGGCGCAGTGGCTCCGTCCGTGCTCGCGGCCATTGGCGCCGAAGTGGTGCCGCTTTTCTGCGAGGTGGACGGGCAGTTCCCCCATCACCACCCCGACCCCACCGTCCCGGAAAACCTGACCGATCTGATCCAGGCCGTGGCCGATCATCAGGCCGATGTGGGGCTGGCGTTTGATGGCGACGGCGATCGTCTGGGCGTCGTGGATGAGACCGGCCATATCATCTGGGCCGATCGCCAGATGATGTGCTACGCCCAGTCGGTGCTCGCCGAGCATCCCGGTGGCGGCATCATCTTTGATGTTAAATGCAGCGCGGCCCTGGCCACGGTGGTCGAAGCCGCCGGCGGCCAGCCCATCATGTGGAAGACCGGCCATTCCCTGATCAAGGAAAAACTCCGCGAGACCAATGCGCCCCTCGCCGGGGAGATGAGCGGGCATCTGTTTTTCAACGACCGCTGGTACGGATTTGACGACGGGATCTACGCCGCTGCCCGGCTGCTGGAGATTCTCGCCGCCGATGACCGCCGGGTCAGCGAGGTATTCGCCGCGCTCCCCGAACCGGTGGCGACGCCCGAGATCCGTCTGGATCTGCAGGAAGGCGAACCGCACCGCCTGATCACCGCCCTGATGGACCGTGCCGAGGGCTTCGATGCCGCCCGCGTGACCACCATCGACGGCCTGCGCGTGGACTTTGCCGATGGCTGGGGACTGGTCCGTGCCTCCAACACCCAGCCCTGCCTGGTCATGCGTTTCGAGGGCAGCGACGCGGCGGCGCTGGCGCGCATTCGCGAGCGCTTTGAGGGCCTGATCCAGCGCGCGGGGGAGGCGGTCGGCATCAGCGTTTGATCCGGATCAAGTATCGCGCAGGTTCAGCTATTCAATCCCCGCAGGCCGGCCTACGCTTGGCTCCAACAGTTCGAGTCAAGGAGCAAAGTCATGAAGGCCGTCCATTCCATCCCCGTCGCCGTTGCGCTCGGGCTCGCCAGCAGCGCCACGCTGGCCAACGATGCGCTTCTGGAACGCGCCCAGATGCTGTTCGAGCCGATCCCGGACAGTGCGGCCGGTCACATCGCCGAGCGCAACGAGATGACCCCCGAGAAGGTCGAGCTCGGCAAGCTCCTGTTCTTTGACCCGCGCCTGTCGGCCAGCCAGACGATCAGCTGCAACACCTGCCATAACGTGGGCATGGGTGGCGATGACAACATCCCCAGCTCGGTCGGCCATAACTGGCAGCGCGGGCCGCGCAACTCGCCGACCATCTTCAACGCGGTGTTCAACGTCGCGCAGTTCTGGGATGGCCGCGCCGAGGATATGACCGAGCAGGCCAAAGGCCCGATCCAGGCCGGCGTCGAGATGAACAACACGCCCGCCAACCTCGAGGCGACGCTGCAGAGCATCGATGCCTACGTGGACGGCTTCGAGAACGCCTTCCCCGAGTCGGAAAAGGCGGTGAGCTTTGACAACACGGCGAAGGCCCTCGAGGTCTACCAGGCCACGCTGATCACGCCGGATGCGCCGTTTGACCAGTACCTCAAGGGGGACAAGGACGCGCTGACCGACCAGCAGATCGCCGGCCTCGACGCGTTCATGAACAAGGGCTGCGTCGCCTGCCATAACGGCGTCAATGTGGGCGGTCAGGGGTACTATCCCTTCGGCGTGATCAACCGCCCCGGCGCCGATGTCATGCCTGAGGGTGACACGGGCCGCGCCCAGGTCACGGAGACGGCCGCTGACAAGTATGTGTTCCGCTCCCCGTCACTGCGCAACGTCGAGCTGACGGCGCCCTACTTCCACTCGGGCAACGTGTGGAGCCTGCAGGAAGCGGTGTCGATCATGAACGACGCGCAGCTCAACAGCCTGCTCACGGAAGAAGACGTGGTGAACGTCACGGCCTTCCTGCGCTCGCTGACGGGTGACCAGCCGAGGGTGGTCTACCCCGAGCTGCCGCTCAGCTCGGACGACACGCCGATGCCCGATATCCCGGACTACCCGCGGGCGACGAGCGCCGAGGGCTGAGCCGCCCCCACGCTTGCGTCCCGCCCCCCGGGGGGCGACCATTGGACCGCACCCCAGGGTGCGGTCTTTTTGTGTGAACCGGAAAAACATCGCCCATGAATACTGATGCCACGCCGCCCAGTCAGGTCGCCCACGTCCTCACCGAGGCCCTGCCCTACATCCGGCGGTTCCACGGCCGCACCGTGGTGGTCAAATACGGCGGCAACGCCATGGTCGACGATGACCTGAAAAAGAGCTTCGCCCGGGACGTGGTGCTCATGAAGCTGGTGGGCATCAATCCGGTCATCGTCCATGGCGGCGGCCCGCAGATCGGCAATGTCCTCTCGCAGATCGGCAAGCAGACCGAATTTGTCCAGGGCATGCGCGTCACCGATGCCGAGACCATGGACGTGGTTGAAATGGTCCTCGGCGGACTGGTCAACAAAGACATCGTCAACCTGATCAATACCCATGGCGGCCGCGCGGTGGGGCTGAGCGGCAAGGACGGCGGGCTCATCCGGGCGCGGCGGCTCACCCTCACCGGCACCGGGCCGGCGGAACAGGCCCCGGAGATCATCGACATCGGCCATGTCGGCGAGGTCACCGGCATCGACCCCGCCCTGATGACGCTGCTCGATGGGGCCGACTTCATCCCGGTGATCGCGCCGATCGGTGTCGACGACCAGGGCACCTCGTACAACATCAACGCCGATCTGGTCGCCGGTCACCTGGCGCGCACCCTCAAGGCGGAAAAGCTCATCCTCATGACCAACACCGCCGGCATCCTCGACGGCGACGGGCGCCTGCTGACCGGTCTGAACGCCGCCCGGGTGCAGCAGTTGATCAACGACGGGACCATCCAGGGCGGCATGCTGCCCAAAGTCGACTGCGCGCTGGAAGCGGTGCACGACGGCGTCGGCGCCGCCACCATCATTGATGGGCGGGTTGAGCATGCCGTGCTGCTGGAGCTGCTGACCGACAGCGGCGTCGGCACACTGATCCACGGCGCGGACGCCGCATGAGCCCGAGCCCGCGCATCGGCAGCATCGACACGGCGCGGTTTCTGGCCATCGCGCTGGTGTTCTACGGTCATCTGGTCGAGCAGGTCATGTACCTGGACAGCGCCGCGGCGGCCGCCCAGTACAAGTGGGTCTACAGCTTTCACATGCCGCTTTTCTATGTGCTCTCGGGGATCGTCCACAACGAGCGCCGGCTGACGCAGGGTTGGGGGGCGCTGCTCAAGCGCATTGCCCGCGGGCGTCTGGTGCCCTACGCGGTGTTTGCCCTGCTGCCGGCCGGCGTGGCGCTGGCGGGCGTGCCGGGCTGGTTTCCCACGGTGGATCTGAGCGGTGCCGACGGCTATATCGCCGGGCTGATCAGCACCGCCCGGGGCCTGCCCGCCTTCAGCATCCCGCTGTGGTTTCTGGCGAGTCTGGTCGTCCTCGAGCTGCTCCACGGCGCCATCGGCCGTCTGTGGCGCAGCAACACCGCGCTTGTCGCGGCGATCATCGGTTTTTACGTCATCGGGTATGTCTTCAACCGCGAGGTCGATGTGCTGAGCGCGGGCCTGATCATGTGGATGGCCCATGTGGTGCCGCTGGGCTACGCGTTCTACCTGACCGGCATTCTGGTCCGCCGCACCGGCGTGCTAGAGGGCTCGTTCCCGCCCTATGGCGTGGCACTGGCGGCTGTCGCGGGCCTTGCCATCATCACCCTCACCTACAACCTCAATCAGGGACCGTTCCGGCTGCTCGACGTGGTGGTGATGATGTTCGGCACGGTCGGGCACCCGCTGCTGTTCCCGCTGACCGCGCTGGTCGGTACCGCCACCATCATCCTGATCGCGCGGCTGGTACCGGCATGGACCGGGCTACAGCGTCTGGGTGAGGTCACCCTGATCATCTACTGCCTGCATGGGTTTTTCTACCACTTCGCCAACCCGCCGATCGCCGCGTGGATGCAGGCCAACCTGCCCACTTCGTCACACTGGATGCTGGCGGCCGGCAGCGCTCTCGCCGTGGCGCTCAGCCTGGCGATCGCCGCGGCGCTGGCGCTGCTGCTCGAGCGTCATCTGCCGGCCATCACCGGCGGGCGCCGGCGTCAGGCGCCGTAGCGGGCGCGGTACTCGCGCATCGCCGCCAGGTCGCCGCCCCGATCCGGCTGGCGCGCCAGGTATTCCATGAGGGTATCGACGGTGAGGATGGCGATGACCGGCACACCGTGCCGCGCGGCGACCTCCTGGGTGGCGGATAGCGCTTCCTGACCGCGCTCCTGGCGGTCCAGCGCCACCAGCACGCCGGCCAGCTGCGCCCCTGCCGCCTCGATCAGCGCGACGCTCTCGGCCACCGAGGTCCCTGCCGATATCACGTCATCGACGATCAGCACGCGGCCCGACAGCGGCGCCCCCACCACGGACCCGCCTTCGCCGTGGTCCTTTTCCTCTTTGCGGTTGAACGACCACGGGCAGTCGATCCCATGCTCAGTGGCCAGCGCCATGGACAGGGCCGAGACCAGCGGGATGCCCTTGTAGGCGGGCCCGAACACGCCGTCAAAGGCCAGCCCCGCATCCACCGCCCGCCGGGCGTAGGCGGCCCCGAGCCGGCGCAGCGCCTCGCCCGAGCTGAACAGCCCGGTATTGAAAAAGTATGGGCTCTCGCGCCCCGACTTGAGCGTGAAGGTGCCAAAGCGCAGCACCTGACGCTCGAGGGCGAAGTCGATGAGATCGTGCTGATACGGCTGCATGGGCTATCCGGTGTTGCGCATGCCGGCGGCAATGCCGTTGATGCAGATCATCAGGGCATCGCGCAGGTCTTCCTCGTGGCCGTGGCGTACCCGATCAAGCAGCTCGACCTGCAGCAGGTTGAGGGGATCGACGTAGGGGTTGCGCAGGCCCACCGAGCGCTGCACCACCGGCGCATCATCCAGCGGCTGGGCATGCTGACTGACTTCGAGCACGGTCCGCCGGGTTTCGTCATGGCGCTCGCGCAGCCCCTCACCCAGCCCATGCAGCGATTCGGGCACCAGCCGGGCGTCGTACCAGGCGGCCACCGCGGGGTCACTCTTGGCCAGCACCATTTCCAGCATGTCGATGAACGCCCGGAAAAACGGCCACGCCTCGTACATATGGTGCAGTGTGTCGCGCCGACCCGCCTCAAGGCTTTCCGCCAGGGCGCTGCCGGCCCCCAGCCAGGCCGGCAGCAGCAGCCGGGTCTGTGTCCAGGCGAAGATCCAGGGGATGGCACGCAGGCTTTCCACGCCCTGGGTCGGTTTGCGCCGGGCCGGCCGGCTGCCGATGGCCAGATGGCTGATTTCGTGCTCGGGCGTCGCGTGGCGGAAGTATTCGATGAACTCCGGCGTCTCCCGGACCATGTCGCGGTAGACCTCGCAGGAGCGTCCCGCGAGCTGATCCATGACCTCACGCCAGCCCTTTTCGGGCGGATTCGGCGGCACCAGCGTCGCCTCGGCCACCGCGGTGATATAAAGCTCGAGGTTGCGCTCGGCAATGCCCGGCAGGCCGAACTTGGCCTGGATCACCTCGCCCTGCTCGGTGACCCGCAGACGACCGTCCACCGAGCCCGGTGGCTGCGAGAGGATGGCGGCGTGCGTGGGGCCGCCGCCACGACCAATGGAACCGCCCCGGCCGTGGAACAGCTTGAGGCTGATGCCATGGCGGCGGGCACTCTCCACCAGCTGCTCCTGGGTCTGGTAGAGCGCCCAGGCCGCGGTCAGATGACTGGCGTCCTTGCCCGAGTCGGAATAGCCGATCATGACTTCCTGGACGCCGTCGATGTGCTCGCGGTACCAGTCGATGCCGATCAGCTGATCGAGACAGGCCTGAGCGCCCTGCAGGTCGGAGAGCGTTTCAAAAAGCGGCACCACGCGCAGCGGCGAGCGCACGCCGGCCTCTTTCTGGAGCAGCTTGACGGCGAGGATGTCCGAGGGCTTCGAGGCCATGGAGATCACATAGGCACCCAGCGAATCGGCGCCCATCTCGGCGATGACGCGACAGGTATCGAGCACCTCGGTGACGTCTTCATCGGCCTCGAAGTCGCGGGGGATCAGCGGCCGGCGGCTGTCCAGCTCGCGCACCAGAAAGCGCTGGCGCTCGTCCTCGTCCCAATCGGCGTAGCTGCCGATGCCAAGCGCCTCGGTCAGGGCGTTGAGCGCATCGGTATGGCGGGTCGATTCCTGGCGGATGTCGACGCGCATCAAGGTCAGACCAAATACCGACAGCCGGCGCAGCAGATCCTTGAGCCGCCCCTCGGCGATCATGCCGGCGCCGCTTTCATGCAGCGAGCGGTAACAGATCATCAGCGGCTCGCGCAGTTCCTCGGTGCGCCAGTAGATCAGCCCGTCGGTGGGCTGCCGCCCCGCCAGACGCGCCTCAAGCCAGTGCCGCGTGGCCAGCAGCCGGTCGCGGACCGCCTTGAGGGCGGTTCGATAGGGCTCCCAGGCATCACCCACCCAGCCGCGCAGCTCGTCGCTGGCGCACTGCAGAGACAGGTCCTCGATCAGGGCGTTGATCTGCTGCTCGTAGAGCTCCACCGCCTTCCAGCGATTGAGCAGGCAGACCTCGCGGGTCACGGTCGCGGTCACCCGCGGGTTGCCGTCGCGGTCGCCGCCCATCCAGGAGCCGAAATGGATGGGCGCGGAGTCCAGCGCCAGCGGCGTGCCGGTCTGGCGTTTGAGGTTGCGGTCCAGACGCCGCAGAAAATGCGGCACCACATCCCACAGGGTCTGCTCGATGACCGCGAGCCCCCAGCGTGCCTCGTCCTGGGGCGCCGGACGTCGACGGCGGATCTCGTCGGTTTCCCAGGCGGCGGTGATCTCGCGCTTGAGTGCCTGGTGGACCTCTTCGATCTCCTCCGGCGTGGGATCGAGCCGATCCCCCTGTCCCAGCAACTCGGCGATGTGGTTGTACTTCTGCAGCAGCGACCGGCGCATGACCTCGGTGGGGTGCGCGGTCAGCACCAGCTCGATATCCAGGTTGGCGATGGTCTCGTGCAACTCGCCGGTGTTGCCGGCGGCGTCCATGCGCTTGAAAAACTCCTCGAGCGAGCCGCGCAGCGGCCCGGTCTGGGTGTCACGGACCCACGCCCGACTACGGCGGATGCGGTGATGCTGCTCGGCGATGTTGGCCAGATTGAGGAACTGCGAGAACGCCCGCACCACGGGGACGATCAGCTCATCGGGCAGCTCACCCAGACGCTTTTCCAGCGCCCGGGCCGCCGCCTCGTCCCCCGCCCGGGCGCTTTTCGCCAGGCCGCGGATCTCCTCAACGGTTTCGTAGACATGCGCGCCCGACTGCTCGTGGATGGTACTGCCAAGGAGGCCCCCCAACTGGCGGATATCCTCGCGCAATGGCGCGTCGCTGCGGTTTTCACTCATTCGTGCGGCCCTCCCGGCCAACAAAAAGTCCGGACGGCAAAAGCGCCGACCGGACTCCCCCTGAACGATTCATTCTGACCAAACGGCCATGGGTGATCAAGAAAGCTTGCTCCGCCCCGCGCCTTCCCCGACGATGCGTGCATGGAGCAAACAACCCGGATCGGGCGCTGGCGCGAGGCGATCACCATATATCGCCGTCCCACCGTCCTTGCCATGCTGTTTCTGGGCTTTTCGGCGGGACTGCCGTTCATGCTCGTGTTTGCCACGCTCAGTGCCTGGCTGCGCGAGATGGAGGTGAGCCGCAGTGCCATCGGCTTTTTCAGCTGGGTGGGCATCACCTATTCGATCAAGTTCATCTGGTCGCCGGTGGTCGACCGGCTGCCGGTGCCGGGGCTGACACGGGCGCTGGGCCGGCGCCGGTCGTGGATCCTGCTCGGGCAGATCGGCATCGCCGCGGGGCTGGCGGGCATGGCCTTCGCCGATCCGCAGGCGGCGCTGTTGCCGGTGGCGCTGCTGGCGCTGCTGGTGGCGTTCTCATCCGCCACCCAGGATGTCGCCATCGACGCCTTTCGCATCGAGTGCGACATCGATCGCCACCAGGCGGCCCTGGCCGCCGCCTATCAGCTGGGCTACCGCATCGCCATCCTCGCCTCGTACACCGGCGCCCTGTATCTCGCCGATCTGCTCAGCTGGCGGGCGGCTTATCTGAGCATGGCCGGGCTGATGGGCATTGGCATGCTGACCGTGCTGCTGCGGCCCGAGCCGGTCGCCGAGCAGGATCGTCTGGCGCGCGGGGCAGACGCCCGGGCCCAAGCCTTCGTCGCCCGGCACCCGGACATGCCGGTCTGGCTGCGCGCCACGCTGGCCTGGCTGCTGAGCGCGGTCGTCGCCCCCGTGCGCGATTTCTTCAGCCGCTTCGGGCGCTTTGCGCTGGTGATGCTGGCGCTGGTGGCGAGTTTTCGGGTGACCGACATCGCCATGGCCAGCATGGCCAATCCGCTGTACATCGATCTGGGCTACAGCAAGGCGATGATCGCCAACATCAGCGGGGCCTGGGGGCTGGGCATGACCATTCTGGGTGCACTGCTGGGCGGTTCGCTGGCGACCCGCTTCGGTATCCTGCGGCCGCTGCTCGCCGCCGCCTTTCTGGCGGCGGTCACCAACCTGCTGTTCGCCTGGATGGCCGGTCAGGACGGCGCGACCCATGCCCTGGTGCTGACCATCAGCGCCGACAACCTGTCAGGCGGTCTGGCCGGGTCGGTGTTCATCGCCTGGCTATCAAGCCTGACCAACGTCCGCTACACCGCCACCCAATACGCGCTGTTCAGTTCGCTGATGACGCTGCCGGGCAAATTCCTCAGCGGATTCGGCGGGATCGTGGTGGATGCGATGGACTATCCCACCTTCTTCACCCTCTCGGCGCTGCTCGGCCTGCCCGCCGTGGGGCTGGTCCTGATCATCATGAAATACCAACCCGCGCCCGCAACGGTAGACGCCCCGACGCGGGGCGATGGAAAATAGGGTTTTAACGCACAGGGAGTCCGTCATGTCCGAAGCGCGTCATTGCCGCCTGTTGATCCTCGGTTCGGGGCCGGCGGGCTACACCGCCGCGGTCTATGCCGCCCGCGCCAACCTCGAGCCGGTGCTGGTCACCGGCATGGAGATGGGCGGGCAGCTGACCACCACCACCGATGTGGACAACTGGCCCGGCGATGTTTCAGGCCTGCAGGGTCCTGATCTGATGGAGCGGATGCGCCAGCACGCCGAGCGCTTCGGGACCGACATCCGTTTCGATCATATCCACACCGCCGAGCTGGGCGAAAAGCCCGTGCGCCTGATCGGCGACAGCGGCGAGTACACCGCGGATGCGCTGGTGATCTCCACCGGTGCCTCGGCCATGTATCTGGGCCTCGACTCCGAGAGCCGGTTCATGGGCAAGGGCGTGTCGGCCTGCGCCACCTGCGACGGGTTTTTCTACCGCAATCAGGAGGTGGCCGTGGTGGGCGGAGGCAACACCGCGCTCGAAGAGGCGCTGTACCTGTCCAACATCGCCCGGCATGTCACCATCATTCATCGCCGCGACCGGTTCCGCGGCGAGAAAATCCTCCAGGACAAGGTCCAGCAGCGCGTCGACGCCGGGCAGATCAGCATCCGCTGGAACAGCACCCTGGACGAGGTCCTGGGCGACGACAGCGGCGTCACCGGCGCCCGCCTGCGCAGCCGTGTTGACGACTCCACCGACGATCTCGCACTGACGGGTGTGTTCATCGCCATCGGCCATCGCCCCAACACTGAGCTGTTTCAGGGCCAGCTGGACATGAGCGGGGGATATATCCGGGTCAAAAGCGGTCTTGAAGGCAACGCCACCGCCACCAGCGTGCCCGGGGTGTTCGCCGCCGGCGACGTCATGGATCATGTCTACCGGCAGGCCATTACCTCGGCGGGCAGTGGCTGCATGGCCGCGCTGGACGCAGAGCGTTATCTGGACACCCTTGAATCCGGTCAGTGAGGATCAGAATGGAAAAACCGAACCATCTCGCACTCTACGAACACGAACTCTGCGGCTTCTGCCAGAGCGTCCGCCGCTCGACCAGCGACCTGGGCGTCGAGTTCGAGTCGCGCAACATCCTGCGCGAGCCCGGTCGGCGTCAGGAACTGATCGAGGGCGGCGGCAAGGGCATGGTGCCGTGCCTGCGCATCGAGTATCCGGACGGCCGCGTCGAGTGGATGTATGAATCCTCGGATATCGTCGACTATCTCAAGCGGCTGGATGCCGAGGACGGATCCGGCCAGTCGTAATCAACGGTCAGCGGGGCGTGGTCCGAGAACCGGTCGGCACGGTGCACCCGGGCGTTCTGGACCCGCGCCCCGATCCCCGGGGTGGTGATCTTATAGTCGATGCGCCAACCGGTGTTGTTGGCCCACGCCTGACCGCGGAATGACCACCAGGTGTATTCATCGTCGCGGTCGTTGACCTGCCGGAACGCGTCCACGAACCCGGCCCCGCCCAGCAGGCGGTCCATCCACTCGCGCTCGTGGGGCAGAAAGCCCGAGTTCTTGCGGTTGGAGCGCCAGTTCTTCAGATCGCGCCAGGTGTGGGCGATGTTCCAGTCGCCGCCGATGATGTATTCGCGGCCATCCGCCGCCATCGTTTTCAGGCGCTCGAGCAGCGGCTCCATGAACGCATCCTTGATGCCCTGGCGATGCTCACCGGAGCTGCCCGAAGGCATGTAGAACGAGACGACGCTCAGATCGCCGAACCGGGCCTCCAGCCATCGGCCTTCGCGATCGATCTCGTCAATGCCGATGCCCCGATGGTAGGCGTCCGGCTCGCGCAGGCTATACACCGCCACGCCGCTGTAGCCCTTGCGCTCGGCATCGGCAAAGGCGGCGTGATAGCCGTCGGGGAAATACGGCCCGCCTTCGAGCTGAGCCTGCTGGGCCTTGGTCTCCTGAATGCACAGGACATCCGGGCGCTCAGCGTCGAGCCACTCAAAGAACCCCTTACGCTGGGCCGCGCGTATGCCATTGAGATTGGCGGTCATAATGCTCAGTGTCATGGGCTGAAGAATAACTGATGAGCAGGACATAACCCATGCAACGAAGCGCCGATCTTGACGAAGTCTGCTACCCGTTCATCCACGAAACCTCGCCACTGTGCGATTTCGAGGTCATCACCGACGAGCTCTGCGGCAATATCGGCGCGGCGCTCTCGAGCCTGCCCGCGGAAATGACCGACCTGCACGCCGATCTGGACACCCTCCAGCCCCTCGCCTTTCACCTGAATGGCTCGATCCGTGGCCGGCTGGCCATCCAGGAGGCGGACCTGACCTGGGCCAAGGCCCGGCTCGACCATTATCGCAACGAGGCCGACGGCCGCGCCGACGGCTTCGTACTGCCCCGCGGCGACGTGCCTGTCCCATTCCTCAACCTGGCCCGCTCCGGCGCCAAGAAGGCGATCCGGCAGATGGTGCGCATCGAGGAGGCCGGGATCGAGGTGCCCGATGTCCTGCCGCGGTTCTGCAACATCCTCTGCAATCTGTTTTTTGCTATGATTCTGGTGATCAACCAGCGGCGGGGCGACACCGAGGTGGCGTTCGTCTCGAAAAGCTACGGGCCGAGGACGCGCAACGACTGAAAGACCGGGCCGTGATCGGTGGAGCGCAGAAACGCTTCAATATGAAAGATCCGGGCCAGGTGATCGGCGGTCAGCACCTGATGGGGCGTACCGTCGGCCACCACGCGCCCCTCTCCCACCAGGATCAACCGCGTGCAGTGACGGGCCGCCAGCCCCAGATCGTGCATCGACACGAGCACTGAACGGCCACTGGCCGCAATCCCGGAAAACGTCTCCATGGTGGTGATCTGATGCGCCGGGTCGAGTCCCGCGATCGGCTCATCGGCCATGACCAGGGGAGTCTGCTGCGCCAGGGCGCGCGCAATCAGTGCTCGGGTGCGCTCACCGGCTGAAAGCCGCGTCACCGCCCGCTGCTCGAAACCGGCCAGGCCCACCTGCCGGATCGCCGCGGCCACCTGCTCATGATCCTGGGCACTCGGGCGCTGACCCGGCATCCGGTGCGGCATCCGACCCAGCATCACGAGCGCCGCGACGCTGATCGGCCAGGCGACGCTGCGGTCCTGGGGCATCCAGGCCACAGTCCGGGCGCGGCTGCGATCATCCAGACCCGCCAGCGAACAGTGCCCGGTGGCCGGGATCAGCCCCAGCGCCGCGCGCATCAGGCTGGTCTTGCCCGCCCCGTTGGGGCCGATCAACCCGACCAGCTCGCCGGGATGGATATGGAGATTGACGTGCTCAAGGACCGGTCCGTCCCCCAGCGATACCGAAAAATCGCGGATGGTCAGGGCATTCATGCCAGCGTCCGTCGCGTCTGGTAGATCAAGTGCAGAAACAGTGGCGCGCCGATCAGGGCCGTCACCACACCCAGCTTGAGGTCTGAGGCCGGCAGTATCACCCGCACCAGCACATCGGCCAGCAGCACCATGGCGGCCCCGCCCAGCGCGCTGCTGACCAACAGCCGACCGGGCATTGCGCCCACCCAGGGCCGGATCAGATGCGGAACGACCAGGCCGACAAAACCAATGGTGCCGGCCACGGCGGTGCTGGCCCCCACCACCAGTGCTGATCCGATGATCAGCCGCCAGCGCACCCGGCGCACCCGCATGCCCATCGCCTCAGCGGTGTCCTCGCCCAGCGTCATCGCATCCAGTGGCCGGCCCAGGGTCAGCAGCAAGAGGGCGCCCAGCAGCACGAACGGCAGCGCCAGCAGGACATGGTGCATGGAGCGGTCAGCGAGTGATCCCATCATCCAGAACACGATCTCGCTGGTGGCGAACGGGTTGGGGGAGAGGTTGAGGACCAGTGACACCAGGGCACTCGCAAGCGCCGAAATCGCGATCCCCGCCAGAATCAGGCTGAGCGTGCCGCCCTGCCGACCCGCCAGGAGGGTGATCAGCAGCACACCGATCAACGCGCCGGCGAGGGCCGCCAGCGGCAGCGCCAGGGCAAAACCTGCTGCCAGCCCGGTCTGGATGGCCAGCACCGCCCCCAGCGCCGCGCTGCCGGAAATCCCCAACAATCCCGGTTCCGCCAGCGGGTTACGCAGGTAGCCCTGCATCGCCGCCCCCGACAGGCCAAGACTGGCCCCCACCATGACCGCCAGAATGGCGCGCGGCAGACGGATCTCACGCATCACCAGTGACAGCGGCGTCTGCCCACCGTCGAACAGCGCCTCAAGACTGCTCAGCGGACCAATCGGAGCCGGGCCAACCACCAGCGACGCCCCGAACAGCCCCACCAGCAAAACCCCGAGGACCGCCAGCAATCGGGTCATGGAGATGGCTCACCAGCCGGGCGCTGGAGCAGGGATGCCATCCGCTCGACGGCGTCGAGGACATGCGGCGTCCCGCAGACCCAGTCAGCATTACCCAGCCCCCGATGGACGCCGAACGGTGCGATATCCTCGAGGACCGGATGCTGCATGATCGCCTCCGAGCGCGAATAACCCGGCCCCCGACTGGCCGTGATCACCCGATCCGGGCCTGCCATCACCAGCCGCTCCAGCGGCAGCATTGCCCCCCGTGCCACGCCCAGATCACTCGCCACATTGTCGAAACCCGCCGTCTCGACGATGTCACCGATGAGGGTCTCTTCACCGCGGGTGTAGCCGTTGGGAAAGAACAGCGCCGCATCCGCCCCGTCCGCCGGCGTTCTGGCAGCGCGGGTGGCGTTCAGGCGCCGATCAAACTGCCCGACCAGCGCCTCGGCCCGCTGGGATCGCCCCAGCACTTTTCCCATCCGCCGCAGGTTATCGCGCACATCATCCAGTGAGGTCGCCGGCTCAAACACCGCGACGGGGATGTCCAGCCGCCGCAGCATCGACACGGTGGTCGTGGCACTGAAACGTCCGGCGATCACCTGGTCAGGCTCGAGGACATGGATCTCCTCGGCCCGCCCATGGTTGACGGGATACTGCCGGGCACGATCCGCCATCGCCGAGTTGGCAGGGTCCTGAGACAGGGACGACACCGAGATCAACTGCTCAGGTCCCGCCACCAGCATGGCGAGCTGATCAGTGCACAGGTTCATGGAGACGACGCGCTGGGGCGTGTCCGCCGCCGCCAGCACCGGCGTGGCGAGGGAGAGCGCGGCCGGGAGCAGCAGCCCGGATAATCTATCGCGCCATCTCCGAATCACCATGATGTGCGGATACCCACAAACGCGGCACGATCACGGGTCGCGAACCCTAAGACCTCTTGATAGTCCTCATCGAGTGCGTTGGTGATGCGCGCAGTCAGATCCACATGATCCGTTAAAGAATGAGTAGCCGCCAGGTTAACAACAGTGAAGTCAGGCAGTCTCGCCTGCGGTGCTCCTTCTTTCCAGTTTTCGTTGTCGTAAAGACCATTGACGTACCGCAGGTTGCCGGACACCGAACTGGCAATCGCAGGCAGTTCCCACAAGGCATTGATGCCCACCTCATTACGAGGGCGCCTATTTTCCGTTTTTCCATCGGGCGTCTCGGATTCGACATGCGTGACGGCAAAGCCAACAGTAAGCGTGGAAGTGAGAGAAAAATCTCCCTGTAATTCTACTCCTTGGCGGTCAGTATCCCCATCCAAGTTCTGCGCTGTAAAGCTGTATGGGTTAGGGTAGACGATTTTGTCGACCAAAACTTCCTTGAAGTAGGTGATGTCAAGCACTCCACGGCCAGAGAGCACTGGCTTTTCGAAGCCTATATCAAATCCGCGATTCTTCTCTATATCAACATCAGCGAATTCCGACTCAAGGGAAACGGGATAAACAGTAGACTGCCCCGCAGAAAAGTGGAGTCGGGAGTCATCTTCCAGGTAATAACTTGTCGCAGCACTCCAACCAAAGGAGTTTGAAAACTTATTGCTATTATTATAGCGAACACCTAACTGAAGACTGATGTCCTCAGTTGCCCATCCTGAGTACTCTAATGCTAGCGAATCATTAGTCCGACGGTCTTCAGCGTAGTTGGTCTCATCTGTGCGACTCTCGACAAGAAAGCTCAATCGAGAACTGGAGGAATCCAATGAGTGGCCATCAATAGCCGCCTGGAAGCGATAACTGAAAACATCGGTCTCTGTGTCACCACTCAATGAGTTATCTGTAAGATTAGAGGTTTGATCAGCACGAAGTTTATGGCTGTACGTTTCGTCAGGTGACATGACCTCGATGTAACTGCTAGCAGCCCTTTCGGTTAGGTTTCGCTCTTTGTTGGGATCGTCTTCAACATAACCCTTGATATCATCAGCGCTTGTGTCCGGGCTATTAAAAGGACTGTAATCCTTAGTTTCATCGAAGTCGTACTTAGCGTCTGCGATACGGAAACTAAACCCTGCCGTTACGCTAGGAGATAGATCTACTGCACCTTTCGCAATCGCTGATTCCCAGCGGGTGCCGTCCTTCTCACCACCGCTCCCGCTGAAGTCATAGCCTTCGTCGTTCAGGTTGGATAGCGATAGCGACAGCTTGCTGTTCTCAGTGCCGCGGGTGACATAGGCACTCTGACGATCACCTTCACCAAACTCGGCTGACGCGCCGAAGCCGACTCCTTCACCCGCTTCGCGTGTGATGATATTGACGACACCCGTTGCGGCATCCGTGCCATAGGGAACCGACTGCGGGCCCCGCAGGATTTCAATCCGCTGGATGTAACTCGTGTCCAGCCCGCGCAGGACAAATTCGTTATCGCCTGAAGCGGCGCGGACGCCGTCGATCAGCACGAGCGTGTGGTTACCCTCACCGCCGCGAATGCGAATCTGCCGATCATTCGGCCCCGTCCCGTTGATCGAAACCCCCGGCTGCGCTTCAAGCGCCTGCTGGACGGTGGCGTAGCCGCTGTCTTCGATATCGCGCCGGGTGATGACGGTGTTCGAGCGGCCGAATTCATCCGCGGCCACCGGCGATATGCCGCCGGAGACGATGATCGGTTCAAGCTCGGTGGTCTGGCTGGTTTGCCCGTAGACGTTCGTCGACACACCGGCGGCCAGCGCCAGTGCGGTCAGAGGGATCGCTTTGTTCATTTGATTGAGGCCCTTGGCGTTCGGGCGGGATGGCTCCCGCCGACAGACACACGTGGTCTGCGAAGGCCCTCATCGGACAGCCCACCGCAGACCGGCGACTGTCACCGCTGCGGTAGTGCCGCTTCCCTGGCGCGCCCCGCACCGGAAATGGGTGATCGCTCTGGCAGGTCTCCTGGCTCGCGGGTCAACGCTTGGCCCCACCTTCCCATCGCCGTGGCGACAGTGGCATATCAGGGCTTCGCTCTCCGCTCACAGTTGCGGGGGCAGCCGCAGTCTTGCACTGCGTTCCCTTTTAATCGGATGCCGTGGCACCCAAACCAAAGTAGTTATTAGTCTGCAGCAAACGGATCAAGCCTTCAATGCGGCCCTTCACAGCGGCTCGGCCCCCTCGTTGAGGATATTCAGGTAGCGGCGATAGACATAGACACGATCACGCTGACGGCCCGTGATCTCGTCGACAACGCCCATCTCTTCGAGGGCATCAACCGCCCGGCCAACCGTTGGCGCACTGAGATCGCTACGCCGCCGGAGGTCTTTTATGGATGCCACCGGACGCGAACGAAGTGCGTCGAAGACCCGGAGGGTATTGGCGGATGCCCGCCCAAGATTCTGAATCTGTTGCGCATCCTCCCGGAACAGCGTCACCAGCCGATCCGCCGTGTCGACAGCGCCGGTGGCGGTGACCTGCACCCCCTCCAGGAAGAAATCCAGCCATGCCTCCCAGTCCCCGTCGTAGCGCACGCCATCGAGGAGCTCGTAATAGGTCATCCGGTGCTGCTTGAGGTACAAGCTCAGATATAGCAGCGGCTCGCGCAACACCCCGTCCTGATGAAGCGTTAACGCAATCAGTAGTCGACCGATGCGGCCATTGCCGTCGAGAAATGGATGGATCGTCTCAAACTGTACATGCGCGAGCGCAGCCTTGATCAACGCCGAAAAAGGCAGCTCCTCCTCATGCAGAAACGCCTCCAGCGAGGCCATCACGTCCTGCACATACTCAGGCGGCGCAGGGACGAAACGGGCGTTTCCGGGCCGCGTCCCGCCAATCCAGTTCTGTGATCGGCGGAATGCTCCGGGCTGCATCCGGGCGCCGCGACCGCGGGCGAGCAACCGCGCATGCATCTCGCACAGGAGCCGGTTGGATAAGGGGAATCCACCTCTCAGCCGTTCGAGCCCATGATTCATCGCCGCAATGTAGTTGGAGACCTCAACGACATCATCAAACGGAACACCCGGGACCTCGTCCAGCTCAAAGAGCAGCAGATCAGACAACGAAGACTGGGTCCCCTCGATCTGACTGGAGACAAGCGCTTCGCGGCGGATATACGCATAGAGAAACAGGTCGGGCTCCGGGAGGAGCTGGGTGATTGAATCCAGTCGACCGCAAGCCAGTAGTGCCTGCTCATGGCGTCGTGCGCGCGCCCCCCTGATCTCCGGTGCGGGACACGGGGGTAACGGCTGCGGGACGAACGCGTTCACCGTCTCTCCGCCGAGCTGCCTCGTGCTGTACTCGCCCGAAAACCCTCGTCGCATGGCCTTGCTCCGTTTTCCAGAGTCTCCACTATTAACACTAAACGGCGTTTTCGTTAATAGCCCACGCCACTAATAACGCGCTCGTTAACAGCGGCTCACTCGGTTGCACCTGTCGGCCGATTGACATGGCGCTCCTCCAGACATATGCTGGAACATATGTTATGAGGAGTAAACTGATGACTATTGAAAGACATGTCCGACTCTTCCGAAATGGCGCTAACCAGGCGATAAGAATCCCCAAGGAGTTCGAATTAGAGGGCCGGGAAGCCATTCTCCGCAAGGAAGGAGATCATCTGATCATTGAGCCGGTGACGAAAAAAGGGCTCATTGATGTACTCACTGAGCTTGAAGACCTCGAAATGGAGTTTCCCGATGTGGATGAGCGGCTTCCCGCTGCCGAAGATGTGACGCTCTAGCGGTGGCTCGATCGTATCTGCTCGACACGAACATCATTTCTGCGCTTGTCCGTCATCCCCACGGCTCCACGGCACAAAAGATTATCGATGTGGGCGGACATGCTGTCTGCACCAGCATTGTGGTCAGCAGCGAGCTTCAGTTTGGCGCTCGCAAGGCCGGCTCTGAACGCCTCCAGAAGCAGGTTGATGCAGTCCTCTCGGCGATCGAGATTCTGCCGCTCGATCAACCTGTTGATGTCGAATATGCCAAGGTTCGACATCACCTTGAATCCAACGGCAGCGTCATCGGCCCGAACGATATGCTGATCGGGGCTCACGCGCGCTCGCTGGGAATGACGGTTGTAACCGCCAATGAACGCGAGTTTCGGCGAATTCCCGGGCTTATGGTGGAGAACTGGTTGGGTTGATCACACATCCACCCGCTGCAGGATAAGGTCGTACACCTCATGCCCCTTGCGTCGGCCGCGGCGCTCGAAGCGGGTCTCGGGCCGATCACCGGCATCGGGCGCATAGCCGCCATAGGGGTTTTCGAGGCGCGGCTCGGCGTCGCTCAGCGACAGCATCCATTCGGCATAGTCCGCCCAGTCGGTGGCCATATGCAGAAAGCCGCCGGGCTGCAGGCGGTCCGCCACCCGCGCCAGCCATTCGGCCTGCACGATCCGGCGCTTGTGATGGCGTTTTTTGGTCCACGGATCGGGGAAGAACAGCTGCACCCCCGCGAGCGATACCGGGGCCAGGCCGTCGCGCAGCAGCTCACTGGCATCGGCGAGCAGTACGCGGAGGTTGGTCAGGCCTTCCGATTCAATACGGCGCAGCAGTCGGCCCGTGCCGGTGCGATACACCTCGACGCCAAGGTAATTGCGATCGGGATGGGCGGCAGCAATCTCCGCCAGTGCGTCGCCGTCGCCAAAACCGATGTCCAGCACTAGGGGCGCGGGGCGCTCGAAGCCTGCCGCCACATCGATCCTGCCGCCCGACCAGTCGACGCCGTAGCGCGGATATAACTCATCAAGCGCCCGCTGCTGGCCGGCGGTCAGGCGACCCTCGCGCCGGACAAAACTGCGGATCGGTCGGTAACCGGTCGTGCTCACTGGCGGCCTTGCCAGAAGGTGCCCTCCAGCGGCGAGCTGGCGGATGCAAACCGGCGCATCGGCATGCGCCCGGCCAGGTAGGCTTCACGGCCCGCCTCGATCCCCTTGCGCATGGCCGAGGCCATCAGCACCGGTTCCTGCGCCGCGGCAACGGCGGTGTTGAGCAGCACGCCATCGGCGCCCAGCTCCATGGCCACCGCCGCATCCGAGGCGGTTCCCACGCCGGCGTCGACGATGATCGGCACCGAGGCATTCTCGAGGATGGTCAGCAGGTTGTAGCGGTTCTGGATGCCCAGCCCGGAGCCGATCGGCGAGGCCAGTGGCATCACCGCCACGCAGCCCATCTCCTCGAGCCGCCGGGCGATGATCGGGTCGTCACTGGTATACACCATCACCTTGAAGCCATCGGCCACCAGACGCTCGGCGGCCTCGAGCGTGGCGGGGATGTCGGGATAGAGGGTCTGGGGATCACCCAGCACCTCGAGCTTGACCAGGTCGTGCCCATCCAGCAGCTCGCGGGCCAGCCGGCAGACGCGCACGGCATCATCGGCGGTATAACAGCCCGCGGTGTTGGGCAAGATGGTGAACTCGCTGGGCGGGACGACATCAAGCAGGTTTTCCTCGTCGGCATTCTGGCCGATGTTGGTGCGCCGGATCGCGACGGTCACGATCTCGGCCCCGCTGGCGCGAATGGCTTCGCCGGCCTGGGCCATGTCCCGGTATTTGCCGGTACCGATCAGCAGGCGGGACTGGTAGCTGTGCCCCGCGATGGTCAGTGGTTGCTGCTGCGTCATGCTTGCCTCTTGGTCATTCACCCGCCGCCGATGGCGCGGATGATTTCAATACGGTCCTGGTCGTTGAGGGATCGGCTGGCGTGCTCGCTGCGCGGGACGACCTCGCCATTCAGCTCGATGGCGATCCGCCGCTGGCCGAGCTCAAGGGACTCCACCAACCGGGCAACGGTAGTCTCGGCCGGCACCGATCGGGCCTCGCCGTTCACATACAGGGTGATCTGGGGGTCGTTTGCGTTCATACCGCCATTGTACCGCAGCCATCCAGCGATATAATGATCCCGCAGCGCGGCTGTAGCTCAATGGTAGAGCGCTGCCCTCCCAAGGCAGTGATGCCGGTTCGATCCCGGTCAGCCGCTCCATCCCTTTGGTGTCTCGATGCGATCACCGGGTGCCGGATAAGCCTGGCAGGCCGTCGTCTCGTGGCCATTGACCCGCACCCGACAGCGCTGACACTGGCCGATGGCGCAGAACCAGTCCGGCCGCTGACCCTGATCCGCCTGCAACAGCAGCGCACCCAGCACGCTCACCCCACGGGGTATCTCGACCGACCGGCCGTCAATCTCGACATGCATCCCTTCGCCCGCCGCCTCCAGACAACGAAACCCCGGCCCCGTCATTGAAACCGCTCCGGGTGCAGGCGGCCCTCATAGGGGTGGGTATCGCCGTCGGCCACGCAGGCGGCCACCAGATCGCCGGTCACCGCCGCCAGCCCATGGCCGGCCCCTTCGTGGCCGGTCGCCACGATGAGTCGGTCCGCGCCGGGCACCGGACCGATCAGCGGATGGCCGTCGGGCGAAAACGGTCGCAGACCGGCATAGCCGCGGATCACCCGCAGGCGGGCCAGGTCGGGGACGATGCGCACGCAGTCGGCCAGCAGCTGCTGGACGGTCTGCATATTGACCGCCATGTCGAAACCGGCAAATTCGCGCGAGCTGCCGCAGAGGATGGTGCCGCTGCGCGTGGCCTCGATGATGGCGGCAGTCTGGACCGCGGTCTCGTCCACCTCGGTGCTCTCGGCGGCGGCCTGGTAGCCAAAATCGGCGATCTTCGAGTTGACCACCACATCACCCCGCTCGAGCACGGCGATATGCCCTTTGCGCGGCTGTACCGGCACGGACAGACCCAGCGGCGCGAGGATCTCGGGCGTCCAGACCCCCGTGCATAGCGCGACGTGGCCGGCCTCGATGCGATCACCCCCGTCCAGGGTGACGGTCACGCCATCGTCGCGCGGTTCAAGCCGGTCGATGCCCTCATAGAACCGATAGGTCACCCCTTGATCACGCAGGATCCGCGCGATCTGGTAGCAGGCCAGCATGGGCTGCACCTGGGCGTCGTTCGGCCAGTTGCCGACGGCCACGGTTTCCGGGCCAAGGTGCGGCTCAAGGGCGTGCCAGCCGCTGTCGAGAAACCGGCAGTCGATGCCGCGGGCCTGATGCTCGGCCACCAGCGCCTTCAGGCCCCGGGCCTCATCCGCCGAGCGTGCCACCACCGTCGCCCCCTTGGGATCGAATTCGCAGTCATTGCCATAGCGCTCGGCGAAGCGGTGCCATGCGTCCAGGCTGCGGCGCGAGAGATCCAGCATCAGCCCGGGGGATTTATCCGAGCACAGAAGGTTGCCGTCACTGCTGCGCGATGTCCCCGGCGCAAGTCCCCCGCGATCGACGACCATCACCTCGAGGCCCCGCTCGCGCAACGCCAGGGCGACGAAACTGCCGATGATCCCGCTGCCGACCACCAGCGCATCAACCCGTTCCATCGATCACCTCCCCCACACGGACCGGTCGCGAGAAAGCACGCTGATTGAGCGCTCCCCGGGGCGTGGCACCGGCGGCACGGATGCGCGCCGTCACCTGCGGCTCGCAGTAGCGGCCCTGACAGGGGCCCATGCCGCAACGCGTCACCACCTTGATCGATGACAGGTCGGCCAGACCCAGCGAGACGGCCTCGTCAACGGCGCCCACCCGGGTCCCTTCACAGGGGCAGATGACCGCCTCGGCGGCGGGTCGGGTGGCGGCCCGCCGCGACTGCCGGTATTCAAGCGCGCGGCCGAACCCGATCAGAAAGCGCCGCCGCAGGCCATTGTCGCGGGCCTTGAGGGGCTGACCCGCCAGATCCGCGGCCACCGCCGGGGCCACCCGCTCACCGGATAGTCGGGCATGCCGCCAGCCGCGCACGCCCTGGCCTTCGCCGATCACGTAAATACCCGGGCGATCGGTGCGCCCGCGGGCATCGGTCACCACCCGCCAGTAACCGCCCACGGGATCGTACTCAAGGCCGCAGCCGGCGGTCCGCGCCAGCTGGGTCTGGGGGATGAAGCGCTCGGTGAGGCCCAGATGACCAAAGCCGATGGTCTCGCCCTGATCGGTGGTCAACTGATTGTCGCCCACAGCGGTCACCGCCACACCATGCCGCATCGCGACCCCGGCCCGGGCCAGCTGCCAGCGGGTCTGCAGAAACTCCAGGCTGTTGCCGGGGATGCCGGCGCCCCAGGGGGCCAGGCGAAAATAGTCGCTCAGACGCAGCCGATCCAGCACCTGCGTGACCGGCACACCGGCACGCACCAAGCCGGCGGCGACCACTCCCAGAAACGGTCCGCTGCCGGCGATGACCACCGGCCCCTCGGGGACCAGGCCCTGACCCTTGAGCAGGGCCTGCAGGGCGCCGGCGCTACTGACCCTCGGCGCGGGCAGCCCGGGGATGGGGTCGTGGACATCATAGGCCCCGCAGGCGAGCACGACGGCGTCAAAGTCCCGCGCCTCGGCGCCGTCACCGGCATCAAACCAGACCCGGCCGCCGGCCTCGGTGGACAGCACCCGCGTGGCGGTATGCAGCTCCACTTCCGCTGAGGCGCGGGCGAGGGTCTCGAGGGGCGTGGCGGCTTCCGTTGCCCGGATCCGGCTGATATTGCCGCCGCTGCGGGGCTGCTCATCAAACAGCGTCACCGCCACGCCGCGGCCGATCAGCCCCCGGGCCGCCGCCGCGCCGGCCGGGCCAGTACCCACGATCGCCACCCGCATCAGGCCCCCAGATAGGCCTGGACGATGCTCTCGTCCTCGGCAAGCGCCGAAGCCTTCCCCTGGTTGTGGATTTCGCCGTTCTCGAGGACATACGCATAGTGCGCGATCTTGAGCGCGAGGCGCACATTCTGCTCGACGAGCAGGATGGTGGTGCCCGCCTCGTTGAGTTGTTTGACGATGCGCATGGTCTGGGTGACCAGCTTGGGCGCGAGCCCCATCGACGGCTCATCAAGCAGCAGCACCCGCGGGCCATGCATCAGCGCCCGTCCCAGGGCCAGCATCTGCTGCTCGCCACCGGAGAGCAGCGAGCCGTCCTGGTGACGCCGCTCGGAGAGGATCGGGAAGCGCTCGAACACATCCGCCATGCGCTCACGCCGCACCGCGGGGTCGCGGACCGTGAAGCTGCCGAGCTCGAGGTTTTCCTGCACGCTCAGGCCCTTGAGGATATGCCGGCCCTCGGGCACATGCACCACGCCCTTGCGGGCGATCTCATGCGGGGGCAGACGGGTGATGTCCTCACCGTCAAAGTGGATCCGGCCGACCTGGGCACGCACCAGTCCCGAGATGGTCTTGAGCGTCGTGGTCTTGCCGGCGCCGTTGCTGCCCAGCACGGCGATGATCTGGCCGGGGGCCACCTCGATGTCGATACCGCGGAGCGCCTGGATCTTGCCGTAGAACGACTCGACCTGCTCCACACGAAGGACCGGCTCTGTCACAGCACCATCTCCTCGTCTTCCTGCCCCAGATAGGCTTCGATGACCCGGGGGTTGTTCTTGATCTCCTCGGCGTTGCCATTGGCGATGATACGGCCGTAATCGAGCACATTGATGCGCTCCGAGACCTGCATCACTAACCCCATGTCATGCTCGATGAGCAGCACCGCGATGCCGCGCTCGTCACGGATACGCCGGATCAGTTCGATCAGCGAGGCCTTCTCGGTGGCATTCAGCCCGGCCGCGGGCTCATCCAGCAGGATCAGCCGCGGCTGCGTCGCCAGCGCCCGGGCGATTTCCACCAGGCGCTGATAGCCATAGGCCAGGTTGGTGGCAAGGCGGTCGGCGTATTCATCGACGCCCACAAAACGCATGCAGTCGTGGGCCACTTCGGCGATATAGCGCTCCTCGGCGCGCTGGCCGGGGGTGCGCAACACGGCGCCAAAGGCCCCCGCGCGGGTGCGGCAGTGCATGCCCGCCATGACGTTTTCCATCACCGACATCTCGCGGAACAGGCGCACATTCTGAAAGGTGCGGGCGATGCCGAGCTGGGTGACCTTGTGGGGCTTGCGCCGCAGCACGCGCTCGCCGGCGAACTCGATACGCCCCTCCTGGGGCCGGTAGAAGCCGGTGATGGAGTTGAACAGCGAGGTCTTACCCGCGCCGTTGGGCCCGATCAGGCTGGCCAGCGTATTCGCCTCGACGCCGAAGTCGACCTTATCGAGCACGGTGTTGCCGGCAAAGCGCAGCGTGACTTGTTCAAGATTGAGCAGCATCCGTCACTCCTTCGCTTTAATGACGCCGTTCGGGCCAGATGCCGCTGGGCCGCAGCAGCATGATCAGCAGCATGACCACCGCGAACAGCAACAGCCGCAGCTCGCCGAGCTCGCGCAGCAGCTCGGGGCCGAGGATGATGATGAACGCGCCCAGGATCACCCCAGGGATCTTGCCCATGCCGCCCAGGATCACCGCCATGAGGATCAGCACCGACTGCTCGAAACTGAAGCTCTCCGGGGAAATGGCGCCCAGGTTGACCGAGAAGAAGATCCCGCCAACGGCCCCGAACACCGATCCGGTGACGTAGGCGGCCAGCTTGACCCGCACCCGATTGATACCCATGGCCTCGGCCGCGTCCTCGTCATGCCGCACGTACAGCCATGCCCGTCCCAGCCGCGAGTGATAGAGCCGATGGCTGGCGATGACCGCGATCACGGCCAGCAGCAGGAATACATAGTAGAAATCGACGTAGCTGTTGATCACATAGCCGAAGAAATTCGGCTCGGGGATGTTCGACAGGCCACTGGCACGGCCGGTGATTTCGAGGTTGCGCGCGCTGAAGCGCACGATCTCGCCGAACCCCAGGGTCACGATGGCCAGGTAGTCACTGCGCAGTCGCAGGGTCGGCCCGCCGATGATCACTCCGGCCATGCAGGCCGCGACCAGTGCCGGCGGAATGGCCAGCCAGAAATTCCAGTCGAACTGCACGGTGAGGATGCCGATGCTATACGCACCCACCGCAAAGAAGGCGGCATAGCCGAGATCCAGCAGCCCGGCATAGCCCACCACGATGTTGAGCCCCAGCGCGAGCACCACATACAGCAGCGCGTTGGTCATGATGGTGGTCGCATAACGCCCCATCAGCATTGGCAGCACGGCCATCACCACCACGATGGCCACCATCAGCAGCATCTGCCGCCGAGGGCTGTCGAAGGCGGCGTAGAGGCGGTCGACCAGACCGGTCGTTGTGCCCGTTGCGGTACTCATCGCTACATCCGCTCCACTTCTGATTTGCCCAGCAGGCCCGTGGGTTTGAACACGAGCACGAGAATGAGGATCGAGAAGGTAAATACATCCTTCCACTCGCTACCAATCCACGGCACCAGGGTGCCGAAGGATTCGAGCAGGCCCAGGATGAGACCGCCCAGCATGGCCCCGGTAATGCTGCCGATACCGCCGATCACCGCGGCGGTGAACGCCTTGAGGCCGATGAGAAAGCCCATGAAATACCAGATGCTGCCGTAGTAGGCGCCCGCCATGGTGCCGGCGGCGGCCGCGAGCCCCGAGCCGATCAGAAAGGTGATGGCGACGACCCGCGAGACGTTGATCCCCAACAGCCGGCACATGTCCTTGTCGATGGATACTGCGCGCATGGCGCGGCCATACATTGTCCGGCTCACGAACAGCTCGAGCGCGATCATGAGCAGTCCGGCGATGGCCACCAGCACCACGGCCTGGTGGCTGATGAAAAGGCGTCCGAATTCAAACCCGCCAAAGCCGAGGTCGGTGCGGAACGCCGTGTACTTGCCGTCGGTCAGGCTGAGGGCGCTGTTCTGCAGCACCAGCGAGACCGCCAGCGCGGTAATCAGGATCGAGAGCCGCGGCGCCGAGAGCATCGGCTGATAGGCGACCCGCTGAATGATCACGCCGAGACAGCCGACCGCGATCATGGAAACCAGAATGGCAATGCCAAGGCCGAACCAGCCCGCCCCGACAACGCCCGAGATCAGTGAGAGCACGCCGAAGCCGACGAACGCGCCCACCATATAGACATCGCCATGGGCGAAGTTCAGGAGCTTGATCACACCGAAAATCATGGTGTAGCCAAGCGCGATCAGCGCGTAAAAGGATCCCAGCACCAGGCCGTTGACGATGGCCTGGAGGAATGTCTCAAAGGCCGGCATGCCAAGCCCCCCGTTGACTCTGCCTGAATGAAGCGGCGCGGGCCCGCGCCGGGCCCGCGCCGCGATTCAGCCCGTTAGTTTTCGAAGAACGTCCAGGCGCCGTTTTCGCCCTCGAGGATGATGAAGTTGCTGCGGGCCAGCGTGTTCTCGTCGGTGAAGCGGATCGGGCCGGTCAGCCACGACTGCCCGTCCGTCGACTCGAGCACGTCGATCACGGCCGCCGAATCGGTCGTCCCGGCGGTCTCCATGGCCCAGGCGAGCAGCTTGAGGCCGTCGTAGTTGAGCGGGGCGTAGGGACCCGGGCTCTGGCCGTACTCGGCCTCGTAGTCGTCGATGAAGTCCGCCGCGGCGGGCAGGAACTCGGCGGTGGGGTTGGAGAAGGCGAACACGCCCTCGGCCGCGCCACCGGCGATCTCGAAGAGCTGCGGCGAGTTGGAGCCATCACCCACGGCGATCATGCCGCGGAAACCGCCCTGACGGAGCTGGCGGATCATCAGGCCGCCATCGGCGTAGTAGGCCGTCCAGAACACCGCCTCGGCACCGCTCGAGCGCACGTTGCTGACCACGGCCGAAAAGTCCTGCTCGCCCTTGTTGACCGTCTCGCGGGTGACCACCTCGTGGCCCATCGCCTCCCAGCGCTCAACGGTCAGGTCGGCCAGGTCCTGCGAGTACGAATCGCCCTGATCGATCACGGCCAGGCGCTCAATGCCCTGTGACTCGAAGAACTCGGCCGCCTTTTTCGACTGATCCGCCCCGGTGGAGTTGATCATGAAGGCATTGCCGGGGTTGGCGGGGATGAGCTGGGTGGAGTTCGACGCGGTGATCACGAACGGCAGGCCCTCGTCGCCGTAGGTCTTGAGGGTCGGCATCGTGGCGCCCGAGCAATACCCCCCGACGATGCCCAGGACATCGCGCGAGACCAGGTTGCCGGCGGCGTTGACGGACTGCTGGGGATCGCAGGCCGAGTCGCCGTTGATCAACTCGATCTGCCGGCCCAGCAGGCCGCCGTCGGCGTTGATCTCTTCGGCCGCCAGTTCAGCGGCGTTGTACATGTCCTGACCGTAGGTCGCCTCGGAGCCCGTGGTGGGCACCTGCACGCCGATGACAATGGCATCGTCCTGGGCCTGCGCGGCCCCGCCCAGACCCACGCCCAGGGCGACGGTCGTGGCGATTGCGGTGATTGTGATTTTCATCGGATGAGCCTCCAAAAATTGTATACAGTTTACGGTTTAGACGATCGTGACCCTTCGCGCAAGCATTACCTACGCTGCGGTGCGCCATATCGGGGCACCGAGCACCGAGTAATCCAGGCTCACGCCCAACCCGGGGGCAGTGGATGCGGCCATCTCGCCCCCGCGACGCTGCGGGGCCCCCAGGGCGAACGCCCGGGTGACGTAGCTGTTGAAATCGGTGACGGAAAAGCGCGCCGCCTCGGGCGTCGAATGGGCCAGATGGGCAATGGCCGCGGTGGCCACATCGCCGCCCCAGGTGTCCTCCAGGGTCATCACGATCCCCGATTCCATACACACATCGCGCATCCGATGGGCCCGGGTGAGTCCTCCCACCTTGGCAATCTTGATGTTGACCGCGTCCATTGCTCCATCGTTGATCGCTTGCAATAACCACGCCATCCCGTCCACCGACTCATCCAGCACGAACGGCCGGGCCGTCGCCCGCCGCACCTGCAGACAGCTGCGATAGTCGGCGCAGGGCTGCTCGATGGCGACATCGAGATCGGCCACCGCCGCGGCCACACGCAGCGCGGCGTACTGGCTCCAGCCGGTGTTGGCATCGGCCACCAGTGTGTCCCCCCGGCGCATGACCGCCGCGCAGGCGTGAATGCGGTCGATGTCGGTATCCGGATCGCCGCCCACCTTGAGCTGGAAGCGGCGATAGCCCTGGGCCTGGTACTCGCGGCAGCGCTCGGCCATCTGCTCGGGGCTTTGCTGGGAAATGGCGCGATAGAGGCTGATGGTCTCGCCATATCGGCCCCCCAGAAGGTGGCAGACCGGCTGACCGGTGGCCTTGCCCAACAGGTCCCAGCAGGCCATGTCGATGGGCGATTTGACGTAGGGATGCCCGCGCAGGGCGGCATCCAGATGATGGCTGATCTGCATCGGGCGGGTCGGGTCCATGCCCAGCAGCCCGGGGGCCAGCTGCTGCAACCCGGCGCGGGCGCCGGCGGCGTAGGCCGGCAGATAGGCCGGGCCCAGCGGGCAGACCTCGCCAACGCCGGTCAGGCCGGCATCGGTCTCGATCTCCACCACGGTGCTGTCGAACACGTCGACGCTGTTGCCGCCGGACCAGGCATAGCGGCCTTCGTGCAGCGGCAGATCGACCTGGTAGACATTGATCGCGGTTATCTTCATCGCACTCCCCTCAGTCATTGGCCCGGCGCACCGACAGGAAGTCGAGCAGATCGTCGCGCGCGGCGAGGATGTGCTCGTTCAGCAGGCGGCTGGCCTCGGCGTTATCGCGCTCCTCGCAGAGGGTGACCAGGCGGTCGTGCTCTTCGCGGGCACGGGCATTGTTGTGATCCGAGAGATTGAGCTGCAGACGCAGGTAACGGTCGGCATTGCGGTGCAGCTTGCGCAGGATGTCGAGGCTGCGGTGACGGCCCGCCGGCGCGCAGAGCGTGGCATGCAGGCGCCAGTTGAAGTGGCCCCACTGGCGCTCGGCCGAAGGCGCGGCCAGGTTCTCGTCGAACTGGGCGAGCACCTGACGGGCTTCGGCGATGACCTCGGAGGTGATGTGCGGCAGGGCGCGCTGGAGCAGGTCCACCTCGATCAGGGCGCGCAGATCAAAGATCTCGCGGATCTCCTCAAGCGATAGCACGCTGACCGCGTAGCCCTTATGGGCGGTCTGTGTGACCAGCCCCTCGCCTTCAAGCTGCAGAAGCGCCTCGCGCAGCGGGATCCGGCTGACCCCGAATTCGGCGGCAAGGGTGTCCTGGCGCAGGGGGGCTCCCTCGGGAAACTCCAGGGTGAGGATGCGCTCGCGCATCTCGCTGACCAGCATCCCGGCCACTGTCTGCCGGCCGCTACTACTCTGCAGATTCATTGTCGTTGACCATCCCTATCCCGAAGGATAACTTTATACAATATACAATGGCCGACCGAAAGGCGGTCATCACCCACAGGAGGAGCAGACCCATGATTCCCGATTGGCGCGGCATCTACCCAGCAGTCACCACGCAGTTCCATCCCGATCACAGCCTCGATGTCGCGGCGACGGAACAGGTCGTCGACAACCTCATCCGCGATGGTGTGCATGGCCTGGTCATGCTGGGCACCTGTGGCGAGAACACCTCGCTGTCCGACGAGGAAAAACGCGAGGTCATCCGCGCGGCCTGCCGGGTCAGTGCCGGCCGGGTGCCGGTGATCTGCGGCGTGGCCGAGTTCACCACCGAGGCGGCCTGCCGCTATGCGCGCGATGTTGAGGCCATTGGCGCCGATGGCATCATGATCCTGCCGGCGATGGTGTACAAGGCGGACCGGGGCGAAATCGTCCACCACATCAGCACGGTCGCCAATGCCTGTTCGCTGCCGGCGATGATCTACAACAACCCGGCCTCGTACGGCATCGACATCGACCCGGAAACCCTCGTCGAGCTGTCCCGGACACCGGGCATCGTCGCCGTCAAGGAGTCCTCCGAAGACCCGCGCCGGATCAACGACCTCATCAACCGGGCGCCGGATGCGCTGGCGATCATGGCGGGCGTGGACGATGTCGCGCTGGAGTGCATGGTGGTGGGCGCGATTGGCTGGGTATCCGGCTTCGCCAACGTCTATCCGCGCGAAAGCGTGGCGATCTACGACCATCTTCAGGCCGGGCGGATCGAGCCGGCGGTGCACCTGTACCGCTGGATGATGGACTCGCTGCATATGGACACCGACCCCAAGCTGGTGCAGATGATCAAGCTCGCCGAGCAGATCGCCGGTCGCGGCAGCGAGACCGTGCGCCTGCCCCGCCTGCCCCTGGTCGGCGATGAGCGCGCTCGGGTGACGGCGGTCATCGAGCAGGCCCTGGCGACACGGCCGTCCGTCTGAGCCATGGCACGGCATACGTTTTTCTGCATTGACGGCCACACCTGCGGCAACCCGGTGCGGGTGGTGGCCGGCGGCGGGCCGCGGCTGCGCGGCGACAGCCTGAGCGGGTACCGCCAGGACTTTCTGGCCCACTACGACTGGATCCGCCAGGGGCTGATGTTCGAGCCCCGCGGCCACGACATGATGTCGGGCTCGATCCTCTACGCCCCCACGCGGCCCGACTGTGACCTGGGGGTGCTGTTCATCGAGACCTCGGGCTGCCTGCCGATGTGCGGGCACGGCACCATCGGCACCGTCACCACCGCCATTGAGGAAGGACTGGTCACGCCGACCCAGGCCGGACGGCTGGCGCTGGAAACGCCCGCTGGCAAGGTCGAGGTCAGCTACGAGCAGCCGGGGCGGTTCGTCGAATCGGTGAGTCTGCGCAATGTGCCGGCCTGGCTTGAAGCGCGTGATGTCGAAGTGGATGTCCCCGACCTGGGGCGGCTGCGTTGCGACATCGCCTATGGTGGCAACTTCTACGCCATCTTCGATCCCCAGCCGGGCTTTGAGGGTCTGGATCAGCTGAGCGTGGACGATATTCTGCGCCTGTCACCGCAGGTACGCCGGCGCCTCAACGCCCTGATTGATCCGGTCCATCCGGACGACGCGACGATCCGCGGGGTCTCGCACGTGATGTGGACCGGGCCGGCACGCGATCCGGCGGCCGATGCCCGCAACGCGGTGTTCTATGGCGACCGGGCCATCGATCGCTCGCCCTGCGGCACGGGCACCTCGGCGCGCATGGCGCAGCTCCACGGCCGCGAGCGCCTGGCGGTGGGCCAGCGGTTTGTCCATGAAAGCGTGATCGGCAGCCTGTTCACCGGCGAGGTTCTGGGCACTGAGATCATCGGCCCGCATACCGGCATCCGCCCGCAGATCACTGGCTGGGCCCGGGTCACCGGCTACAACACGATCTTCATTGATGATCGCGACCCCTTCGCCCTCGGCTTTTCGGTGAACTGACCATGCGCACACTCGACCGCCAGCAGACCCTCGAGCGACTCGACTATCCGGCCCTTGCCGACGCCTGCGCCCGGGTGCTGGCGAGCGCCCGGGCCGGACACACCGAGTGCCCCGCCCGCGGCGCCATGGGGCTTGCCGAGGGGGGTACGCTGCTGCTCATGCCTGCCACCGATGGCCGCCTCGCAATCACCAAACTGGTCACGGTCCACCCGCACAACAGCCGCCATGGCCGCCCGACCATACAGGGCGAGATGGTGGTCCTGGACGCCGCCACCGGCGAGCGTCAGCTGCTGGTGGACGGGGGCGCCGTCTCGGCCCGGCGGACGGCGGCGGTGTCGCTGCTCGCCGCCCGGCAACTGGCACCCCGCACCGATACCCCGATGCTGGTCTATGGGGCCGGCACCCAGGCCCGCACCCACCTCGAGGCGTTCCGTGATGGCCTGGGTCTGCGCGAGGCCTATCTGTACTCGCGCACCCGCTCCCGGGCCGAGGCCCTCGCCGCCGAGATGAACCAGGCCGGCATGCGCGTCAGCGTGATCGATGATCCGGCCACGGTTCTGGATACGGTCCGCGTCATCGTGACGGCCACCACTTCGACACGACCGATCCTGCCCACCGCGCTGCCCGCCGACACCTTTGTGGCCGCAGTGGGCGCGTTCCGTGCCCATATGGCGGAAGTGCCGCCGGCGCTGCTGGCCCATGGCCGGGTGGTCATCGACACGGCCGAAGGCGCCCGCGAAGAGGCGGGCGACCTCATCCAGGCCCATGAATCCGGGCATTTCGACTGGCGGCAGGCCACTTCCCTCGAGGCCGTGGTGCTGGACCAGGCCCAGCCGGTGGGCGGCGGCCCGATCATTTTCAAAAGCGTTGGTCAGTCTCTCTGGGACCTCGCCGCCGGCCAGGTCCTCTTAGAGTCTCTGGACCGACACCACACTTCATCGACGCAGTAGGGCTTTATGACGATCACAGCCGATCAATTCATTGCCGGGACCCGGACCGCGGCCGGCCGCAACCCGTTCAACGCCCGCGACGCCGCCAGTGGCGAACCGCTGGACCCGGCCTTTGCCGAGGCCACGCCGCAGGAGGTCGACCGGGCATGCCGGGCGGCGGCCGATGCGGCCGATACCCTGGCGGCCGCCGGACTCGAACAGCGCGCGGCGCTGCTGGAATCCATTGCCAGCGGGCTCGATGAACGGGCCGATGCCTTTGTCGAGCGCGCCGGCGCCGAGACCGGACTGCCCGAGGCACGCATTCGCGGCGAGCTGGCCCGCACCACCGGACAGCTGCGGCTGTTTGCCGGCGTCGTCCGCGAGGGGGCGTTTCTGGGCGTTCGCATCGAGCACGGCGATTTCGATCTGCGCCAGCGCAATATCCCCCTGGGGCCAGTGGCCGTATTCGGGGCCAGCAACTTCCCACTGGCCTTTTCGGTGTGTGGCGGTGATACCGCCTCGGCGCTGGCGGCCGGATGCCCGGTGGTGGTCAAGGCCCATCCGGCGCACCCTGGCACGTCAGCCCTCGCCGCCGAGGCGGTGGAAGCGGCGGTCGCCGAGCACCGGCTACCCGGCGGCGTGTTCTCGATGCTGCAGGGCGCCGAACATGCCCTGGGCGCCGCACTGGTGCAGCATCCCGCCATCCAGGCGGTGGGCTTTACCGGCTCGCAGCGCGGCGGCCTCGCCCTGCAGCGCCTCGCCGCCGAGCGCCACCGGCCGATCCCGGTGTATGCCGAAATGGGCAGCGTCAACCCGCTGTTCATCCTCCCCGAAGCCCTCGCCCAGCGCGGCGGCGATATCGCCTCGGGACTCGCCGGTTCAGTGGCCATGGGCTGCGGGCAGTTCTGCACCAAACCCGGCGTCGTGTTTCTGCGCCATGACGCGGGGTTCGAGGCGTTCCGCGACCAGCTCGCCGGCGCCATCGCCGCCATTCCACCGGCGGTCATGCTGCATGAGGGGATCCTGTCGGCCTATGAATCGGGCTGCGCGCGGCTCGATGCCGCCGACGGGGTGAGCCGGCTGGCAACGGGCGAAGCGGCCGATGGACGCGCCCGGGCCATGGCATTCATCACTGACCTCGAGCACCTGCGCCAACAGCCGGAACTGGCCGACGAGGTGTTCGGCCCGGCGGTGCTGATTGTGGTGGTGGACGCCGCCACGCCCTTCACCACGGTGGCCGCTGATCTCGACGGCCAGCTGACCGCCGGTATCCACGCCAGCGATGCCGAACTGAGCGGGCATGCCGCGCTCATCCACCAGCTCGAACAGCGCGCCGGGCGGGTGCTGTTCAACGGCTTTCCCACCGGCGTACAGGTCGGCGAGGCCATGGTCCATGGCGGGCCCTATCCCGCCACCACCGACAGCCGCAGCACCTCGGTGGGCACCCGGGCCATGGAGCGCTTCCTGCGCCCGGTGG
The DNA here is from genome assembly GCF_009805925.1 of Spiribacter sp. SSL99. NCBI lineage: Bacteria > Pseudomonadati > Pseudomonadota > Gammaproteobacteria > Chromatiales > Ectothiorhodospiraceae > Spiribacter > Spiribacter sp. SSL99. The sequence continues at coordinate 69,679 of NZ_MAOM01000020.1, read as the reverse complement.
CGGTGCAGGACATGCCCGCGGCGGCTCTGCCACCGGCGCTGCGGGATGACAACCCGCTGGGCCTGCCGCGGCGGGTGGACGGCATCGACCAGCCCGGGACGCGGCAGTGACGCCGACCGCTCACCATTACCGCTACACCGATCTGCATGCGGCCGGTGAGCCGGTGCGCATCGTCACCGACGGGGCCCCGCCGCTTGCCGGTGACACCCTGCTCGAGAAACGCCGCGACGCCATGACCCGGCACGACCGGGTGCGCCGGCACCTGATGCTCGAACCCCGCGGCCACGCCGACATGTACGGCGTCTGGCCGGCCGCGGCCGATCACCCGGACTGTGCACTGGCGGTGCTGTTCATGCACAACGAGGGCTACAGCACCATGTGCGGCCACGCCACCGTCGCCCTGGGGCGCTGGGTGATCGACACCGGCCTTGTCACGCCGACGCCCCCGGTCACGCACTTCAACCTGCAGTGCCCCTGCGGCCCCGTGGCCGTGCGCGTGGAAACACCGGCCGACGGCCCCATCGGGGCGGTCAGCTTTGACAGCGTGCCGGTCTTTGCTGGTCCGCTGGCGCAGACCCTGACACTGCCCGGCCATGGCGCGGTCAGCGTCGATATCGCCTACGGCGGTGCTTACTACGCGGTCGTTCGGGCGCGTCGACTGGGCCTTGATCTGGCCGACAGCCCGACGGAGTCCCTGGTGCAGGCGGGTCGCGGGATCATCCAGGCGGGACGCGCGCAGCTGACGATCCGCCATCCCGATGCCGCCGATCTGGGCTTTCTGTATGGCTGCATCATCACCGACGGGCGACTGCCCGGCGAGTCGCCGGCGTCACGCAACCTGTGCATCTTTGGTGGCGGCCAGGTCGATCGCAGTGCCACTGGATCCGGGATTGCCGCGCGGCTGGCGCTTGGCCATCGCCAGGGGCTGATCGGTCCGGGTCAGGCCTGGGATGTGGCGGGGCTGAGCGGCGTCGCCTTCCGTGGCGTGATCCGCGAGGTGGATGCCGATGGGCATCTGATCGTGACAGTCACCGGGACCGGGCATTACAGCGGCAGCGGCCGGTTCGAGGTGGAGGCCGACGACCCCCTGCCCGATGGCTTCGAGGTGCCGGCGCGGCTTGCCGACCCTGGCGGCTAGTCAGGCCGGCTTGAGGATGACCTGGTCGGTGCCCGTGCTGGCCAGCCGGTAGGGCACGGCGCTGCAGGCAAAGCGGCGGATGATGCGTTGCGCCTGGGCGTGGGCCTCGCGCGAGGGGCCACTGATGACGATGTCACAGCCGCGGTATTCAACGTGACAACTCTGCTGCGCGACGCCTGCCATGAAACCATCTCCGCGTATTTTGGTGCACTGCAAAGGCGCGGAGTCTGACGCTGGGGCGGGCGGGAGTAAAGGCTCTGTCATTCGCCTTTATCAATGATTGACGCCAAGCACTTCGGGTCGGATCAATGCATGCAGACGCCGGCCCGGCTCAAGCCGCAGGGCAGCCACTGACTGGCGGGTGACATGCGTCCACAACGCCGCGCGATGGCCCACCGCCAGGCGCACGCGCACCACGCCGTCGCGCTCGTTCTCGAGGGCCTCGACCCGCACCGGCAGGCTGTTGAGCATGCTGGTGGCCATGGGCGGCTCGAGGCTCAGCACCACGTCGCGGGCGCTGACCCGCAGCATCACCGGCGCGCCCGAGCCGGGGTTGATACCGCTCACCCGAAGCCGCCCGGCGTCGGTGGCCAGTGTGGTCAAGCCCCAGTCGTTGTCCCGGGCCACCACCCGGCCCGGCCAGACCACGGCCGGCTCGGTGAGCCCCAGGATGGGCCAGTAGTCCGGCGCCGAAAACAGATCGCTCACCGGCGCCTGGGTGATCAGCCGCCCGGCCTGCATGAGGATCATGCGATCCGCCAGCGAGAGCACCTCGTGGCAGGCGTGGGTGACCACCAGCAGCTGCACGCCGAAACGCTCGGGAATGGCCCGCAGCAGCGGCATGATCTCGCGCTGGCGCGCGGCGTCCAGCCCGCTCAGGGGTTCATCGAGCAACAGCAGCCGCGGCCCGGCGAGCAGCGCCCGACCCAGCGCCACGCGTTGCGACTCGCCGCCGGAGAGCGCCGCGGGACTCTGATCAAGCAACGCGCGCAGGCCAAGACCCTCAATCACCTCGGCACGGCCAGGGCCGTCGCCCCGCCGTCGGCGTTCGGCAAAGTCCAGGTTTCCGCGCGCGCTCAGATGCGGGAACAGCCGGGTGTCCTGGAACACCAGCCCAACGGCACGGCGATGCGGCGGCAGGCGCACCTCCCGGCCCTGCCAGGGCTGATCGCCATGCCGGATCCGGCCCCGGCACGCCGGCTCGAGCCCCGCCAGGCAGCGCAGCAGGCTGGTCTTGCCACAGCCCGATGGACCGAACAGCGCGGTAATCCCCGACTCGATCCGGTCCGCCGCCCGCAGCTGGAAGCCCGGGCGCTCGAGCGTCACGTCAAAATCCAGCGGCCGCGCCGTCACAGCCCCACCCCCGTGCGCCGCCGGCCGTTGAGCGTGTAGATGATGAGCAGCGCCACGAACGAGAACACCAGCAGCCCGGCGGACAGGGCATGGGCGGCCGCGTAGTCGAGGGTCTCGACATTTTCGTAGATCGCGATGGCGACGGTGCGCGTCTCGCCCGGCAGGCTGCCGCCAACCATCAGGATCGCCCCGAACTCCCCGAGTGTGTGGGCGAAGCCGAGCACGATGGCGGTGACAAAACCCCGCCCCGCCAGCGGACAGGCCACCGTCACGAACGCATCCAGCCGGCCCGCGCCCAGCATCGCCGCGGTCTCCAGCGGCCGCGGGCCGATCCCGCGGAAGGCATCGCGCAGTGGCTGGACGACAAACGGCAGCGAATAGAGCACCGAGGTGATCACCAGACCGGTAAAGCTGAAGGTAAGGGTCTGACCGGTCACTGCCAGCCACGGCCCTCCGACCGGTCCCTGCGGGGCGAGCAGGATCAGCATGTAGAAGCCAAGCACCGTGGGGGGCAGCACCAGCGGCAGGGCCACCACCGCATCCACCGCCACCCGCCAGCGGCTGCGCCCCGTGGCGAGCCACCAGGCCAGCGGAGTGCCCAACACCAGCAACACCACGACGGTCACCGCGGCAAGCTGGAGGCTGATCCACACCGGCGTGAGGTTCATCGCGACCCACCCGCCGGGCGATAGCCGAACGACGCCAGCACGTCGGCCGCCGCCGGCCCGCGCAGAAACGCGAGGAAAGCCCGGGCCTGATCGGCGGATGCCGTCCCGGACAGAATGACCGCGTCCTGGCGGATCGGAGCATACAGCTGCGCTTCCACCGGCTGGTGGTCGCCGGCCGGACCCTCATCGAGGCGGGTGTAGGACGCCGCGACCAGCGCATGGCTGACATTGCCGGTCGCCAGATACTGCAGGGCCTGGCCGACGTTCTGCCCCTGAACGATCCGCTCACTCAGCACCGACCACTGTCCGCTTGCCTGCAGCGCCTCACGGGCGGCCCGACCGTAGGGGGCAAGGGCCGGATTGGCGATGGCGAGCCGTGTCACTGACGAGCGCTGCAGCCCGGCCAGGCCATTGACGGGCAGCTCGACACCGGGCCGGGCCCAGAGCACCAGCCGGCCACGGGCATAAGTCATGCGCGAGTCGGCAAGCGCCGCGCCCTCGGCCACCAGCCGTTGCGGCCGGGCCTGATCCGCGGCCAGAAAGACATCATAGGGCGCACCCTGTGTGATCTGGGCGTAAAGCTGGCCGGTGGCGCCGGCACTGATCTGCAGCGCGGGGCCACCCTGCCGGTGGTAGACGTCGGCCAGGGCCTCGAGCGGTGCCAGAAAGTTCGAGGCCACCGCCACTTTCAGCGGTGCGGCCCATGCCGGCGCGACCAGCCCCAGCAACAGCCCGGCGAGCAGCCACTTGAGCAGCGCGGAGCCACGCCCCGCGCCGGGCGCCAATGCGGCCTGATCGCTCATGTTTCCCTTTCGGCGTTATGATCCCAGTCGTCATCCTAACAAGAGAGCCATCGCATGAGGGTGCTGTTCATCCTGCTCGGCGGTATCGCCACACTGATTGTGGCGGGCATTGCCGCGCTGTTCCTGCTGTTCGATCCGAACGACTACCGCGACTCGCTGACCGCCGCGGTCGAGGATCAGCTGGGGCGCTCGTTCGTCATCGAAGACGAAATCGGCTGGAGCCTGTTCCCGCGGCTCAGCCTTGATCTGGGTGGCATTCGGCTGGGCAGCGGGGACGGGTTTGACGACACCCCGCTACTCAGCGCCGAAGGCGTCAGTGCTGGCATGGCCGTCATGCCGCTGCTATCGGGCCAGATCCAGCTGGAGACCCTGACCATCGATCAGCCCACCGTCCGGCTCATTCGCAATGGCTCCGGACAGGCCAACTGGCAGATCGGCACCGCCCGTGACGGCGCCGGCAAGGGCGGCGATGCGGGTGGTGCCACCGGCGGCCTGCCGGACTGGCTGGTCGGCCTGAGCCTGGGAGGAATCGATCTGTCCGGCGGGCGGCTGCTCTACACAGACGAGACCACCGGCGAGCGCCTCCGCGCCGATCCGGTCACCCTGGACCTGGGAGCCATTGCGCTGGGTGAGACCGCTCCCATCACCTTTGAAGCCGCCATCGAGCGGGGCGACGAACAGTGGCAGACGCGCATTGACGGCGATCTGATCATCCGCCGCGATCACACCCTGTCACTGCGCGACACCACGGTCAGCGCCAACGATCTGACACTGACCGCGCTGAACGCCGATGTCGTCCAGACCGGCGAGGGCTGGCGTATCCATCCGCTGGGCGCGGATTTCTACGAGGGCGCGTACACCGGTGACATCCGCCTGGCTAGCCAGCAAAGCCGTCTGCCGGTCACATTTGACGAGGGGCTCAACGGCGTCGCCATGGGGCCGCTGCTCGAGGCGCTCACCGGCATCGACCGCCTGACCGGCACCGCCGGGATCAACGCCGACGGCGAAATGGCCCTGTCGAGCGGGGCCGCGCCGCTGTCCACGCTCAACGCCCGTGGCGATTTCAGCATCCGCGACGGCGCGGTGAAGGGGGTCAACATCGCCCGCCTGATCCGCGAGGCGCTGGCCCGCCTTCAGGGTGAGACACCGCCCGCCGCCGATGCCAACCCGAGCACCGATTTCACCAGCCTGACCGCCAGTGTGGTCGTGCGCGATGGCGTGGCCCGCAGCGATGACATCGCCATGGACTCGCCGGTGCTGCGGCTGCGCGGTGAGGGTCAGACCGACCTGGCCGCGCAGCGCCTGGACCTGTCGCTGGATGTCAGCGTGGTGGGCAGTCTCGAGGGACAGGGGGGTGAGCCGCCGGAGTCGCTGCGGGGCGTGTCGATCCCGCTGCAGATCGAGGGCAGCTGGAGTGATCCGTCCATCCGGCTGAACATCGCCCGCGTGCTGCAGGAAAGCCAGGGCACGCAGATCCGCGAGCGGGTCGAGGAAGAGGTCGACAGACTGCGCGACCGGCTGGAGGGGCTGCTCAACTGATGGCCGTGGCGCAGCCTCCGACCCGGGACGGATTTGCCCCGGCGGTACTCGAGTGGTTTGACCGCGCGGGCCGCCATGATCTGCCCTGGCAGCATCCGGCGACGCCCTACCGGGTGTGGATCTCGGAGGTGATGCTGCAGCAGACCCAGGTCACCACCGTCATCGCCTACTTCGAACGCTTCATGGCCCGGTTTCCCGACGTCGAGACGCTGGCGGCGGCAAGCCTGGACGAAGTACTCAGGTATTGGGCGGGACTGGGGTACTACGCCCGCGCCCGCAACCTGCATCGCTGCGCGCAACGGCTGGTGGACGAATATGCCGGCGTCTTCCCCGACGACCCAGCCGCGGTGGCCGACCTGCCCGGGATCGGTCGCTCCACCGCCGCCGCCATCCTGTCGCTGTCCCGGGGCACGCCTGCGGCGATCCTGGATGGCAACGTCAAGCGGGTCCTGGCGCGCTACTTCGCGGTGCCCGGCTGGCCGGGCCGAAGCGCCGTGGCCCGCGAACTGTGGGCATACAGCGAGGCGGTGACGCCCACCCAGCGGACCGGCGACTTCAACCAGGCCATGATGGATCTGGGCGCCACGCTCTGCACCCGCCAGCCCCAGTGCCCGCGCTGTCCGCTGCAGTCGGGCTGCCAGGCGTTCGCCCAGGGCAATCCAGGCGCCTATCCCGGCCGCCGGCCGAAGCGGGAGAAACCGCTGCGAACCACCACCATGATCATCATTGACGGGCCCGAAGGGATTCTGCTCGAGCGCCGGCCGCCCACGGGAATCTGGGCCGGCCTCTGGTCACTGCCCGAGGCAACGGCGCCGACCGAGGACTGGGCCCGGACTGAGCGCGGGCTGGAGATCGAGCTGATGGACGATACACTGCCGCCGCTGCGCCACGAGTTCACCCACTACAGCCTGACGATCCAGCCGGTTCGCGCCCGGTTACTGAGCGATCATGGCATCGAGGATGCCGACCGGCTCTGGTATAAACCGCATACCGACAACCCACCCGGGCTGCCGGCCCCGGTGCAACGCCTGATTCACCAACAGGAGCTCGATCATGAGCGATGATACCGTCCACTGCATCAAACTCGGCCGTGAGGGCCAGAAGATGAAACGCCAGCCCTACCCCGGTGAACTGGGCGAGCGGATCATGGCGAACGTCAGCCAGGAAGGCTGGAAGATGTGGCTGGGCCACCAGACGATGCTGATCAACGAGTATCGACTCTCGCCGATGGACCCGAAGGCACGCACATTTCTTGAGCAGGAGATGGAGAAGTTCTTCTTTGGCGAGGGCTCGGCGCCGCCGCCGGATTTTCAGCCCGAGGACTGACCCGGGACGGCGGTGCCGCCCCGGGCCGCCGTCAACCTCAGCGCTTGACGATCACGTAGTAGATCGTGGCGCCGAGCAGCGCGCCGATCACCCACGAAAACCCGGACAGGCTCTCGAGCGCCGGCACCCAGACCGTGCAGATCGAGAAGATCCCGGCGATGGCGAAGGCCATCATCGCGCGGCGATTCCAGCCATTGTCGTAGTAGTACTGCCCTGTCTCGTCGCTCGAGAACAGTGCATTCAGATCAATGCTCTGCGACTTCACCAGGTAGTAGTCGGCGATCATGATGCCGTAGACCGGGGCCAGGATGGCTCCGAGGGTGTTCACGAAACCGAAGATGCCGATCTGCGAAATCGTCGAGACCCACAGCGCACCGATGATGAAGCCGCATACCGAGGTGATGGCGCCACCGACCCGGAAATCGATCTTTGACGGGGCCAGGTTCGCCAGGTCATAGGCCGGCGGAATGAAGTTGGCCACCAGATTGATGCCCACGGTGGCGGCGAAGAACATGAGCGCCGCGATGATCGTGAGCGGCAGCGAATCGACCCGCTCGACCATCTCGGTGGGATTGGTGACGGTCTCGCCGAATACCACCGCCGTACCGGCGGTGACGATCAACGCAATGAGCGAGAAGAACGCGATGTTCAGTGGCAGGCCGAAGAAGTTGCCCTTTTTCATCTGCCGCTCGCTGGCGACGAAACGCGAGAAGTCGCCATAGTTGATCACGACGGCGGCGAAGTAGGCGATCATCGTGCCCACAACGGCGAAGAACGCCGCCACGGAGCTGCCCTCGTAGTCGCCCATGCCCTGGAAGATCGTGCCCAGCTGCGGGAGCAGATCGGAACCCGCCTCAAGCCAGATCAGCCCGGCCAGAATCAGCATGACGATGTAGACGAATGGCCCGGCAAAGTTCAGGAAACGACTGATCCAGTCGATCCCCCGCCAGAACAGCACCACCTGAAAACCCCAGACGATGATGAAGGCGACCCAGGACAGGGTGTTCATGCCCAGCAGCATCCCGCCGCTGTCCGCCGAGCCGCCAAACAGCGAGAACAGCAGCATCGCGACCGCCGTCGAGGCAAAATAGGTCTGGGCGCCGTACCAGAAGATCGCCACGATGCCGCGCACCATCGCTGGAAAATTGGCGCCGCGGACGCCCATGCTGACCCGGGCCATCACCGGAAAGGGGATGCCATGCTCAACGCTGGGCCGACCCATGAGGTTGACCAGCCACATGACGAAAAAACCGGCGACCAGGATCGCCAGAAACACACTCCAGCCGTTGAGCCCGTAGCTGATGAACAGCGATGCGGCCAGGGTGTAGCCGAACAACGACTGTACGTCGTTCGCCCAGACGTTGAAGATCTCGAAGGCGCCCCATTTTCGGGCAGACTTTGGAATCGGCGCCAGATCCTCGTTATAGAGCGACGGATCGTGGTTTTCGAGGCGGTCAGTCATCACGGGACTCCCTGCGTTTGCACCTGCATGGTGCATTTTTGTTTAAAATCAGACGGTTAACAGGACACGAGCCTGCAATCATTGCGCATACGGATTTCGTATGCAATCCGTCGGTCTGTTGGATACGATGTTGTGTACAAAATTGGAGGCGAGAGAGTTGAGCGAGCAACGGGACAGAACAAGCGACGAAGCGATCTATCAGGCCGTGCGCACGGCGATCGTCGACCACCGGCTGAGGCCCGGCGATCGGCTGCCGGAGGACACCCTGGGGCAGACCTTCGGGGTCAGCCGGACCAGCATCCGCAAGGTCCTGCAGCGACTGTCCATCGATCGGCTGGTGGTGCAGCGGCCGCGCCGCGGCGCGGAGGTCAACCGACCTACCGCCAGGCAGGCGGCGGATGTGTTCGCCAACCGGCGCCTGCTGGAGTGCGGCAGCATCCCTGCGGTGGTCAGGCATTTCACGCCCGAGCATCACCGTGACCTGCATGCGCTTGTCCAGCGTGAGCAGGCCGCCCGACGCGCCGGCGATCGCAGCGCGGCCATCAAGCACTCGGCGGATTTTCATACCCAGCTGATGGCAGTCACCGACAACGAACTGACCCGCGCCTTCGTCGAGCAGCTGAGCTCTCTGTCCTCATTGATCATCGCGGTCTATGGCACGCATCAAAGCATTGGCTGCGACTGTGGCGAGCATGACGAACTGCTGCGGCTGCTCGAAGCCGGCGCGGTGGAGCAGGCCGAGCGCTGGATGGATCACCACCTGCGCGAGATCGAGGCGAGCCTCGAGTTTGCCGAGGCGCCGCGCGAGGCCCCCGACTTTTCCACCCTTTTCGACGACTCGGAAATCGCTTCATGACCCATCCCAACCCGCGCGACCTGATTGGTTACGGCCGCCATCGTCCTGATCCACAATGGCCCGGTGGTGCCCGGGTTGCCGTGCAGTTCGTGCTCAACTTCGAAGAAGGCGGCGAACGCTGCGTCCTCGAGGGAGACGCCCATGCCGAGACGTTTCTCTCGGAGATCATCAACGCGCCGGCCGTCGCCGATCGCCACATGAGCATGGAATCGATCTATGAATACGGCAGTCGGGTGGGCGTCTGGCGGGTGCTCCGCGAGTTTCAGCGGCGCGGCCTGCCACTGACCGTCTTCGGCGTCGCCCGGGCCCTGCAGCTCAACCCCGAGGTGACCGCAGCGCTGCGCGAGGCGGACCACGAAATCGCCTGCCATGGCTATCGCTGGCTCGACTATCAGGGGATCGATGAGGCCACTGAACGCCAACACATGCAGACCGCCATCGAGATCTTCCGGGCGCTGACGGGACACCCGCCCGAAGGCTGGTACACGGGCCGGGACAGCCCCCGGACCCGGCGCCTGGTGGTCGATCAGGGGAATTTCCTGTACGACTCGGATTACTATGGCGACGAGCTGCCTTTTTGGATGCCGGTCGAGGACACCCATGGCGAGCCCCACCACCAGCTGGTGGTACCTTACACGCTGGATTGCAACGACATGCGCTTCGCCACCCCGCAGGGTTTTAACAGTGGCGATCAGTTTTTTGCCTATCTGCGCGACAGCTTTGATGTCCTCTACGCGGAAGGCGCGGACCAACCGGGCATGATGTCGGTGGGACTCCATCCACGGTTGATCGGGCGTCCGGGGCGGTTCCGCGCCCTGCAGCGGTTTCTCGACCATCTCGAAAGCCACGCGGATGTCTGGGTGACGCGCCGCATCGACATCGCCCGGCACTGGCAGCAGCTCCATCCCGCTCCCGGGGTCACCCGCGCATGACCATCACCCTGACCGCCGAACCCCTCACCGCGAAGCGCTTCGCGGCCTTTGGGTCGGTCATCGACACCCGGAGCACCGATCCCTTTCCGATCAACAATGGCCTGACCGAGCGCTACCACCGCCTGGCCGTCGCGACGGCCGAGCCGGCCCCGGCATCCTCCGCCGATGAGGGCCAGGCCGAAACCATCATCAGCATCTTTCTGGGCCAGCCGTATTCACTGCCCGCGGAGCTGTGGATGCTCGAGCGGCACCCACTCGGCAGTCAGGCGTTCATGCCCCTCGAACAGCGTCCCTGGCTGGTGGTGGTGGCGCCCGCCGGCGAACCACCGGCAGCCACCGCCCTGCGCGCGTTCATCGCCCGCGGCGACCAGGGCGTCAACTATGCCGCCGGCGTCTGGCACCACCCGCTCATCGCCCTGCAGGCTGCTTCGCAGTTTCTGGTGGTGGATCGCGATGGCCCCGGCAACAACTGCGACGAGGCCCCGCTCGAGGAAACAATTGTCGTGACAACCACGGAGCTGCCCTGACCATGACCACCAGCCCCTACGCCCTGCCCCCCGGCGGCGTCCCGGATCAGTCTGGACACATCAGTGGTCGCGCCGTGTTCAGGACCGCCTACGCGGTCATCCCCAACGACGTGCTGCGGGATATCGTCACCAGCCGCCTCCCGCACTGGTCGCAGACCCGGGCATGGATCCTGGCCCGGCCACTATCGGGATTCGCCGAAACCTTTTTTCAGGCCATCCTTGAAGTGCAGCCCGGCGGAGGCAGCGCACGGCCCGAGCCGGATCCCGACGGCGAAGGGGCCTACTTTGTGCTGGCCGGTACGCTTGAAATCGCCTACGCCGACCGCACCGAGCGGCTCGGCCCCGGCGGATTCGCCTGGATGGCGCCCGGCGAGCGTTACACCGTCACCAATCCCGGCACCGGGCCGGTCACCTTTCACTGGATTCGCAAGGCCTACCAACCGGTGGCGGATATCGCCACACCGGCCAGCTTCAGCGCGCCTGCCGACAGCGTCGCCCCCGTCGCCATGGCCAATGCCGAGGGCCGCTGGCGGACCACGCGCCTGATCGATCCCGATGACATCGGCCACGACATGCACGTCAACGTGGTCAGCCTTGACCCCGGCGCCCTGATTCCGTTTGCCGAAACCCATGTCATGGAGCACGGCCTGTACGTGCTTGAAGGAAAGGCCGTCTACCGCCTCAACGAGGACTGGGTCGAGGTCGAGGCCGGTGATTTCATGTGGCTGCGCGCATTCTGCCCCCAGGCCTGTTATGCCGGGGGAACCGGGCCTTTCAGCTATCTCCTGTACAAGGATGTGAACCGCCACCCGAGCTTGCAGCTGCGCTGACCGGTCCGCTCAGCGTCTGCCGCCAGAGCGCTTGCAGCGCCGTGTCGTACCAGCCCGATACATCCGGGGCGCCAGGCCGGGCGCTGTCACCCAGCCACTCCGCCAACCGCCGCGCCAGCGCATCGGCATCACCAGCGGGATAGCGATACTCGGCGGGATATTGCTCGGGATAAACCAGCGCATCGGGCACCAGCGGGGTGGCGCCGGCGGCCGTCGCCTCAAGCATCCCCAGTCCCTGGAATTCATGGATGGCGGTACTCACGACCACCCCTGCGCGGTCCAGCAGGGCATCATACTCGCCGCGCGGCACACGGCCGTTGGCGATGACGCGATCGCCCAGGGCATCCAGGATACGCGACAGGGCGGGTGGCGGCGGATGGGGTCGGGGACCGAGCAGCGCCAGCCGAAACGCATGGCCGGCCTCGGCCAACCGGATGACGGCATCGGCGAACACCTCAGGCGCCTTGTCGTACTCCCAGCGATGATTCCAGAGGATCAATCGTGCATCCCGTGATACGCGACCCGGCGCGGGCGGAACGATTGGCACCGGCACAACCGCGGTTTTCGGGGCCAGACGCTCGACGATGCCCGCTGGCACCGCATCCGGCATGCGCCGCAGCAAGGCCGCGACACCGTCGAGAAAGCTACCGCGGTTCCACTCGGAATTGAACAGCAACCGGTCGGCCGCCAACGCGCCATAGAGCTGCACGATCTGCGGCTCGACCGAGGGCCGCTGCCCGGGCCCGACCGGATAGGCGAACTGGTTTTCGTGGAAGTAATAATCGGTGGGGATCCCCGCGAGGGCCGGATGCAATCCGCGCAGCGTCGCCAGATCGACCATCGAGGTGGCCAGCACCCGATCGACGCCCTGACTGGCCTCGGCGATGTGATCGATCCACGACAGCGGATTGCCGCGAATGCGCCATTTGAAATGCCGCCCGGGGAGCGTCAGGCACCGCCAGTCGATGTCGGCGAAGCGCTGCTCAAGCCATTGCGTCCACCAGGCATGGCTATCCGCCTGATAAGCCGACAGCAGCAGAATGCGTTGTCTCATGCCGCGATTATAGGCGTTGTACCTTGACCCGTCCCGGCGCATCGGTTTGAATATAGCGGTTCCGGCGGCCAGGTAGCTCAGTCGGTAGAGCAGACGACTGAAAATCGTCGTGTCGGGAGTTCGATTCTCTCCCTGGCCACCACTCCTCTTGAATCCCATGATGCAGTCGCTTTTCCCCATCCTTGGCATCTTTGCCGTCTTTTCACCCGCATTGATGCTGCCGGGGCCGGACTTTGTCGCGGTGGTCCGCAACACCGTGGCCCGTGGGACGCGCGCAGGCGTGCTGACCGCGGTCGGCGTAAGCCTGGGGATCACCTTCTATGCCGCATTGAGCGCGCTGGGGCTGTCGGCACTCACCAACCGCATCGAGTGGTTCGAGGTGGTGGTGCGGGCCGGCGGATCGCTGTTTCTGGGCTATCTCGGCATACGTCTGGTGCTGACACGCCTGCCGGTACGCCACATCGAGCAGGAAGCGGTGCGGGTACCCGCCGGTCCCCGCAACCCGATTCTGCTGGGGCTGCTGATCAACCTGACCAACCCCAAGGCGATCGTCTTTTTTGCAAGCATCTTCGGCAGCGCCATCAGCCCCACGACACCGACGCTGGTGATCGGGGTGCTGATCAGCGTGATTGGTGTCTGCGCGCTGGTCTGGTTTTCCACCGTCAGCCTGCTGACCGCCTCCACCGGCATGCTGGTGCGGCTCGAGGATCACCAGCACTGGATCGAGCGGCTGGCCGGCGTGGCCTTTCTGGGGTTTTCGGCCAAGATCGTCTACGACCTGTTGCTGGCCTAGAACGGATCAGGGCCCCAGCTCCTTGACCGCTTCCATGGCCACGTAGGTACTGGTGGAAGCCACATACGGGAGGCTGGAAATCGATTCGGCAAGCACCCGCCGATAGCTCGAGATCCCGGGCGTGCGCACCTTGAGCAGATAGTCGAACCCACCGGCGATGAGGTGGCATTCCTCGATCTCGGGGATATCGCGGGCGGCGGCATTGAAGTCGCGCAGCGCGGTCTCGCGGGTATCCGACAGGCGCACCTCGACGAACGCCACATGCGCCGCGCCGATGCCGATGGGGTCGAGGATGGCCCGATAGCCGCGAATCACCTGGCTTTTCTCAAGGCGCTGCAGGCGCGCCTGGGTGGGCGTCTTGGAGCGGCCGATACGGCGGGCGAGCTCGGCCACGCTGATGCGGCCGTTCACGGAGAGCACCCGGAGGATGGCGCGGTCCAGACGATCGAGGGAAAGGGTTTTGCCCGGTTCATCCGTCATTTAAAAGGCCTCCAGAACAATTCGTTTGACCTTCTGATCCGTCTTTTTCAGGCCAATCTATCATTTTTTCTCGTTTATGGTGATTGGCATGGATATTCGAATCAGTGCCCTCGATAGCAATCGTCCCGTCGAACTGCCGGCGGCCCTCACCCATGGCATGCGGCGCTCGGAGATCACCACGCTGCAGCGGCTCGTCGACCGGGCGGCGCTGTCCCCGGCCCAGCGCCGCGCCATCGTCGCGGATGCCGCCGGCCTGGTGCGCGAAATCCGCCAGAGCGCCCGTCCCGGGCTGATGGAGGTGTTTCTCGCCGAGTATGGCCTGTCCACCGACGAGGGCATCGCGCTCATGTGCCTGGCCGAGGCCCTGCTGCGGGTGCCGGATGCGCCCAGCATTGATGCCCTGATTGAGGACAAGATCCGCCCGTCCGACTGGGGCCAGCACATGGGGCATTCCAGCTCCAGCCTGGTGAACGCCTCGACCTGGGCGCTGATGCTGACCGGCCGGATCCTCGACGATCCCGGCAAGGGCGTCACCCGCAACCTGCGCAGTGCCGTCAAGCGCCTTGGCGAGCCGGTGATCCGGACCGCGGTCGGGCGCGCCATGCGCGAAATGGGCCGGCAGTTCGTGCTGGGCGAGTCCATCCAGGCGGCCCTCAAGCGAGCGCGCGGGCAGGAGAAAAAGGGCTTCACCTACTCCTACGACATGCTGGGCGAGGCCGCCCGCACCGCGACGGACGCCGAGCATTATTTCGAGGCCTACCGCGACGCCATCCTGCGCATCAGCGCCGCCGCGCGCCATGACAGTGCCCGCGACAATCCGGGCATCTCGGTCAAGCTCTCGGCGCTGCACCCGCGCTACGAGCTGGCCCAGCGCGACCGTGTACTCACCGAGTTGGTGCCGCGGGTCACCGCCCTCGCCCGGCTCGCCGCCGACAAAGGCCTCGGGTTCAACATCGACGCCGAGGAGTCGGATCGGCTCAACCTCTCGCTGGAGGTGGCCGAGGCCATCCTGCAGGACCCCGGCACCGCCGGCTGGGACGGCTTTGGCATGGTCATTCAGGCCTATGGCCAGCGCGCCGCCGACACGGTGGACTGGCTCTATGCGCTGGCCGGACGACTCGATCGACGGATGACGCTGCGTCTGGTCAAGGGCGCCTACTGGGATACCGAGATCAAGCGCGCCCAGGCGCTGGGCGTGGATGGTTTTCCGGTATTCACCCGCAAGGCCGGGAGCGACGTCAGCTATCTGGCCGTATCGCGCCAGCTGCTGGGAATGACCGACCGGCTCTACCCCCAGTTCGCGACGCACAATGCCCATTCAGTCGCGGCGATCATGGCGATGGCCGGGGAGCAGGCCGTACCCGCCGAGGCCTTCGAGTTTCAGCGCCTGCACGGCATGGGCGAGCGCCTGCACGACATCGTCATGCAGCGTCACGGCACCCGCTGCCGCATCTATGCGCCGGTGGGCGAGCACCGCGACCTGCTGGCCTACCTGGTGCGGCGGTTGCTGGAAAACGGCGCGAACTCCTCATTCGTCAATCAGATCGTTGACGAGAACGTCCCGCCGGAGACCGTGGTCGCCTGTCCGTTCGAAGCGCTCGACGATGTTGTCCACCCGGTCAACCCCAAGCTTGCCAACGGCCCGGAACTGTTCCAGCCGGTGCGCCGCAACGCCCGGGGGTTCGATCTGGGGGACATCGCCGATCTGGACTGCATCGAGGGCGCCCGGCGGCCTTACCACGCCCGCCGTTTTGAGGCCCGACCACTGCTCGCCGATAGGGCAGCCGCCGAGGGAGCTGAGGGGCACGACCACCCCAATCCCGCCGATCCCGCCGACATTGTCGGCACGGTCTACGACGCCAGCCCCGGTGACGTCGAACGCGCCATTGAAGCCGCCCGGCCGTGGCCGGCTTCACCACGTGAGCGGGGCAACATCCTCGAGCGGGCCGCCGAGCTCTATGAACGCGACTTTGGCGAAATCCTGGCCATCGTCGCCCGCGAGGCCGGCAAGAACCTGCTCGACGCCGTTGGCGAGCTGCGTGAGGCCATCGACTTTCTCTACTACTATGCCCGCCAGTCCCGGCAGCTCGAGCCCGAGCCGCGGGGGCGGTTCGCCTGCATTTCACCGTGGAACTTCCCGCTGGCCATATTCACCGGGCAGATCGCCGGGGCACTGGCCGCGGGCAATGCGGTACTGGCCAAGCCCGCCGAACAGTCTCCGCTGACCGCGGCCAAGGGGGTGGCGCTGCTCCATGAAGCCGGTGTGCCCGTCTCGGCCCTGCAGTTTCTGCCCGGTGACGGGGGGCGCGTGGGGGCGGCCCTCACCGCTGATTCGCGGATCGACGGCGTCGCCTTCACCGGCGGGACCGAAACGGCACAGGCCATCCATCGCAGCATGCATGGCAACCTCGACCCGGGGGCACCGCTGATCGCCGAGACCGGCGGCCTGAATGCCATGATCATCGATTCCACGGCGCTGCACGAGCAAGCGGTGCGCGATGTGATCGCCAGTGCCTTCCAGTCGGCCGGTCAGCGCTGCTCGGCGCTGCGCTGCCTGTATGTACAGGAGGATGTCCGCGACGATTTCATGCGCATGCTGCTGGGTGCGATGGATGAACTGCGCCTGGGCAATCCCTGGCAGCTGTCCACCGACGTGGGGCCGGTGATCGACGCCGAAGCGGCCACGGCGATCAACGGTTACGTCGCCGCAGCCCGCCGTCACGGGCGTCTGATCAAGCAGGTTGAGGCCCCCGAGAGCGGCCACTTCGTTGGCCCGGCGGTCATTGAGGTTGATGGCATCGACGACCTCGAGCGTGAGGTCTTTGGTCCCGTGCTGCATGTCGCCGGCTATCAAGCCGAAGACCTCGACGCGGTGATTGATGCCATCAACGCTCGTGGCTACGGACTGACCTTCGGGGTGCACACCCGCATCGAGGACCGCGTCCAGCACATCGTCGACCGCGTCCATGCCGGCAACCTGTACGTCAACCGCAACCAGATCGGCGCGATTGTCGCCAGTCAGCCCTTCGGCGGGGAGGGGCTTTCAGGGACCGGGCCCAAGGCCGGCGGCCCCGATTACGTGCCCCGCTTCGCCCGTGGGACGCCGCCACCGGCCATCGGCCAGCCCGGCGCCGAGCCGGCGGATGTCGGCGCCATCCAGGAGATGCTCGAGACCAGTGCCAATGCCCCCATGCCCGCCCAGGGCATGGACATGCCGGGCCCCACCGGCGAGTCCAACCGCCTCTATCATGTTCCCCGGGCCCCGCTGCTCTGCCTGGGGCCGGGGGTCGAGGCCGCCGCCGAGCAGCGTCGCCAGGTGGAGGCGCTGGGCGGCGTGGCCATCGAGGTGCCCGGGGCACTGCCAGCCAGTGCGCTGGAGACACTGACCGGTTTTTCGGCAGCGATCTGGTGGGGCGACACCCCCGCCGGGCAGTCGTATGCCCGCGCCCTCGCGCAGCGCGACGGCGTCATACTACCGCTGATCACCGGTCGCCCGGACCGTGCCCACGTCAATCACGAGCGCCACGTCTGCGTGGACATCACCGCTTCCGGTGGCAACGCCCAGCTGCTCGCCAAGGTGCAGTAACCCGCGGCGACTGCACGCCGCTTTACTTCCCGCAGGCGGGCTCCCAGAATGCGGCGCTTTTTATCCATGGGGGGAAAGCGCCAATGGCCAGAACGCCGGATCACTACGGGACAGGCACAAACAATCAACGCATCTTTGGTGACCCCTGGGTCTTCGGGATCAGCGCAGGGTTCATACTGCTGTTTGTCGGCCTGTCCATCCTTGATGTCGATCTGGTCAGTCAGCTGGTGGGCGGCGGCTTTGCCTGGACGGCCAAGTACCTGGGCTCATACTTCCAGCTGCTGCTGCTGCTGACCTTCGTCATTGCCATCGCGGTGGCCATCTCGCCGGCCGGCGGCGCGGTCATGGGCGATCTCGACACCCCCGAGATGAGCACCTTCCGCTGGGTGGCCATCATCATGTGCACCCTGCTGGCCGGTGGTGGGGTGTTCTTCGCCGCCGGTGAACCGGTGTACCACTTCATCGCCCAGACGCCGCCGGCATTTGACACCGAGACCGGCACGGTCGAGGCCATCCGCGGCGCCCTCGCCCAGTCATTCATGCACTGGGGCTTTCTTGCCTGGGCGGTGCTGGGCGGGCTGACCAGTCTGGTGCTGGTGCACGCGCACTACGTCAAGGGGCAGCCCCTGCAGCCCCGCACCCTGCTCTATCCGGTGTTCGGCGACCGGGTCATGCGCGGCGCCTTTGGCGGCGTCGTCGATGCGGTGTGCGTGATCTCGGTGGTGGCGGGCACCGTCGGCCCCATCGGCTTTCTGGCCACCCAGGTCGCCTTTGGCGGCAGCGTGCTGTTCGGCCTGCCCGATGGCTACGGCACCCAGCTGGCGGTGCTGGTGGTGCTCGGCGGGATCTATGTGACCTCGGCGATCACCGGCATCCATCGCGGCATCCAGATGCTCAGCCGCTTCAACGTCTACCTGGCACTGGCCATTGGCGCGGTCATCCTGGTGTTCGGGCCCACGCTGTTCCTGGTCGACGCCTATACCCAGGGCATGGGGGCGTATCTGGGCAACTTCCTCGCCATGGCCACCATGACCACCCAGACCGCGCCGGACTGGTGGATGAAGTGGTGGACGGTGTTCTTCTTTGCTTGGTTCATCGGTTATGGGCCGCTGATGGCGCTGTTCGTGGCGCGGATCTCGCGCGGGCGCACCGTCCGCGAAATGATCCTCGCGGTCTGCGTGGCCGCTCCGGTCGCCACCACGGTCTGGTTCACGCTGCTGGGCGGCTCGGGCATCTTCTACCAGCTGAACGGCAGCATCGATCTTGCCGAAGCGCTGACCAACTTCCGCTTTGATGTCGCCACGCTCACCGTCGCCCAGGCCCTGCCACTGGGCTCGGTGATGGCCGCCGCGATCCTGCTGCTGACCACCATCTTCGTGGCCACGACCGGCGACTCAATGAGCTACACCATCTCCATGGTCGCCACCGGGCACGACCGTCCCGAGACAGGCGTTCGCGCTTTCTGGGGGATCGCCCTGGCGGTGATGGCCGCGATCCTGCTCTACATGGGTGCCGGGCAGATCTCGGCACTGCAGCAGTTCATCGTGGTGACCGCCATCCCGGTGTCGCTGGTGCTGCTGCCATCGCTGTGGACCGGGCCGAAAGCGGCCTATGCCATGGCGCGGGCCCAGGGCCTGGTACGCTGAGGTCCGGTCCCGGGCAGGGCCCGATCAGGGCTCGACCGGCTCGAGCAGCGCCGGGTCATCCTCACTGGGTCGATTGACCCGGGGGGACACCGGCCACGCCTCAAGCGCCTCGGGGTCGAGGCGCTGGACGGCCCGGCGGATATCCGCCCGCGCGGTCAGCTGGGGATCAAGCCAGCTCGCCCAGCACCCGGGGTCCAGCACCAGGGGCATGCGCGGGTGAACCGAACGGGCGATGCCGCGCGCCGGCTCGGTGATGATGGCGCAGGAGCGGCCTGCGTCGGTGCCGTCTTCCGGGGCCTCGGTCCAGATGCCGGCATAGGCGATCAGCGGGGC
Source organism: Spiribacter sp. SSL99 (assembly GCF_009805925.1). Taxonomy (NCBI): domain Bacteria; kingdom Pseudomonadati; phylum Pseudomonadota; class Gammaproteobacteria; order Chromatiales; family Ectothiorhodospiraceae; genus Spiribacter; species Spiribacter sp. SSL99. Next base: position 50,353 of record NZ_MAOM01000020.1, on the reverse strand, counting down.
ATCCGTTGCGGTGAAATACCAGGGTTGCTTGCCGGCGTCGGTGGCCTGCCACTCGAACCAGCCGTTGGCCGGGATCAGACAGCGCCGATGGGCAAACGCATCACGAAAGTACGGCGACGTGGCCACGGTCTCGGCCCGGGCATTGATGGGGGACGGCGCATCACTGCCCGCCCAGTGCGGGTGAAAGCCCCAGTGGTCAAGCGCCAGCCGCGGTGCCGTCGAGGCCGGGTCGGCATGGGCGGTCAGAATCGGCCGGCCGGGGGTGATGTTGTAACCACCGGCCGGCGCATCGGATTCTTCGAGCCCGTCGCCGGCGCCCATGGCCCGGGCCACGGCATCGGCGCTGACGTGGCGGTCAAAGCGTCCGCACATGGCGCAGGCCGTCGCTGTAGTGGCTAGATATCGATGCAGATCTTGCCAAAGTGGGCACCGCTTTCCTCGTGCTGGAAGGCCTCGACCAGCCGATCCAGCGGAAAATGCCGATCAATGACCGGCTGGATGCCGGTGGCTTCCATGGCCTCGACCAGATCCTGCTGATCGCGCCGGCTGCCGACGAGCACGGCCTGCAGACGCTGCTGACGCAACAGCGCCTGAATCAGCGGGAAGTCGCCGTTCACGCCGGTGAGCACACCGATCAGCGAGATGTGCCCGCCCACGGCGGCGGCTTTCATCGACTGCTGCAGCGTGCCCGGGCCGCCCACTTCAACGACATGATCGACACCGCGGCCCTCGGTCAGCGCACGGACCTCGTCTCCCCACTCGGGGGTGTCGCGGTAGTTGATCACCGCCTCGGCGCCCATCGCCCGCAGCCGTTCAAGCTTTTCGTCGCTCGAGGAGGTGGCGATCACCCGGGCGCCGGCCGCCACGGCCATCTGCAGGGCATAGATCGACACCCCGCCGGTGCCCAGGGTCAGCACGGTCTGACCGGGCTTGAGGTTGCCGTTGACGAACAGCGCCCGCCAGGCGGTGACACCCGCCGTGGTCAGCGTCGCCGCCTCGGCATGGCTCCAGCCTGCCGGGATGCGGGTAAAGGCGTTGGCGGAACGGGTCACGGATTCCCGTGCATAGCCATCAATGCCATCGCCGGGTGTCCCGCCAAAGCCCTCATCGGTCGCATCACCGTCCACCCAGTCCGGGAAGAACGTGCTGACCACCGCATCCCCCACGGCAAACTCGTCGACCCCCTCGCCCACGGCGGTCACGTCACCGGCACCATCGGAAAGTGGGATACGCGACTCGTGCCGGGGGGCCATCGGCCCTTTAACGACCCCGTAGTCATGGTAGTTCAGGGAACTGGCGCGCAGTCGGACGGTGATTTCGCCGGCGGCGGGTGCCGGCGGGTCGGCCCGGTTGTCGAGGCTGACCTGATCGAAGCCACCGCCAGCGGCGATTGTCAGTGTCCGGTTCCCCATAGCTTTCTCCTCAGCGTGAATGCCTGACTGTTATAGAGCGTCATGCTGAGCACGCTGGCGGATCGACGCAACCATTCACGCCCCGACAGGCCTAATCCGGGGGAACACGCAGCTGGGACTCGCATTCGCGGCGCACCTCGGCAAACGCCTCGGCGACCCGGTCGGTGGGCAACAGCCGTACCAGACGTCGGTCATCCGCCCGGCGTGATTTGATCAGCCAGCCATCCGCCACCAACTGCGACAGGTTGTAGCGAACTCCCGTCACCGAATAAGGCAGCGTCGCAAGCAGCTGCTTCACACTCAGCGGCGTTTGCGCGTTGCTGGCGCGGGTCACCGCCACCAGAATGTCGAGCGCAATGAGGGAGGCACCGTAGGGGAGCGCCGGCGAGATCGACTCCCTGAGCTTTGCGGTCAGGTCCGCGTCGGCAAGCATTGTCTGCCGTTCCATGGCAATCCCTTGTGTCCCCGTACGATGTTGAAGCTAGTCATGCCATCCCCCCGTCGCAATTAAATTCAACTACTAAATTAAACCCCTTCCTCGCACTGGCCTCGAGCCACCGACAGAATGTGGACCTGCATCAGATCAGCGGCGCTTTCACCGTCCGCGTTGGCGAGCGCCTCGATGATGCGGGCGTGCTCGTCGATGGCGTTGGCCATGACCGGGTGGTCCAGGCCATAAGTGCTGCGCGCGGAGATGGCGCCGTGCATCACCGTCTCCAGCGAGCGCTGCAGGCGGCGACTGCCAGCCGCGGCCATGATGGTCTGGTGAAACTCGAGATTAAGATCACTCAGCCAGTCATGGGGCGGCGAAGCACGCTGCAGCAGGGTGAACTCCTGCTCCACGATGGCCCGCAGGCGCGTGAGCTGGGTCGCGCGGATGCGAACCGCCGCGCGCCGGGCGGCGTACGCCTCGAGCAGGGCGCGGATTTCGAAAACCTCGTGACTGTCCTCGCGGGTCCACTCGATCACCCGGGCGCCGCGGTAGGGGATGTTCTCCACCCAGCCATCGGCGGCCAGCCGTGAAAGGGCCGCCTGCACGGGCGCCGGCGAGGTACCCAGCTCATCGGCAATCATCTGCTGTTTGAGGAAGTCCCCGCCGCGAAAGCCGCCCTCGAGAATGCGCTGGCGGATGGCAAGGCAGATCTGATCGGTCACCGTGTCCATGAAGTCCTGATGTCAGCTCAACGATGCGACTCCATTGGATATTGCGCCGTGGGCCGGCGTGTTGCAATGCTGGCGGTTTCAGCCCGGACCTGCTCGAGGAAACCCGCCAGCCGCGGCCACTGCGCGGCCAGCTCGTCGCTGAGGTCATGCCCGCCCTCGAGCCATACCTGCCGGGTCGTTTCCGGCGGTCCTGCCCGGGCCAGTGCCTCGGCATCGGCCGGGGGGATCACCGTATCGCCCCGGCCATGGGCGATCAGCACCGGAATGTCCAGTCCGCGAATGACCTTCACCGGTGCAATAGTGTCAAAGCGATGACCGATCACCGCCTCGATGTAGCGCAGCACCAGCCAGCCCAACGGCACATAGGGGATATGCCGGGCGGCCAACCAGCGCTGCATCATGCGCGTCGGATGGACAAACCCGGACAGACTGATCACCGCATCAATGTCGTCGCACCACGAGGCCGCCAGCAGCGTCGCCGCCGCGCCCACCGAGTGCCCGGCCACCACCAACGGACCCTCGTCACCGGTGTCATGGCGTCGCAGCCAGCTCACGGCCGCGACGATATCCTCGGCAAAGCGTGGCATCGATGAAAAGGTATCGTCATCGCTGTTGCCATGATTGCGGACGTCGAAGACCAGCACCTGCCAGCCCGCCTGCTGCAGCGGTCGCGCGAGAGCCAGCATGAACACCCGGTTGACGCCCCAGCCGTGACAGATCACGACGCGGCCGACGCGCGGATCCCCCGCCAGCAACCAGCCTGACAGCCAGCGCCCGCGGCGGGTGCGGAACCGCACACGGTCGGCGACGACACCATAGTCCGCCGGCGTCCCCCTTACCGGCCGGCGGGGCGCCGCGAGACTGCGGCGCAGCCAGACCGCGCCACCCGCGAGCAGCGCAGCCACCACGGCCACCGCCGTAATCAGGCCGACCATCTCGACAGGCACAGGCGACGCATGGGCCACTGACTGGGGGAGAGCGGTCGGGCGTGTTCGGACGCGGGCATATCGGGCTGTTCTGGCGGAGGGGTGACTAATGTATCAATATTCAGCGAAGCGGCAGTGGCCCGAGCGGCGCGCCTGAGCGCTGCGACGCCGGACGCCGCACCACTGCGGTACAATGATCGCGTTGAATGATCAGGCCGCATTGAGGGTCTGACGATCCACAAGCAATGGCGGAGCAGGCTCATGTTGATATCACGGCGTTTTTCGACCCTCGGGTTGCTCATCACTCTTGCCGCGCTGGTGGCTGGCTGCGCCTCGGTCAGCGGGAGTGGCGAATACAACCGCAGCTACGACTTCTCCGGCCTCGAGCGCACGGCGGTCGTCTCAGTGGATGGGATCGGCGGCCAGGCGGCCCGCGACCAGGTGGCCAGCATGTTCAATCAGGCCCTGCTGGGCCGCGGCTACAGCCCCATCGAGCGCAGTCAGATCAAGGAAGTGCTCAGCGAACAGGACTTCTCCCGCTCGGCCGTGACCAGCGCGTCCGGGGCCGCGCGCGCCGGTGAGATCCTCAACGTTGACAGCGTGGTGCTGGTCAATGTGCCCGAGTTCGGCGACGACATGAGCATGAGCGCCCAGATGGTCGATGTGCAGAACGGCACGATCCTGTGGTCGGCCTCCGGCAGCGCTCGCAGCGGTGCCGGTATGACGCGCCGTGCCGGCCAGATTCTGGGCGCCATCGGCGGCGGCATCATTGGCGCCGAGGTGGGTGATGACAGCGGCACCGGCGCCATCATTGGCGGTGTCGGCGGCGCCGTTGGCGGCGGCATCGCCGGTGACGCCCTGTCAAAGCAGCGTCAGGAGCAGACCGCCGTGCTCGTTGATCAGTTGACACAGAGCCTGCCCGAGCGGGGCCAGGGAGGATCCTGATGAGTGATGAACTGCCGGCGGCGGCTGGAGCCGCGTGAATAGACCGCGCCTATCGATTGGGCCGGAGCGCTGCATTTTCCCCCGCGCGTGATCCGGCCTATTATTGATGTTTCAGCTTCAATGCAGGGTCGATTGACATGCCGATGTACAGCTCCAAACCCAACGCCCGCCACGATGATGTCCCGCGTCTGGGGATTCTGGTCACCAATCTGGGCACACCGGATGCGCCCACCACCCCGGCGCTGCGCCGGTATCTGGCCGAGTTCCTGGGCGATCCGCGGGTGGTGGAGATCAACCGGGTGCTCTGGTGGCTGCTGTTGCATGGGGTCATCCTGCGCACGCGTCCGAAAAAATCCGCGGCCGCCTACGCAGAAGTCTGGGAAGAGGGTGGCTCGCCGCTGCTGACCATTGGCAAGGATCAGGTCGCCGGCATCGACGAGCGGCTGCAGGAGCGCCTGGATGGTCCGGTGTCGGTAAAGCTCGCCATGCGCTATGGCAACCCCTCGATCCGTGAAGGCCTGCAGGCCCTGCGCGACGAGGGTGCGGAGCGCATCCTGGTGCTGCCGCTCTACCCGCATTACTCGGCCACGACGGTCGGCTCGACCTACGATGCCGTGTTTGACGAGCTCAAGAAGTGGCGGCGGATCCCCGAGCTGCGGCTGATCGGCCAGTATCACGATGATCCGGCCTATATCCAGGCGCTGGTGAACACCATCCGCGAGCATCGCGAAACCAACGGCAAGCCCGAGAAGATGCTGTTCTCGTTCCACGGCATGCCGCGACGTTATCTGCTCAATGGCGACAACTATCACTGCCAGTGTCAGAAGACGGCGCGCCTGGTCGCGGAACAGCTCGGTCTGGCGGATGACGAGTGGCAGGTGACCTTCCAGTCACTGTTCGGTCGTGAGGTCTGGCTGCAGCCCTACACCGACGCGACAGTGAAGTCGCTGGCGGAGTCAGGCATGAAAACGCTCGATGTGATCTGCCCCGGGTTCTCCGCCGACTGCCTCGAGACACTCGAGGAGATCGAGGGCGAGAACGCGGAGATCTTCGAGGACAATGGCGGCGAGCACCTGCGCTACATCCGTGCACTCAACGCACGCGATGACCACCTCGACATGCTGACCGATCTGGTGGTGGACCACATTCAGGGTTGGCCCGAGGCTGATCCGGCGATCAAGCGCAGCCGTCGGGATCCGCAGAAGACCCTGGAGCGGGCGCGGGCCATGGGCAGCAGTCAGTGGATGGATGAATAGCGCTGATCACGGTCTTTGCCACCGGTCTGGCGGTGGGCCTCGGGCTCATCGTCGCGATCGGGGCGCAGAACGCGTTCGTCCTGAGGCAGGGCCTGCTCGGCCGGCACGTGTTTGCGGTATGCCTGACCTGTGCCGCCTCCGACGCCATCCTGATCACCGCCGGCGTCACCAGTTTTGGCCAGATCACAGCCTGGCTGCCCTGGCTGGAGCCGGCGATGCGGGCGGCCGGCGCGCTCTTCCTGACAGTCTACGGCGCCCGAAGCCTGCTGGCGGCGCTGCGCTCGACGGGTGGCCTGCAGCCTGAAGCCGGCGCGGTTGCCGGGCGCGGCAACGCATCGACGCTTGCGAGCACCCTGCTTGCCTGTCTGGCCATCACCTGGCTCAACCCCCACGTCTATCTGGATACCGTGGTCATGCTCGGCACGGTGGCGTCACAGTACGAAGACGGCCGATGGGCGTTCGCCAGCGGTGCGGTCTCCGGCTCGTTCCTGTTCTTTTTCGCACTCGGCTACGGCGCGCGCCGCCTGCAGCCGCTATTCGCTCGCCCCATCGCCTGGCGACTGATGGAGGCCTCCATCGGCGTGGTGATGTGGTTGATCGCGGCACACCTGGTGTTGCGGGGGTAGGCGGTTTGGGACAGGCACGAAGTTGGTGGGGTGGAAAACTTCGGGACAGGCACGAAGCCCGTCCCGAAATCAGTGCTTACTCGCCGATGACCAGCGAGCGGTTGCCGTCGAGGGTCCACTCGTGGAGTGAGCCATCATAGAGCGCCACATCGGGGCGGTCCGCGATCTCCGAGACGCCGAACCATGCCAGCGACGAGACATGCCCCGAGTTGCAGTAGTTGATGATCGGCCCGTCGGTCCCCGGCAGCATTGAGGCGACGATTTCCCGGGCAGCCTTCGGCGAGCGCCAGTAGACGATGCCGTCGCGTGGCGCCACGAACTGGGTGAACGGAAGCGGCCGCGCCCCGGGCAGATGACCGCTACCGTCCACGTAGTCCTTGCTCATCTGACCGGTGAACTGCACCAGTGGACGGTTATCGACCAGCTGAGCTGGCGAGTCGCCATCGATCACGGCCGTGACGTCCTGGGTCGTCGCCAGCAGATCCTCGCGCGGGGCTCCGGCGGTGTAATTGCCGTTGGCAGCCGATCCCGGCGACTCGGCGACTTCGCCGCCGGCGGCATCCCAGGCGGCGGCACCACCGTCAAGGATCGCGACGTTGTCGTGACCGAAATATTTCAGCTGCCAGTAGAAGCGCGAGGCCACGGTGGCATCGCCATACACGGTATCGCCGGCCGGAGCGATGACAATGGTGTCGTCATTGTCCACACCCAGGCCCTGCATGACCGTTTCGAACGCTTCAGCGGAGGGCGCCAGATAGCGGATGGTGTCCTTCATCCCCGGTCGCTCCGAGAGGAACTCCGACATTCCGACGAATGGCGCACCGTCCACAAAACCGGTGGCGTCGTAGTTGGACGGACGCCGCGATACGTTGATCAGCGTAACCTCGTCCTGATGAGCCAGTGCCCAGTCGGCGCCGACCACCGGCCCGGGCAGGTCGACCGACGCCGCGTCCTGCGCCATCGCGGCACCGGGCAGGGCAACGGCGACGCCAAGGGCCGTTGCATGGAATGATTGACGGATCGTCATCATCGTCACCTCTTCAATCGTTAAAACGTGAATTCGCGAACCGAGGGATCCGCCACCAAGGCACCGATCGCCGGCGGCTGAGCAACGCCCACGCCATCGATCAGATCGGCCTCGGTGTACTCGCGGTTGGGCAGATAGATCGCGCAGACATCAACCTGGACGCCGTTATTCACCAGCCGCTGGATCATCTGCGCCGGGCTGGCGTCGGGGCCGCGCAGGGTCTCCGACTCATCCACCTCCGAGCTCACGGCCAGATCGCCCGCGTCGTCGCAGAGAAGGACCTGAGGAACAGCGCCGTTTTTCTGCGCCTGCATGGTCAGGATGAGGGCCATGGCCTGTGTCTCATCCTCGTCACTGGTGAGGATGGACAGCATGTCCGGCCCACTCTGGGCGAGCGCCGAGGCGGAAAAAACCGTCAGCACGAAGCCGGCGAGGAGTTGTCGAAAAGTATTCATGGAAGGGCTCCTGATCGGGTTCTGGTCAGTGAAAGGGGAACGATTCACGCCTTGCGGGCGCAGGTATTGAGGCCCAGCAGGCTGTAGGCCGGGCAGGTGCTGAACACGGCCGTCGCGAGCGGGACCAGGCCGATCCAGCCCCAAGCCATGCCTGAGTTGAAAACCGCCAGCGCGATCAGCGCCAGCCCGACGATGGCGCGCAGGGCGCGGTCGACTGTTCCGATGTTCTGTTTCAGCATTGCGGGTATCCTTACAGTATTCGACTGCATCAGGTTTAATGACCCGGACAGTAGGCGCGTGATGGCGGCCTGCAATCAGTGATCAAGTCACACACCACGGGTGGGCAGCACAGTGAAAGATTTCGACGAGACCGCAATCGCCGACAATCGGCTGTTCGATGCGCTGGATGAAACCACCTGCAGGCGGGTGCTCGAGGGCGGCAGACGCATGACGATGCCCGCCGGCACGCCGGTCTTCGCCCCGGGCGACGAATGCCAGGGGCTGCCACTGGTCATCGAGGGTGAAATCCGGGTGCAGATGATCGGCGCATCGGGGAACGAAATCGTGCTCTATCGCATCCAAGGGGGTGAAATGTGTCCCCTGTCGCTAGGCTGTCTCCTTTCCCGGAACAGCCACCAGTCGGAAGCGATTGTGGAGAAGGACAGCGAGGTGCTGGTCCTGTCGCCGGCATTGACGACCGAGCTGATGGACCAAGCCGTGTGCTTCCGCCAGGCGATACTCGAGAGTTATGGCCAACGTCTGCAGTCGCTCATGCTGGTGATCGAGGAAGTGGCTTTCCGGCGTCTCGATGAGCGGCTCGCCGAAAAACTTGTCGAACGTCAATTTCAGGGGCAACTGGCCGTCACCCATCAGGATCTTGCGGTAGAATTGGGGACGGCTCGGGAAGTCGTCAGCCGGCTGCTCAAGGAGTTCGAACGTCGCGGTCTCGTTCGGCTCGAGCGCGGTTGCATCACGATCAGCGATCGCGACGCGCTTGATCGGGTCCGCGGTGAGACCGCGAAGGACAGGACCGCATGAATAAGACGCGGAGGGCCGCGTTTTAAGTTGGCAAGCCAGAGGCAAGCGTCATGGAATTTGATCCCGTACTGATATCGCGACTGCAGTTCGCCTTCGTGGTGTCGTTCCACGCCATCTTCCCGGTGTTCACCATCGGACTGGCGTCCTACATCGCCCTACTCGAGGGACTGCATTTCAAGACCGGCAACCCGCTCTGGGCGCAGCTCTCGCGGTTCTGGACCAAGGTCTTCGCCGTGGCGTTTGGCATGGGCGTGGTCTCCGGGATCGTGATGTCGTTCCAGTTCGGGACCAACTGGAGCAACTTCGCGCAGGCATCAGCCAACTTCCTCGGGCCGATTCTCAGCTACGAGGTGGTCACCGCGTTCTTCCTCGAAGCCGCCTTCCTCGGTGTGCTGCTGTTCGGTCGCGACAAAGTGCCGCGGGGCACGCATCTGTTCGCCGCCTGCATGGTGGCGCTAGGTACCTTCGTGTCGGCGTTCTGGATCCTGGTCGCCAATAGCTGGATGCACACACCGGCGGGCGCCGAGTTCCGGGACGGTATCCTCCACGTGACGAGCTGGACGGAAGCGATCTTCAACCCGTCGTTCCCGTATCGGTTCACGCACATGGCCGTTGCCAGCTTCCTCACCGGCAGCTTCGTGGTGGCGGGTGTCAGCGCCTGGTATCTGCTCAAGGGTCACAGGGTCGAGGCCAACAAAAAGGCCCTGTCCATGTGTCTGTGGATGATCCTGTTCCTGGCGCCGGCCCAGGCCGTCATCGGCGACTTCCATGGGCTGAATACGCTCGAGTATCAGCCGACCAAGCTGGCGGCCATGGAGGGCAACTGGGAGACCCAGTCGAATGTGCCGCTGCTGCTCTTTGCGCTGCCCAGTAAGGAAGCGCAGGGCAACCTGTTCGAGGTGGGCATCCCCAGCCTTGCCAGCATCATCCTGACCCATCATGCCGATGGCGTTGTGCCGGGCATCAACGAGGCGTCACCGGCGGAGCAGCCACCGGTATCGATCGTGTTCTGGTCGTTCCGCGCCATGGTGGGCATCGGCTTTCTGATGATCGCCTTCGGTCTCTGGGGACTGGTGCTGCGCATGCGGCGTCAGCTCTACGAGCCGGGTCTGTTCCATCGCACCCTGCCGTTCATGATCGCCGCGCCCTTCATTGCCGTGGTGGCCGGCTGGGTGACCACCGAGTCAGGCCGCGCGCCGTGGCTGGTGTATGGCATGTTGAGCTTTGCCGAGGGCGTCACGCCGTCACTCAGTGGCTGGATGGCCGTGGTGAGCCTGATCGGGTACATGGCCGTCTACGCGGTCGTCTACGCGGCGGGCGGATACTACCTCTGGCAGGTGGTGAAAGGCGGAATGGATGGCTCCGAGCCGGGTAGCGACGAGGCCGGCGCCCATCCCAAGCGTCCGCTCTCCGGTGGCGGCCCCATCGGCGACGCCGCGCCCGCTGCGCCGCTGAAGGGAGACTGGACATGATCGACTTCACCATGATCTGGGCGGCGATCATCGCCTTTGGCGTGATCATGTATGTGCTCATGGACGGTTTCGACCTGGGCGTGGGGATCCTCTACCCCCTCGCCCCGGACGAGGAATCCCGCGACATTATGATGAACACCGTTGCACCATTCTGGGACGGCAACGAGACCTGGCTGGTGCTGGGTGGCGCCGGTCTGCTGGGTGCCTTCCCGCTGGTCTACTCGGTGCTGCTCCCGGCCCTGTACCTGGGGGTGTTCCTGCTGCTTGCCGGTTTGATTTTCCGCGGGGTGGCGTTCGAATTCCGGTTCAAGGCCAGTCGTGAGCGCAAGCACTTCTGGAGTGTCGCCTTTGCGGGTGGGTCTGCCGTCGCCGCACTGGCGCAGGGCATCGTCGTCGGGTCCTACATCCAGGGTTACCAGACCGAGAACATGGTCTACACCGGCGGGGCCTTCGACTGGCTGACGCCGTTCACGCTGCTGACCGGCGTCGGACTGCTGATCGGTTATGCGCTGCTCGGCAGCACATGGATCATCATGAAAACCGAAGGCCCGGTTCAGGAGTGGGCGTATCGCATCGCCCCCAAGCTGCTTGCCGGCGTGCTGGGCATCTTCCTGATCATCAGCTTCTGGACGCCACTGGTCGACGAATTCGTACGCCAGCGCTGGATGGACACGCTGTCGCTCATCTGGCTGCTACCCGCGGGTGCGCTGGGCTGTGCCTATCTGGTGATGCGGGCGATTCGGCGACGCGACGAGGGCATCCCGTTCGTCGCCACCATGGGGCTGTTCGTATTCACCTATCTGGGTCTGCTCGCGAGTAAGTGGCCCTATGTGGTGCCGCCGGACTACACCCTCTATGACGCGGCCTCGGCACCCGAGTCGCAGGCATTCCTGCTGGTGGGCGTGCTGTTTGTCATTCCGGTCGTGCTCGCCTACACCGCCTGGACCTACTGGGTGTTCCGCGGCAAGGTGCGCGCCGGTGAGGGCTACCACTAGCGAATGACACCCAGGGAATGGCTGGCCCGGCAACGCCGCGAGGTGTCCGGGCCACTCCGGTTGGCCGCGGTACACGGGATCGCCGAGGGCGGACTGATCATCGCGCAGGCCGGACTGATCGCGTGGCTGGTCCAACAGGTGGTCATTCACGAGCGCCCCCTCGGCGATTTCCTGCCTGCCGGCCTGATCCTGATTGGCGTTGTCGGTCTGCGACCGTTGTTTGCCTCACTCCGGGCCGGGGCCGGTATCTCGGCGGCCGCCCGGGTGCGGGCAGTGGTCCGTCGCCGCCTCATCCACCATGTGGAATCCCTGGGTCCCGCCGGGCTGGCGGACATCAGCAGCGGAGAGCTCAGCAGCCAGCTGACTGATCAGGTGGACGCCCTGGAGGGCTACTTCGCCCGCTATGTTCCGCAGATGACCATTGCGGTGATCGTTCCCGCGGCCATTGTGGCGGCGGCGTACACCCAGGACTGGATCGCCGCCAGTTTTCTGCTGCTGTCGGCGCCGCTGATCCCGCTTTTCATGGCACTGGTCGGCATGGGCGCCGAGCGTCTCAACCGTGACCAGTTCCTGGCGCTCGGCCGTCTATCCGGTCAGTTTCTCGACCGGGTGCGGGGACTGACGACGCTGCGGTTGTTCGGCCGCACCGAGGACGCCGCCGCCGGCATTGTCTCGGGATCGGATGAGTACCGGCAGCGGAGCATGCGCGTGCTGCGCGTCGCCTTCCTCTCCTCGGCGGTGCTCGAGTTCTTCGCCTCGGTGGCCATCGCCGTCGTCGCGATTTACATCGGCTTTGGACTGCTCGGCTACATCGAATACGGCCCGTCCACGCAGCTCACGCTTTTCAGTGGCCTGTTCATCCTCTTGCTCGCCCCGGAATTCTTCCAGCCCCTACGAACGCTCGCGCAGCACTACCACGACCGCGCCACCGCCCTCGGCGCCGCCGAGCTCCTCAACGAGCTCGAATCCCGGCCGGTGGGGGAGGAAAAGTTTGGGACGGAAAAGTTTGGGACAGGCACGTTGCGGGAGGGCGCAAAGTTCGGGGAGGAAAAGTTTGGGACAGGCACGTTGCAGATGACCGATCTGCGCCTGGATCGGGTGGGGCGTGGGACCATTCTGCGGGTCGATTCCTTTCGCGCGGACGCCGGTGCGCGGGTCCTGATCGAAGGCCCCTCCGGTACGGGCAAGACCTCGCTGCTGCTCGCCATCGCCGGCCTCCTGCCAGTGGCTGAGGGCACAATCGAGCGGCGGTTTTCGGACTCGCGGATCGGCTGGCTGGGTTCGCCGCCCTTCCTGGCCAACACGAGTATCCGAGCCAATATCCGTTTTGGTGACCCCGCCGCCGATGACTCAGCCATCCTCGATGCCGCCCATCAGGCCGGAGTCATGGAATTCACCGACCGCCTCGACCAGGGGTTGGATACGATTGTTGGCGAACGAGGCCTCTCGCTATCAGGGGGACAGGCACAACGTGTTGCGCTAGCCCGCGCCCTGGTCTCACCGGCACCGATGATATTGCTCGACGAACCGACCAACGCGCTGGACGCGACAACGGAAAGCTACGTGCTGAAGGCCATCAACACGCTCGCGGCCGAGGGCCGTGTGGTCGTGATCAGCAGTCATGACGCAGCGCTGCGGGGAGTCGCTGACCAGCGCTACCGCATCAACGCTCAGCAGCTCGAGATGATTCGCAATGGATGAGCTAAAGCCTTATCTGCGGATGCTGAAACACTACAGGGGCCGGCTGATCCTTGGCGCGGTCCTGATGTTCGTGACAAGTGCGTCAGGGATTGGGCTGCTGGCCCTGTCCGGCTGGTTCATCACGGCGACCGCTATTACCGGGGCACTGATTGCGGCCGGTGTCGCGGCCACGCTCGAAATCTATATCCCCGGGGGCGGCATCCGGACTTTCGCGGTTTCCAGAACCGTCGCACGCTATTTTGAGCGAATCTTCAACCACGACACGGTACTCCAGCTTTTGCGTGACCTGCGTGGGCGTGTTTTCACCCAGCTGAGTCGTCTCAATCCGGCGGAAATGGCGCGCCTGCGAAGCGGCGAACTGCTCAACCGCCTGACCACGGATATTGATCGCCTCGACGGACTGTACCTGCGCGGCCTTTCGCCGCCGGTTGTGGCTCTGCTTGCGATTCTGCTCGTCGGTGCTCTGCTTGCAATCGGCGCGCCCTGGCTCGGCGGGCTCGTGATTGTGGTTCTCACGACGATGGCCGGCGGGGCCCTCTGGATGGCCTGGCACACCGGCCAGCAGCTCACCCGGGATCTGGCGGCATCATCCGCCGCGCTTCGTGCAAGTGCCATGGATCACGTCACGGGACTCTCGGAGCTGACCGCCTTCGGCAGCCTGGAGCATCATCGCCAGGCCGTGATGCAAGCCGACGACCAGGCCCGCCGGCGCGATGAACGGATTGCCAAACGCATGGCCTACGGCGAATCGATCCTCAACAGCGGCATCCATCTAACCGCCGTGCTGGTGCTACTCATCGCCCTGCATCTTTTCCAGACCGGTCAGACCAGCGGCCCCTTTGCCGTCATGATGCCCCTCGCCGTACTGGCGCTGCTCGAACCGCTCGGCGTCCTCCCCGCCGCCGGCCTCCAGCTCGCCCGCGCCCGCGCCTCCGCGCAACGGCTGAGTAATGGGGTGAGTAATGTGAGTAATGGGACAGGCACAATCGACGGCCTCTCGACGAACAACGGGAACAACGGGACAGGCACAAAACAGACGTCAGACGCCAGCTCCAAAACCACGGTTCAACCGGCTGGAGCACACCCGCGCACCGAGGGCCTCAGCCACGCGCCGCCTGTGAGCATCAACGCCGTGTCGCTCGTGCGCGGGGCGGGTGCCCGCGTCCTCGATAATCTCCACCTGGATGTATCGCCCGCGGAGACCATCGGGATTATTGGCGTATCCGGCTGCGGAAAATCCAGCATCGCCGCCATGATTGCCGGTCAGCTTAAGGTAGATAGCGGCACGGTCGAGATTGATGGAACCTCGATCGAGACATTTGATCTTGACGCCCTATATCCGGATATCGCCTACCTCACCCAGCAGACCGACCTTTTCAGCGGCTCATTCGCGGGCAACCTCCGCATCGCCAACCAGCATGCCGACGAGTCGATGATGTGGGCAGCCTTGCAAAGTGTTCAGCTGGATGGATTCGTGGCATCAACGGATCAGGGCTTACACACCTGGGTAGGCGAGTCCGGCATGGAGCTATCAGCGGGACAGGCACGACGTCTTGCACTGGCTCGCCTTTTCATGCGCAATCCTCAACTCGTCATCCTTGATGAGCCGTTGACCGGCCTGGACGAGCAGACCGCGGAGGCTGTCTCAGCGAGACTCTCCGACTGGCTGTCAGCGCGGACCGCCATCGTCCTCGGTCACGGACCGGAATCTCTGCCCCGTGTCGATCGACGGCTATTGCTGCGCGCGGGCGCGCTATCCGAAGAAAACTAGACAATAGAGGCCCCCATGACCCACCGCATCGCACTGATTCCTGGCGACGGGATTGGCGCCGAGGTAATGCCAAGCGCGCTACGCTGTCTCGAGGCGCTCTCCCGCCGTCCCGGGCTGAACTTCGAATTCACCGACTTCCCCTACTCCTGCGAGTACTACGCGCGGCATGGGGTGATGATGCCCGCGGATGGGATCGAGCAGCTTCGGCCTCACGACGCGATCCTGCTGGGCGCGGTGGGCTATCCGGGTGTACCCGATCATGTCTCGCTCTGGGGGCTTCTCCTGCCTATCCGGCGTGAGTTCGGGCAGTACGTCAACCTGCGTCCCGTGCGACTGCTCCGGGGTCTCACCTCGGCGCTGCGCGATCGCGGCCCCGAGGACATCAACTACCTTGTGGTCCGCGAGAATAACGAGGGTGAGTACTCGGACATCGGCGGGCGCATGTATGACGGGCTTCCTGAGGCCATGGCCATCCAGGCCAATGTCATCACCCGCAAGGGTAGCGAGCGGATCCTCGATTATGCCTTCCGGCTTGCCGATTCGCGGGCGCGCCAGACGCTTGCCTACGCCACCAAATCCAATGGCATCAAGCACAGTATGCCCTTCTGGGATGAGCAGGTCGCAGCGATGGCGCCACGTTACCCGGCGGTCAATGTCGAGCAGTATCACGTCGACATCCTGGCCGCCAATCTGGTCACGCATCCGGACTGGTTCGATGTCATCGTTGGCACCAACCTGTTCGGGGATATCCTCTCGGACCTGGGCCCGGCGACGGCCGGTGGGATCGGTGTCGCCCCCTCCGCGAACATCAACCCGGATCCCGGCGTGCCATCGATGTTCGAGCCCGTGCATGGTTCAGCGCCGGACATCGCCGGTCAGGACATCGCAAACCCGATCGCCATGATCTGGACCGTTGTCATGATGCTCGAGCATCTCAACGAAAACGACGCCGCGACCGACCTAATGAGCGCCCTGGAAGCTGTCACCGGCGAAGGCAAAGTCATGACCCGCGACCTTGGAGGCACCGCTGGCACCGTCGAGTTTACGGATCGCGTGCTGGCCGAGCTTGGGTGAAAGTTTGGGACTGGGTAAAAGTTTGGGACAGGCACGTTATCAGCCCGTTTTCAGCCAAGGAGCAAAACCATGCGTTACATCCTTCATTCAGTGACTGCCGCAGCGGTGATGGTGCTGATACCCGCAATCGCTCAAGCGGAAATCGTGACCGAGACTGTTCGTTACAGTCATGGCGAGCAGGCGTTCGAGGGCTATGCGGCTTACAACAGCGCCCTTGGCAGCGAGCAACCGACAGTCATCATCATCCATGACTGGGACGGCCTTGGAGATTATGAGAAAGCGCGGGCCGAGATGCTCGCCCAGGCCGGTTACGCCGCGTTTGCGGTGGACCTGTTTGGCGCAGGTGTTCGTCCGCAGAGCATTGAGCGACGCCGCGAACTGACCAATGCCCTTTACGCCGATCGCGACCGCATGCGGGCACTCATGGAGTCAGGGCTTGATGCAGCCGATAATCAATCGGCGATCGGAGCCGACACTGCAGTGGCGATCGGTTACTGCTTTGGAGGTGCTGCGGCGCTCGAGTGGGCGCGCTCCGGCGCTGATCTAGAGGGATTTGTGTCCTTCCACGGCGGTCTGGCAACGCCCGATGGACAGACCTATGAGCAAGTCCAGGCTCCCTTGCTGATCCTCCACGGCAGCAATGACCAGGTCGCTCCCATGAGCGATGTCGCTGACCTGGCTGCAAGACTGGATGAGGACAGTGCCGCCTATGACATGGAGATTTACGGCGGCGCACGCCATGCCTTCACCGACTGGCATGCGAGCGAGCGATACGACGCCAGCGCCGACCTCAAGTCCTGGGCGGCGATGATGGATTTTTTGGGACAGGCACTTAACGCGAATAACTGACAGCGCAGATGGCAGGCCACAAATCTTCGTCGCCAACCGCTTTCAGCGTTGACAACCAGGGCAGTACACAGTGGCGCGCTGGCCGAGGCGGCTTGTGCGCAGCATCCGTCCGCAGCGCCTGCAGGGCTGTCCGCCTCGTCCGTAAGCGTCCAGGGATTGCTGAAAATAGCCCGGCTGGCCGTCGCTGCGGCTGAAGTCGCGAAGGGTCGTGCCCCCTGCCTCGATCGCCTCGGCGAGCACTGCCCGAATTGTGGCAGCGAGGCCCTCGAAGCGCTTCCGGGACACCCGGCCTGCCGCACGGGCCGGGTGGATCCCCGCACGAAACAAGGCTTCGGTCGCGTAGATGTTCCCGACACCGACGACGATGCGGCTGTCCATGATGAATGCCTTGACTGCCAGCCGTCGGTTACCGGCCTGAGCATAAAGATAGGCGCCATCAAACCGGGCATCAAAAGGCTCAGGCCCCAGTGAGCGCAGCAGCGAGTGTGACTCGGCGGGCTCTTCGGTCAGGTGGATGCTTCCAAAGCGCCTCGGATCATGAAACCGCAGACAGCAGTCACTCCCCACGAGAAAGTCGACATGGTCATGCTTGAGGGGCGGGGTGTGCGGCGGGACCACTCTGATGTAGCCGGACATCCCCAGGTGCAGCATCACAGCGCTACCTGAGTCGAGCCGCATGATCAGGTATTTGCCACGACGGTCCAGCTGCCAGATCCGAGCCCCGGTGATCGCCGTTGCCAACTCGGCGGGAATCGGCCAGCGCAGCCTCGACTCGCGGACAACTGCTCGTTCTATGACCCGCCCGACACAGTGTGGCTCAAGGCCCCGACGTGTCGTCTCGACTTCAGGTAGTTCGGGCATCAGCTCGCCCCCGCTCAGGGTCAATCGGGCATAAAAAAGCCCGCTTGTAGCGGGCCTTGAAGTCTGCGCCTTGCAAGACTTTTATTTGATCTTGGCTTCCTTGTACACCACGTGCTTGCGCACCACCGGGTCGTACTTGCGGAACTCAAGCTTATGGGGCGTGTTCCGACGGTTCTTGTCGGTAGTGTAGAAATGCCCCGTGCCGGCGGTCGATACAAGTTTGATCTTGTCGCGCATGATTACCTCAGACCTTTTCGCCGCGGCTGCGCAGATCCGATACAACCTGCTCGATGCCGAGTTTATCGATGAGCCGCATCCCCTTACTGGAGATCCGCAGCCTTACCCAACGGCTCTCGCTCTCGAGCCAGAACCGATGATAGCGCAGGTTGGGCAGGAAGCGCCGGCGCGTCTTGTTGTTGGCGTGTGAGACGTTGTTTCCGGTCATCGGGCGCTTGCCGGTGACCTGACAGACTTTGGCCATTTGGCCCTCCCGAAATCCGTTACCGAGCTGATGCGCAACTGCGCTCACTGAGCTGTGTTTTATACCAGCATCGATGTCACGCTGCAATGCTGCGGACGCCTTACTCCTTGAATTTGCTCCGGGAAAACACAAGGTCTATGGGTATACCAGGTTTGGGACAGGCGCAAAAAGGCATGGAGTATCAGGACTACTACAAAACCCTCGGCGTCAACCGGGATGCGTCGGCCGACGAGATCAAGAAGGCATACCGCCGGCTTGCGCGCCGATACCACCCGGACGTAAGCGAAGAGCCAGACGCGGAAGCCCAGTTCAAGCGCATATCCGAGGCATACGAAGTCCTGAAGGATCCGGAAAAGCGCAAGCTCTATGACCAGCTCGGCGAGAACTGGCAGGCAGGCCAGGACTACTCACCACCGCCGGGGAACCAGCGCACTGGATCCAACACAACCTCAGGATTTAGCAGCGGCGGTGACTTTGGTGATTTCAGCGACTTTTTCGAAAGTATCTTTGGCCGCGGCGCAGCGGGCGGTTTCAATGACCCCTTCGGCGAGTTCCGCGGTCAGCAGCGGGGGCCGGATCGGGACAGGCACCAAGGCACGAGCGCGCAGGGACGGGATGTCAGCGCTGAGCTCGAAGTCGACCTTGAGGATGCCTACAGCGGGGCCACCAGGACGGTCAGCTTCACAGCAGCGGGACAGGCACAATCCGAGCGCCGCGAACTCAAAGTCAAAATCCCGGCCGGCGTCACTGATGGGCAGAGGATACGCCTGAAGGGTCAGGGCGAAGCATCACCTTTTGGCGGGGAGAACGGGGACCTTCTGATCAGGATCCTGATCAAGCCCCATCGACACTTCCAGCTCGATGGCAAAGATGTCCATCTGGTGCTTCCTGTCGCACCGTGGGAGGCGGCGTTGGGCGCCACAGTCGCGGTACCGACGCTCGGCGGAAAAGTTGAGCTGACTATCCCTGCTGAAAGCCAGAGCCAGAAGCGGCTACGGCTGAAGGGACGGGGCATGCCCGGAAAAACCCCCGGTGATCAGTATGTCAGCCTCATGATCGTCAACCCGCCGGCCAAAACGGAGGATGCGAAGGCGGCTTTTGAGTCGTTCAGGGAGGCCTTTGACTTCGACCCGCGCGCTAGCCTGGGCTCGCATTGAGGTTATCGCTCGTCTCAAGGAAAAGACCGGCGGCGCTGCGATACCCCCTGACGTAGCGGCGCCCGAGCTGCCGCGCCAGGCCTGGTAGCCTGACGGCATCCCCCAGCACCGCCTGACGGTAGCGCGTCTGACCTGTTACGAACTCCACCAGACCTCGAGCCGCGAGACCAAGCCGTTCCGCTATCGGCGGCATCTCCGCGGCAATCACTGGGACACCTGGTTTGGTCATATGACGTCCGGTCCAGTCGAGTAACTCCAGATACTCAAATTTTTCTCCGGGAAGGTCACCAGCAGCCATTCCGAGATCGGTACCGGAGAAAGGCATGATGACTGGCCCGGAGGCCTTATCGGTCCCCGTGGCGGCCTGCTTGAATCGTTGGACGGCCGAACAGTCACGCCCTGCTTCCGGGCGATCCACCATCCCCGCACGCAGCGGGTTAAGGTCGACATAGGTCATGGCGGCAAGCAGCGCCCCTTCATCCGCCAGCGCCTGAGACCGGTAGCGGCCCTGCCAGAAGTGGCCTGTAACACCATCCTCGTGATTAGCGCGACGAGCGATGGGCTCGTTCAGGCAGCGCATGAACCACGAAATACTCATCAGACGTGAGCGATATCCCTCGATCATCAGGCGCATCGCTGGATGAGGCGTCGCGGACTCACCCGCGCTGACAAACTCGTGCATCCACGCCGGTCCTCTGAAGATCCGTAACCAGCGCTGAATGACCTCCCGGGGTTTGAGAGCTCGGGCGTCACTCTCATTGACGCGCACCACGAGGTGATAGTGGTTGGACAGCACCGCATAGGCGCAAAGATCAATTGCGAACACGTCAACCAGATGGGCAAGCCGTGCCTTGATCCACTCGCGCCGATGCGAATAGTCCTGGCCGGTGAGGGAATCTTTCCCGCAGAGGAACTGCCGGCGCACGCACCGGGAAACGAGGTGGTAGTAAGGCGTTGCCTCAAGCGAAATCTGATTGCGTCGTGGTTGCCCCATCCCTGGTCTGCTCCTCGACGGTCTATGCAAGCGTTATGGAAAAGGTGGAAACAGCCGCCGGCCGTGGTGCTTGGCGTCCTTTCCTCGACCCCGTCACCAGCGACTGCCCACGACTGCAGTGTCGCCAACAAATGGATCGATCACCAGCCCAATCCACGCCTGAGCGACCGAACGGCAGCGGCCGTCCGACGAGCGGCAGGTCAAGCGAATGGGGAGAAGGAGGAAGGTGACCAGCCGCCAGTCCGGGGATAAATCAGCGTCCCTGCTGCCAAGTCCATCGGCCCAGCGGCTGGTCGACTCTGAGTATCCACGCGGAAGGGAGGCATTGGTATCCCCCATATGAGGGGGGTCAGGCCGAACTTGTCGCATTCAAGCAAAGTGCTTAGGGTTTCAGTAGAATCTGGTTCGGGACAGGCACGTTGGAGGAACAGTCATTACCGCCCGTCGCCACGCGTCCCTGACACCCCAGCCCCTGTCGACACTCAATAGGTTTAACTCGATGACCGACGTCAACCTCGCAACGGCGCGAGACAACATGGTGGAGCAGCAGCTGCGCACGTGGGAAATCCTCAACGAGCGTGTGCTCGAAGTGATGCACAGGATGCCGCGCGACCGCTTCACGCCGAGTGCGTTCGCCAACCTCGCATATGCCGACATGCAGGTGCCGATCGATCATGACCAGGTGATGCTCGAACCCAAGGTGGTCGGCCGCTTGCTGCAGGCGCTTGATCCGCAGCCGAACGAGCGGGCTCTGGAGATCGGTACTGGAACCGGGTATTTGACGGCCTGCCTCGGGGAGATGGCGGCGGATGTCACGAGTGTGGATCTCTACCCGGAATTCACCGAGCTTGCCGCTTCCAACCTGAAAAAGCAGGCGATCGAAAACAACCGCCTCGAGACCGGGGATGCAGCGTTGGGATGGGATGACGGCCGTCGCTACGATGTCATTGCGGTTACCGGCTCACTGCCGGAACTCCATCAGGGATTCCATCGCAGCCTGACCCAGGGCGGGCGATTGTTTCTGATTGTGGGACAGCCCCCCATCATGGAAGCCGTTCTGATCACGCGCGTCGGCGAGGACCAATGGGCACGTGAGAGTCTGTTTGACACAAGTGCGCCGGCGCTGGTCGGAGCCCCCGTCACACGCAGTTTCGCGGTCTGACCGGGACCGCAACGGATCAATGCTTTGCTGACGATTACACCTAGGGAATTGCACGAGCAACTGACAACGGGACAGGCACGTTTCACGCTGCTCGATGTCCGCGAGGATTGGGAAACGCGGATCAACCACCTCGAGGGCAGTATGTTCGAGCCCATGAGCGGCATTGACCCAAGCCTTGCTGAGCGAGTCCCGGCGGACCAGGACATCGTCGTGATTTGCCACCATGGCGTCAGAAGCGCTCAAGTGGCCCAGTGGCTTGAACAAAATGTGCACTCACGAGTCTTCAACCTGAGCGGCGGGATCGACGCCTGGTGCCATTCCGTTGACCCCGATTTACCGAAATACTGATCAAGCAGGTTATTACGCAATGCGTGACCCCAGACAGACGCCGGCGCGGACGGCCCTTTTTGCGGCGGCCATTTTTGTGGCTGTCCCGAACCTGGCGAACGCCGAGAGCCTGACGAGCATCTACGAGCAGGCGCGCACCAGCGACCCGCAGTTTCAGCAGGCAATCGCAGATCGCAACGCCAGAGAGGAGCTGCTGCCACAGGCACAGGCCGGACTGAAACTGGACGTCGCGCTGAGCTCGACCTACGATGCGATCGATAATCGGGAGACCGACGATCAGTTCCAACAGCTTACCTACGGGGTATCGCTGACCCAGCCGCTGTATCGCTACTCACAGAGCCAGGCTGTCGATCGAGCGGACGCTCAAGTCAGTCAGGCGCGGGCCGAGTTCGATTTTGCCCGGCAGGAACTTATCCTGCGCGTGGCTGAGCGCTACTTCGCAGTGCTCGACGCCCGCGAGGCGCTGGACGCGGCGGAAGCGAACCTCGACGCGATCCGACGTCAGCTCGATCAGGCCGAGCAGCGCTTCGAGGTGGGAGTGATCGCCCGCACTGATGTCGAAGAAGCCCGAGCGAGAGCCGATCTGGCCCAGGCGGAGCGGCTGCAGGCCGAAGACGATCTCGAGAGCCGGCGAGAGGAGCTGCGCGAACTCACCGACCGCGCCCCGGAACAGCTCGATGCCGTGCGGGCTGAAGTCTCGCTTACCGCTCCCGAACCCGAGGATCCGGCCACCTGGCGTGAGCAGGCCGAAGAGGAAAACCGCCAGCTGGCGGCTGCCCGGTTTGCCGCAGAGGCCGCCATGGAAGGGGTTGATGTCCAGCGCGGCGGGCGCTTGCCGACCGCCGATCTGGTGGCCGGATACAACCGCTCGCGCAACTACAACAACGATGGTATCGAGCGTGAAACCAACCAACTGAGTGCGGGTGTTGAGCTCAACTTCCCGCTCTATCAGGGCGGCGAAGTATCCTCCAATGTCCGTGAAGCGCAGTTCCGGTATACCGAAGCGCGCGAGGCGCTGGAGGAAACGCGCCGGACAGTCGGCCGCAACGCGGCTGATGCATACCGGGGCGTTCAAACAGCGCTGGAGCGGGTTCGGGCACTTGATCAGGCCCGTGTTTCGACCCGGTCCGCGCTGGAGGCCACGGAAGCGGGTTTTGAGGTTGGTACTCGGACCATTGTCGATGTGCTCAACGCGCAGCGCGAGCTATTCAACGCCGAGCGCGATTACGAGCAGGCGCGCAACGCGTATCTGGTGAACACCCTGCGTTTACGGCAGGCCGCCGGGACGTTGACCGAAGCTGATCTCGAGCGGGTCAATGATCTGCTCGGGGAGTCCTGAGCGGCGGCAGAACGCACCGCTCGAGGATATCCAACGTCCGCTCACTGGCCCCGCGGTGGGCTTCGATGAGCGTCTGGGCATTGCGGCCGGTTTGCTCGAGAAAGTGCCTGTCCCGAAGCAGCATCGTCACCGACTGGGCCAGGTCGGCGGCGGTCTCGACTCTGATCCGCCCCCCGCAACGGCCTAGCAGCGCATCGATCTGCTGGCAGTTGGTCACGAAAGGCCCCATCAGGATCGGCTTACCGAGCGCGGCGGGTTCAAGCGGGTTGTGTCCCCCGACGGGCACCAGACTTCCCCCAACAAATGCCAGATCGACCGCGGATAGATATCGGGTCATCTCACCCATGGTGTCGCCGAGCAAGACTCTCGTGGAGCGGTCCAGAGCGATGGAATCGTTGAGATCTGATACCTTGAGAACGTGCCTGTCCCAAACTTCTTCGGACCTGTCCGCACCATCAGCCGGCCACTGGAAGCGCTCGGGATGGCGGGGCACGGCGATCAAAAGCGCATCAGGAAAGGCTTCAAGCACCATCTGATGGGCATGTCGGATTAGCTCGGACTCTCCCTGCCGGATACTGGCGGCCACCCAGACCGGGCGCTCCTCACCTATAAAGGCCCTGAGCCGCATGCCGGCCTCCGCCTGACGGGCATCGACTGGCTGATCGAACTTGAGATTGCCGGTGATGTGGATATGTCGCTTTGGGACAGGCACGTTGTCCGGCACGTTATCCGGCCCATCACTCCCTACTAATTCACTGAACCGCTGGGCGTCCTCCTCGGTCTGTGCGCACAGGCAGGTGAGCCCCCGGAGCGACTGCTTGATCAGGGCACCCAGTCGCTGATATCGCTTGAGACTTGCGGCGCTCAGGCGGGCATTGATCAGCGCCACGGGGACGCTCCGCCGGGCAAGTGTGTCGAGACGATTCGGCCAGATCTCAAGTTCGATAAACACGGCAGCCGCCGGTGAAAGCGCGTCCACAAATCGCTCGACAGCCCCGGGGACATCCACCGGGGCATACCCGTACTCGACGGTCCCCCGATAGCGCCGCGCCAGGGTTTCCAACCCCGTTGGCGTATTGGTGGTGATATAGAGAGAGCGCCCGTCGACCACCAACCGATCAATCAGGCTCTGCGCCGCCCGCACTTCCCCCACCGAAGCGGCATGCACCCAGATGGCTCCGGCCTTTGGCGGGTGACTGCCAAAGCGGCCCCAGCGCTGCTCCCGACCGTTTTTAAAAGCGGTATTTTTCCGCCCCAGACGCCACAGATAGACGCGATAAGCCGGCGAAAGCGCTCGGGATATCAGGCGATAGGCAGCCAGGTTCATTCGTGCAACCGCTCATCGGCGGGCGTCGCCATTAATTGATCCAGACGCTCGACCACCATCGCCGGGGTGATCAGCGACATGGCACCGGGATCGCGCACACGCCGGCCCCAGCGGACTGTTTCAACCGATCGCTTGAGAAAGCGCTGAACAGCGGCCGGATAGGCGTTGACCACCCACTTTCGGCCCAGCACTGGTCCGGTGCGATCCGGGTTGGACGTCGCGTAGAGCCCGATAGCCGGCGTCCCCGCCGCCACCGCCATATGCACCGGCCCCGAGTCGGGAGCAATCACCACCGTTGCGCGCTGGATGAGGGCGAACAGGGTTTTCAGGTTGGTGCGACCGACCAGGTTCACGAGGTTTGGGACAGGCACGTTATTGCTGCCCGCCAGCGCCCGCTCGATACGCTCTGCATAGGCGTACTCGAGCTCGCTGTGCCCGCCGGTGAGAACGACCTGCAGGCCATGGTGTTTGGCGGCATGCCGAACAACTTCGGCGTAGTGCTCAGCCGGCCAGTTGCGGAAGTTGCGAAAGCGCTCACTGCTACAGGGGCTGATCACCATCAGCGGCGTCCCTGCGACCAAGCGATCAACCTCGTCCCTCGCCGCCTGCGGGACCGGGATGTCCCATTTCAGCGTTCGATCCCGGACCCCGAGTGCTTCACAGAAACCGAAAAACCCCTCAGTGACATGACCGGGCGGTGATGCGGGAATCCGACGATTGATGAAAAGGCCATGACCGTCCCGCGCCCGAGCGCGATCAAACCCCACGCGTAGCGGCGCACGGACAGCTCTCGAAGCCAGGCCCGCCCGCAACGCGACCTGCATCAGCAACAAGGCATCGAATCTGCGGGCGCCAAGCTGGCGCCGCAATGTGCCTGTCCCGTTGTTTTTGTCGTGCGCAATGACTTCCACGCCATCCAGATCACCCAGTAGACTGGCTTCCACTTTGCCCATCACCCAGGTGAGCTGCGTATCCGGCAGCTGGGTCTGGAGCGTGCGGACAACGGGAACGATATTGCAGCAATCGCCAATCGCTGAGAGACGAAACAGACACAACCGTTCTGGCAGCGGTTCAGCCGGGTTTGGACGGTAATGGGGCATATAAGCGTCCGACAAAAGGATGATGAGTACTTTATCAGCCCAGATCCGGCCTCGCCCGCCAGCCATTCCCCTCAACTGTTCGATGTTGACGCGCTGCGGGCCCAGGGCTTGCTCGACGGTCAGGCCACCGGTCGCGCCCAGGCCTACTTCCTGCGTGCCCACGGTAAGCACCTGGTTCTCCGTCACTACCGCCGTGGCGGCCTGCCCCGTCACTTGAGCGACGACCGATTTATCTGGACGGGACTCTCGCGGAGCCGTCCGTGGCGGGAGCTGGCGGTGATGGCGCGGTTGCGAGCACTGAATTTTTTTGTGCCTGTCCCGTTCTTAGGACGCGTTCAGCGACAGACGATGACCTACACGGCGGACATCCTTACCGAACGGATCCCAGGCGCTCGGTCGATGGCCGATCGGGTGGCTGATGACGCTTCGACGGCGATTTGGGCGAAGATCGGGCGGGTGGTGCGCGGCTTTCATGATGCGAGTGCGCATCACCCGGATCTGAATATTCGCAACATACTGATCGATGAGAGCCATGAGGTCTGGTTGATCGATTGGGACCGAGGGCATCTGCGTGCCAACGCTCTCCTGAAAACCCGAAGCCTGGCGCGATTGAAACGCTCGCTCGACCAAGAGCCCGGGCTGACGGAAGCGTTTGAGCGGGGCTGGCCGCGATTGCTCGAGGCCTACGAGTCCGGCCCCTGAATGCGCTCAATGATTGAGCTGGTGGATTCGCCGTCCACAAAATCAAGCACTTCCACCTCGCCACCTGCCGCAGTGACGGCGTCGTAGCCGGCAATCGCCTCCGGTCGATAATCACCACCCTTGACCAGCACATCGGGCAGCAGCGTTTCGATCAGATTCGCGGGGGTGTCATCCGCAAACGGAATGACCCAATCAACCGCCGCCAACGCCGAGAGGACCGCCATGCGCTGCGCCAGAGGCATCACCGGACGGCCTGCCCCTTTGAGACGTCTCACGGATTCGTCGTCATTGACGGCGACGATCAGGCGGTCGCCCCGCGCCCGCGCCTGTCCCAGATAATGGACGTGCCCCGCGTGTAGAAGATCGAAGCAGCCGTTGGTCATGACAATGCGCTCACCGCGCTCGCGCAGCGGCTCGAGGATTTTCAGCAGCGTCTGCGGGTCGGTGACTGGATGATCCCGCGGTGACTGCCCGATCGCAGCCTCCAGCTCCGGCACGGTCACTGACGCCGTACCCACCTTGGCCACGACCAGCGAGGCCGCAAAGTTGGCGATCGCGGTCGCCTGATGAAAATCGGACCCCGCGGCCAGCGACGCCGACAGCAAGGCGATCACCGTATCGCCCGCGCCGGTCACATCAAAAACCTCCTGGGCATGAGCCGGCAGGTGGAATGGCTGCGCGTCGGAGCGCAGCAGGCTCATCCCGGCCTCGCCGCGCGTCACCAGCATTCCCGCGATTGACAGGTCATCCAGCACCGGCGGGACGACCGTCTCAAGAAAGTGCCTGTCCCAAACCTCATCCCCCCGAGCCGACCGACCGGCACCGTGCCTGTCCTGATACTGCCGGAATTCGCCAAGGTTGGGGGTGAGCAGTGTGGCGCCGGCGTAGCGCTGCCAGTCCGTGCCTTTGGGGTCGACGAGGATTGGGACAGGCACGTTCCGCGCTTCAGCGATCAGCGCCTCGACGTGCGAGAGCGTGCCCTTGGCATAGTCGGAGACGATGACGACATCGGTATCCGCGAGCGCGGACCTGAACAGATCGGTCAGGCCGTCGGTTTCCGAGGCCGTGAATGGCCGCTCGAAATCAAGCCGCATGAGCTGTTGTCGCTGGCTGAGCACGCGCAGCTTGCAGATCGTGGGGTGAGTATCGACACGCTTGAGCATCGGCTCGACGCCGCCGGCCCGCAGCGAGGCCTCGAGAAGCCGGCCGTGGTCGTCATCCCCGATGAGCCCGATGATTCGCACCTGAACGCCCAGTGCACCAAGATTCATGGCGACGTTGGCCGCGCCGCCCGGTCGCATGTCCTCGCCATCCACGCGCAACACCGGCACCGGCGCCTCAGGCGAGATACGACGGGTCGGGCCGTGCCAGTAGCGATCAAGCATTACATCACCGACCACGAGCACCCGGGCGGCCTCAAAATCCGGCAATTCAAGCTGCATCGAAACCCTCGAGGCGGTAGATTGTGTGAACCATGATGCAGATTCTAGCAGCCACCGCGCTCAAGCACGCGCCAACAGCCGATCAGAGCTCCCCCTGACGTGACCGATACCAGCCCGCCCGCGCCCACGATGCGCAACCGAATCAGCCAGCGACTGACCCTTGCCGTGTTCTGGAGCCTCGGCAGACTGCCGCCGCGCATTGCATTTAAATTAGGCGAAACCCTCGGTGGCCTGTTCAATCGACTGCCGACCCAGCGCCGCCACGTCGCGAACCGAAACCTTGAGCTGTGCTTTCCTGAATGGGGACAGGCACAACGCGAGCAGGTCATTCGAGCCAACCTCCGCTACACCGGTCGTGCGGTCGCCGAGACCGCACTCGCCTGGTTTGGCGGACGGGCAGTGGACCAGATCCCCTGCCAGGTCGATGGGCTGGCGCATCTGCAGGCCGCGCAGTCCGACGGGAGGCCGGTGGTCCTGCTCTCGGGCCATTTCCTGTGCGTTGAACTCGCGGCACGGCTGATCGGCCCGCGTATTCGCATGGCTGTCATCTACAAGCCGATGCGCAAAAAACCGCTGATGGATCAGGCGATGCTGCGCAGCCGCTCGCGCACACTGGCCGGCGTGCTGCCGCGGACCGATCTTCGCCAGATTGTCCGGACCCTGAAAAAGGGCATCCCTGTCTGGTACGCCGGCGATCAGGACTACGGCACGCAGAACAGCGAATTCGTCCCCTTCATGGGCGTGCGTACACCCACGACCACCGGACTGATGCGCCTTTGCCGCATGACCAACGCCCGGGTCGTGCCGATGTTCTTCCACGTCAACACGACCGGCGACGGCTACACCGTCTCGCTGGGCCCGGCGATGGACAGGTTCCCCACCGGCAACGACCGCACCGACGCGCAATGGATGAACGCCGTGCTGGAGCGCGGGATTCGCGCCCACCCCGAGCAGTACCTCTGGCTCCACCGGCGCTTCAAACAC
The DNA here is from genome assembly GCF_009805925.1 of Spiribacter sp. SSL99. Classification (NCBI taxonomy): domain Bacteria; kingdom Pseudomonadati; phylum Pseudomonadota; class Gammaproteobacteria; order Chromatiales; family Ectothiorhodospiraceae; genus Spiribacter; species Spiribacter sp. SSL99. The sequence continues at coordinate 21,745 of NZ_MAOM01000020.1, read as the reverse complement.
CCCCCACCGGACGAGCGCCCCGCCTATGCCGACGCCCTGCAAAAACCGCATAACCGGCGTGGGGATCGCTCATGAGCAACCAGCGGGATGACGCCGTGCTGGTGGTGGGCCCCGGCTGGGTGGGCGACATGGTCATGGCGCAGAGCCTTTTCAAAACCCTTCGGCAGCAATCCCCCGAACGCCCGATTGACGTGATCGCACCCACTTGGGGACAGGCACTACTCGAGCGCATGCCCGAAGTGCGCCACACCCTGACACTGCCGGTGGCCCACGGCGAACTGGGGCTGCTCAGGCGTTGGAGATTGGGACAGGCACTAAAACGCCTGCGCCATCGCCAGGCCATCGTGCTGCCACGCTCGGCCAAAGCGGCCCTCGTGCCGTGGCTCGCCCGCATACCGCATCGAACCGGCTACCTGGGAGAGCACCGCTACGGGCTGCTCAACGACATCCGCCCGCTCGACCGTGAGCGCACCTACCGGACAGTGGACCGCTTCGTGTCGTTGGCCGACTTCGAGGGCGGGAAGTTTGGGACAGGCACAATCCAACCGGGCACGACCCAACCCACCCCCGCACTCACCAGCACCGCCACGCAGCAAAAGCGCACGCTCGAGGACCTGGAGATCGCGCCGCGGTTTGGGACGGGCACGATCATCACCCTCTGCCCCGGCGCCGAATACGGTCCGGCTAAGCGCTGGCCGGCCGCGTCGTTTGCCGCACTGGCGCGGCATTATCTGGCCCGTGGCGCAGCGGTCTGGCTGCTCGGCGCAGCCAAAGATGCCGAGATCACCCGCTCGATTGCGCAGGATGCGCCCGGAGCCCTCGATCTTGCCGGGCAGACAACCCTCAGCCAGGCCATTGATCTGTTGGCTGCAAGCACCACGGTGGTCACCAACGATTCGGGGCTGATGCACATCGCAGCCGCCACGCCCACCCGCGTGATCGCCCTGTACGGCTCGTCAGATCCTGAATATACTCCGCCACTTAGCAGGCACGCGCAGATTATCTACCACCACCTCGAGTGCAGCCCCTGCTTTGCCCGAGAGTGTCCGCTGGGACACCTCAATTGCCTGCGCGGCATCTCGCCCGACGAAGTCATCCGGGCCATCGATCACACCGCACCGCCAGTCACGTGATGCAACCAGCCGAGAGCCCTACTCATGCCGACTCGTAACCACTTCCGTAAAACGTACCTCGTCACCGGCGGCGCAGGGTTCATTGGCTCGCACCTGTGTGACCGACTCATCGGCGCCGGTCATGCCGTGCTGTGTGTCGATAACTACCTGACCGGCAGCCGCGACAACATCGCCCATCTGCTCGATGACCCGCATTTCGAAGCGATGCGCCACGACGTGACCTTCCCGTTATTCGTCGAGGTCGATGGCATCTTCAACCTGGCCTGCCCGGCCTCGCCCGTTCACTACCAGCGCGATCCGGTCCAGACCACCAAGACCAGCGTGCACGGTGCGATCAACATGCTGGGACTCGCGAAGCGGCTGAATGTCCCGATCCTTCAGGCCTCCACCAGCGAGGTCTACGGCGACCCGGAGATCCACCCGCAGACCGAGGACTATTGGGGACACGTCAACCCAATCGGCACGCGTGCCTGCTACGACGAGGGCAAACGCTGCGCCGAGACGCTGTTCTTTGACTACCACCGCGAGCACGACCTCGAAATCAAGGTGGCGCGGATCTTCAACACTTACGGCCCGCGCATGCACCCCAATGACGGCCGCGTGGTCTCGAACTTCATCATGCAAGCACTGCGGGGCGAGGACATCACGCTCTACGGCGACGGCGAGCAGACCCGCTCGTTCTGCTATGTGGATGATCTGGTCGAAGGGCTGCTCCGGCTCATGAACACCGATGCCGCGGTGACCGGCCCGGTCAATCTCGGCAACCCCGGCGAGTTCACCATGCGCGAGCTCGCCCGTGCGGTGATCGACGAAACCGGGGCGAAAAGCCAGATGATCCACGCACCGCTGCCCGCCGACGACCCGCGCCAGCGCCAGCCCGACATCAGTCTTGCCCAGCAGACCCTCGAGTGGACGCCAACAGTACCGCTGGTCGACGGCCTGCAGCCGACCGTCGCGTACTTCCGCGATCTCGTCGAACGCGGACTGAGCTAAGTTGAACGACGAGTCGGGAGCAAAAACTTTGGGACAGGCACTATCCTTGTCCGTCGCCATCATCACCAAGGACGAGGAAGCGAACCTGCCGAGGCTGCTCGATAGCCTCGAGCCGCTGCAGCCGGCGGAGGTGGTCGTTGTTGATTCAGGATCGACGGACTCGACAGTCGCCATCGCCCGCGACCACGGCGCCCAGGTCATCGAGACCGACTGGCCGGGGCATGTCGAGCAGAAAAACCGGGCCCTGGCCGCCTGCCATCAACCCTGGATCCTTTCACTCGACGCCGATGAGCCGATCAGCCCCGAATTGGCAGCGAACATACGCAATCTCCTGGAAAAACAGGACCAGGATCAAAAAGCCGGTTATGAGGTAAGCCGTCTCACCTGGTACCTCGGCGACTGGCTGAGGCATGTCTGGTATCCCGAGTGGCGACTTCGACTCGTGAAAAACGGCGCCGCCCAGTGGACCGGCCACAACCCCCACGACCGGCTCGAGGTGGACGGCCCTACCGGCCGGCTCAGCGGCGACATCCATCACTATTCATACGCTGACATCGACGACCACTTCCGCCGCAGCATCGACTACGCCCGGATCGGCGCCGAGGCGCTGGCCGCCCGCGGCAAACCGTTTCGCTGGCACAAGATGATCTTTTCGCCTCTTGCCCGCTTCATCCGCCTGATGATCTTCCGGCAAGGCTGGCGCGACGGTTGGCGCGGCTGGATCATCGCCTGGTCCTCCATGTTCTCGGCGTTTTTGAAATACGCCTTCCTCTACGAAATCGAACGAGGGCGGCGCAACTCTGGCGGCAACTTCGGGACAGGCACAAAACCCGGCACAAAACCCACCCCGACAAGCGACAAGAACAATGGTTAGGGACAGGCACAAATCGGGACACCCACCCAAAGCCCTCATTGCCGCCGGCGGTGGCCATATCACCGAGGTCGAGATGATCAAGGGGCTGCGCGAGGCTGGCGTCGATGCGCACGCCGCCTTTGAATCCTCATCCCCCCACCACGAGGCGTTTGCGCGCGCGGGGGTGCCAACGCGGACACTCGACCTGAAAAACAACGCGGATTTCGCCAAGGCCCGGCAGATCCGCGGGTGGATCAAAGACGAGGGCTTTGACATTGTTCATGGACTGGCCAATCGCCAGGTCGCCAACTTCATCTGGGCCAGCTATGGCCTGCCCAACAAAGTCATCGCCTACCGCGGCGCCGTGGGTCATGTCTCACGCTGGGACCCCACCTGTTACATCAAATGGCTCAACCCCCGCATTGATCGCATCATCTGTGTCTCTCAGGCAGTCGAGCGGGACCTTGCCGACAGCGGTGTTCGTGCCGACAAACTGGTCACCATCTATAAGGGCCACGATCTGAGCTGGTATGACGCGCTGGATGGTCGCGCCGCGCGCGCCGAGGTGAATAAGGAATTCTCGATTCCCGAGCACGCGACTTTAATCGGGATCGCCGCGAATATGCGGCCCGTCAAAGGCGCCGATCTCCTGCTCAACGCCATGCTCGAACTGCCGGACGACGTCCACGCCCTGCTGATCGGCGAGGCGCGCGATCCCCAGCTGAAAACCCTTGCGGCGGACGAACGCCTCGAGGGGCGGGTCCACTTCACAGGTTTTCGGCCTGACGCCCCGCGACTGATCGGCGCGCTGGACATCAACACCGCTCCATCGCGGGGGCGGGAAGGCCTGACCAAGACAGTGATCGAAGGCATGGCCCAGGGCATCCCCGCCGTGGTGTCCACCGCCGGCGGATTACCCGAAATGATCCGGGATGGCGAGACCGGCTACGTGGTTCCCATCGACGACCTGACCGCTCTGCGCGAGCGGATCGCCGCGCTGGTGCAAGACCCTGCCGCGCGGGTCAGGATGGGCCGGAATGCGCGTGCGGATATCCGCCGACGCTTTGATATCAGCGCCACCATCCGCCAGACCGCCGACCTCTATCACGCGCTCCTCGACGCCTGACTTCGTGCCTGTCCCAAACCTCAACCCCGGTAGTAACCCACCAACCGCTCGACGTGCTCCGCGAGGGTGAAGCGGGCGTTCACCCATTCACGGCCGGCAGCGGCGAGTTGAACGCGCAGGTCGGCGTCTGCCACGAGCTCCGCGAGTGCGGCCGTCCAGGCGCCGGGATCTGCCGGGTCGGCGACCCGGCCGCGGTCTTGATCGATCAGCTCAGGGATTGCGCCGGACGCCGCGCCGACCACCGCACAATCCGCCGCCATCGATTCGATCACTGACAGCCCGAAAGCCTCCCTCTCGGACGGGATGCAGGCAATGTCCACCGCCTGCAGGCATGTGGCGAGATCTCGACGAAAACCGGCAAACACCACACGATGAGTGAGACCTTCGCGCTCAACGGTGGCCCGAAGTTCGTCCGCAAATCCACCCGGCCGGGCATCCGCACCACTGGCCTCGCCCACGACAACGCCCTGCCAATGCGGCAAACCTGGCCGCTCATTCAGCCTTCTGAGCGCTTCCACCCATACCAAGTGCCCCTTGCTGCGAGTGACTCGGCCGGGCAGAGCGATAACCACCGCCTGATCATCAACCCCCAGACTGCGGCGCATCTCCCGTCGGCGCTGATCCGACATTGATGCGCCATGCGCCTGCAGATCGATGCCGTAGTACAGCTGCACCAGTCGCTCGGCGGGGACGGGCAGCGCGGCCCGATTCCATTGCTGAGTCGCCTGGCTGATCGAGAACACGCGCCGCGCCTTGGCATAGGCCCAACGGTGATAGAGATCCTTTTTGGGCTTTTTCACCCCCATGTGATCGGTAAAGAACAGCCGTAGCCCTGGACGCCGCTGAGCGAGCAGAGCGGCGACCTGCATGTCGCTCGATTTATGCGCATGGACCACTCGGATATCGTGCCGATCCAGATAGCGCAGAATGCGCGGCAGCTGGAGCAAGGCAGCCGGCCGCGAGCCCACCGTCAACGGCTCCACCCCCACCGCTTTGAATGCGTCCGCCACCCGCGTGCCAGCCAGCGCCATTCCATGGACCGCCCAGCCCTGCCGCTGGAGCTCGGGCGTCACACGGGCGGGATACATCTCCAGGCCTCCCCAGCTTTGGGACAGGCACAAATGCAGCACCCTCAAAGGCACCGATGAATCAGTCACGACGCCCCTCCAGAAAGCACTGGCTGATTGCCGAGGCGGCGGCATCGAGGTCAATGGCGGTCATCTCCGACTCGCCAGCTGTGTCCGGGGGACTGAACGCCAGACGGTGCCGTGGCTGGTTCGTGGTCTGCCAACGCAGCGCGGTGGAAGAATGCCGGCGGGGATAAAAGGCCGCCGTCGGGACGTCGATGGCGCCGGCAATATGCAGCGGCCCCGTCGAGCCGCTCAAAAAGAGATCAGCCGTCGCCAACACCCTAGCGAAGTCGATCAACCCATCGCTCGAGACATGGACAGCCGCCGAATGACCGCGGATCCGGTCGCGGACTGCCCTCGCCTGCGACTCCTCCCCCGGGCCCGCTGTGACAATCACGAACACCGGGCGAGTGCTTGTCAGGCGGTTCAAAAGCCGCGCGAAACCATCCGCCGGCAGAGTACTCGCTGAGCCGCCACTGCCGGGATGGACGATCACCCGCAGGGCCTCCTCGGGAATGCCGTAGGCATGCCCGAGACGACTGGAGGTTTCCGCCAGCACCGACGGCGAAAAGCTTAGATACGGCCCAACCGGCGCATCAGGAACCGACAGCCCATGATCGTCGAGAAAACGCAGAATCAGATCGACGTTATAGGCGTGCTCGGGCTTGATCGACTGGGACCGACGCTGCACCAGGCGATTGTTGAACAACACCTGCGCCAGCTTCGTCGCCGGCGCCAGGCGATACGGCACGCCTGCCCGCCGCACCGCCAGAGCGATACGCCAGGTACTGAACAGCACGATCGCCGCATCAAACCGCCCTTTCCGCACGACATCCGCCAGCTCGGACACGGGCTGCCCACGATCCACCAACACCTCATCCACAACGGGACAGGCACGAGCCATCGGCGCCGCATCTTCGCCCACCAGCACCGTGATATGCGCCGCCGGCAACGCCCGCCGCAGTAGATCAAGCGCCGGCCAGGTCAGCATGAAATCACCGAGCTTATCGGTGCGCGTGACAAGAATGCGGCTGGGCCCCATTACCACCGCTCCCCCGCAATCGCCCGGCGATAACACGCCATCACACCGTCCGCGGTCCGCCTGATGGAGAAATGGGCTTCGACATGGCGCCGGCAGGCCGCCCGGTCAATTTCATTAATGCGGGAAACGGCCTCGCACATGCCCTCGAAGTCCTTAACGACAAACCCGGTAACACCATGTTCAACGATCTCCGAGACCGCACCGCGATCGAAGGCAATAACCGGCGTTCCGCAGGCCATGGCCTCGATGAGCACAAGACCGAACGGTTCCTCCCATCTTATGGGGAATAAAAGCGCCGAGGCATTACCCAACGCCGTCAGTTTCTGCTCGCCCCCCAACACGCCAAGCGCCTTGACTCGCCGCTGAAAAGGCAACCAGCTCTGGGGAATATTGAGCTTGCGGCCACCAATGAGCTTCAGCGTCCGTCCCGTCCGTCGGGCAACGGCCACGGCCGTATCCGCGCCCTTTTTCGAACGCCGTACCTTGCCGAGAAACACGAGGGAGTCAGACGGATGCTCGAAAAAGGGAACAGAGTCGACATCGATCCCGTTATGGACATACACGCTGCCATCATGAAGTGCTGCATGCCGTTGCGAGACGTAGATAGCGTTCGACGTATCAACTGGGCATCCCACATGTGTGCCGCGTACATGGGCGACCGAGGCGAACCCTCTGGAGGACACACCGGGCTGCAACTCCGCGCCCAACGCATGAAAATGGACAACATCGGCTCGGAAGGACTCAATGAGTTGGAGCAAATGACGGTCCCAGCACTCCCGGCAGCCGAGGCGAGCAACACCATCAGCAGAATCATCCGCTACTGTTGCCACCCGCACTTCGTGCCCACTCTCGCTCTGGGCGGTAACCAGACTTGCGAGGGACTGCGGAGCTCCACCTTGATCGGGCTGTGGTGGATAGACACGGTCCGTAACGTGGAGTATGCGCATCTTCCGTGCCCTATGCCCCGACTACCCGGCGGTCGAATTCATCGATGGCCACCGTCCAGCCAGGCCATATAATCCTTCACACCAGCACGAACATCCCTGAATTCGCCGCAATACCCGGCCTCACGTAGCTTCGAGATATCGGCTTGGGTATAGCTCTGATACCGCCCTTCGAGGTGAGCGGGGAAGGGAATATATTCGACCTCGCCTTCCTCAAAGTACTCCGTAACCCCCTGGGCCACATGATTGAACGGCTCCGATCGGCCCGTCCCGCAATTGAACACGCCACTCACCGAAGGGTTATCCAATAGCCACAGATTCACCGCGACGGCATCGTCCACGTGGACGAAGTCCCGACGCTGCTCCCCGTCGCCGTATCCGTCACAGCCCTCGAACAGTTTGACGCGCCCGGTGTCACGCAGCTGCTGACGGTGGTGGTAGGCGACACTGGCCATGCCGCCCTTGTGCTGTTCGCGGGGTCCGTACACGTTGAAATACCGCAGCCCGGCGATCTGGCTCTCGGCCTCTGGCATGAGCTTGGCGACGTACTGGTCAAACAGCGCCTTCGAATAACCGTAGACGTTGAGCGGCCGCTCGCGGCCAATCTGTTCCCTGAAGTCGGTGTCGCCGCCATAAACCGCAGCGGACGAGGCATAGATGAACGGCACGTTATAGAGCAGACACAGGTTAAGCGCCTGTTTTGAGTACTCGAAGTTGTTTTCCATCATGTAACGGCCGTCCCACTCGGTGGTGTCGGAACAGGCACCCAGATGGAACACGGCGTCCACGCGGTGATCGCCACTCTCCGCAAGCCAATCCAGAAACTCATCCTGATCCAGATAGTCCGCGACGCCCGCGTCCCGGATGTTGAAAAACTTCCGCCCATCTGTCAGATCATCAACGACGACGATGTCGTCACGACCCCTCTCGTTGAGCCCATGGACAAGGTTGCTGCCGATAAATCCAGCGCCACCGGTTACAATAATCACTATCGCTCCCTGCTCAATCTATACTTTGATTTAATGTCGCGGACGTTGCCCGCTAGTGGATGTAACAGCCTCATAGACTCTCTTAAGTTCCTCACCCACTCGCTCCCATTGAAAACTTGCGGCATGTTCCTTCGCCTTATCAATCGCATCTGAAGGCATGGACATAGCACGATCAATCCCACTCGCTATACTCTCCAAGGAATGCGTATCGACCAAACATGCATGCCCGCCAGCAACCTCCGCCGTTGCGCCATAAGCTCCGGTAACCACGGGAACTCCTGCCGCCATACCCTCGATCACAGGAAATCCGAAGCCTTCATAATGACTGACGTAAGACACAACGCCCGCGTTTGCATACAGATCCATGAGCGTTCTCTCGCTCAATCGGTCATATATCACCAATCGCTCGGTGGGTAGGAATTTACGGGCCTCATTGAGTTCCTCATCCGGCGGCCTTCCCACTATGACCAGACGCCAACCCATCTCATATACATGGCTCCTATAAAACGCTGCAGCTAGCTGGGAAAAGTTTTTTCTTTTCCCGCCTGAGAACCCTAAAACATAAGAACTGTCCGCTGAGCTTAATTGGGCGGAGGAGAAAAACTCTGGATTAAGCCCATGAGGGATTACAGTGATCGGCTTTGCAACACCAAAAGCATCAACGAGTTCGCGTTTTATGGCAGCCGTCGGGACAACGATGTGCGATGCCTTTCGGCAGGCGTCGATTACTTTCCTCCGCTTTCTCTCAGCGGTGCGAATATTTAAATAGTCAGCATGTATCGCTAAATATAGATCATGAATCGTGACAACGATCGGTCTGCCACCAGACATCGCCGGTACAGTTGTATCTAGACAGTGAATCACATCGAGCCCGTTGTGTCGTTCAACTGGAGAAATCCAGTACCACCGGTATGGAACAGACAATGCGGGCATGAGATGCCGCTTCTTGAACCGGGAGACTTTGAAAAGGCGCGTCAATGAAGCGGTGTTATCCTGCATAAGCCCTGAGACGACGCCGTCCATGTACCGTTGAATCCCGGTCGGATTAGCGGTCAGCGTGGAAGATACCTCAAGGCCTATATTGATCATGCCATACCTCAAAAAGAGCTCATCTCAATCGGCTAATCCAGCTCATACGGATTCGCCCACCCCGCCGGCCGCCGCGAAAACCGCCGATACGTCCACTGATACTGCGCGGGCCGCGCTTCCACCACCCGCTCGATCTCCCGATTCAACGCCGTCGCCGCCACTTCCGGGTCAGGATCCCCCACCGGCTCCGTCACCCGCCGCCAGTGCAGCCGATAGCCGCGTCCCCGCTCAAGGCGCTCCGCCCAGCCAATCACCACCGGCGCATTCGTGCGCTCGGCGAGCTTGCCGAACAATGTCATGGTCTTGGCCGGGCGGCCAAAAAACGGCGCGAACACCCCTTCGCCCGGTGGCGACTGGTCCGGCAGTACGCCCACCGCTTCCCCCGCTTTCAGGGCCTTGAACAATGCCCGGATACCCGAGGGACGGGCCGGCCAGAACACCGCGCCACTGCGCGAGCGGCCTCGGTTGAGCAGGGCCTCGAGTTCTTTCCAGCGCGGCGGACGGTACAGCGCGTTCAGGCGCACGCGCTGGGCAAGCCACATCTGCAGCACCTCCCAGGCGCCATGGTGGGGAGCGATCACGAGCAGTCCCCGCCCCTCGGCAAGGGCTTCGTCAACGACCTCGGCACCCTCCACCGACTCGATCAGCCCCAGCACCCGGGGGACGGGCCATTGCCATGCGGCGGCCAGCTCCACGAGTCCCCGCGCGTTCTCGCGCAGCGCCGAGCGCGCCAGCTGCCGGCGCGCGTCTTGGGACCAGTCCGGGAAACATAGATCGGCGTTGACCCGCGCGACATGCCATTCTTCGCGGCCGAGGCGCTCGGTCAGCCAGGCCGCGGCGTTGCCGAGGCGGTGCAGGGCGGGCAGGGATAGATGGGACAGGGCGCGCAGGGCGGCATCCACCACCCTGGCCCGACCCCGCAAGCGGGCGTTCGTCACGGGGGACGGGGGCGAGTCAGTCACTCCCGGCGATGATGCTCGGCCAATGCCGGGTCATCCGGGTCGAAGTCGCGGATGAAGTATTCCGCACCGCAGTAGTGACACTTGGCATGGCCGGTCTTGTGGATCGGCAGGTACACCCGCGGGTGGCTGTTCCACAGGTACATGCCGGGCATCGGGCAGGACAGCGGGAGGTCGTCCACCGTTACCTCGTAGCGGTTTTCGCTATTCGGCTCGATGAGGTCATTGCGGTCATGGGTCTGTGGATCGGGCACCTCAGCCTCCTCGGTTCAGTTCCGCGCCGGTGTTCAGACGACGCGGGTCAGCCAGTCGTTGTGCGCCTCAGAGCGTCCCTCGACGGCGGCGAAAAAGCGGCTCTGGACGTCGGTGGTGATCGGCCCGCGCCGGCCTTCGCCAATGATGCGGTTGTCGAGCTCGCGGATCGGCGTCACTTCGGCAGCGGTGCCGGTGAAAAACGCTTCGTCGCAGACATAGACCTCGTCGCGGGTGATGCGACGCTCGCGTACTTCATAGCCCGCTTCCCTGGCGATGGTCATGATCGCATCGCGGGTGACGCCGGCCAACGCCGAGTGCAGCTCGGGGGTGTGGATCACGCCGTCGCGCACCATGAACAGGTTCTCGCCCGAGCCTTCGGCGACGAACCCTTCGGGGTCGAGCAGCATGGCCTCGTCGTAGCCGCAGGCGACGGCTTCCTGCAGGGCCATCATGGAGTTGATGTACTGACCATTGGCCTTGGCCCGGCACATGGCGATGTTGACGTGATGGCGGGTGAACGAGGAGGTGCGCACGCGGATGCCGCGCTCCATGTTTTCCTCACCCATGTAAGAGCCCCAGCTCCAGGCCGCCACGATCAGATGGGTCTGCAGGTTATCGGCCCGCAGCCCCATGCTCTCGGCCCCCAGAAAGGCCATGGGCCGGATATAGCCACTCTCGAGCCCGTTCTCGCGCACGGCACTGACGCAGGCCTGGCGGACGGTCTCGGGATCCCAGGGCAGGGTCATGCCAAGGATCTTCGCCGAGTCGAACAGCCGGCGGATATGCTCCGGCAGCCGGAAAATCGCCGGGCCCTGCTGGGTGTTGTAGGCGCGGATGCCTTCGAATACGCCCATGCCGTAGTGCAGCGTATGCGTGAGGACATGCACCTGGGCGTCACGCCAGGGCACCATCTCGCCGTCCATCCAGATCCAGCCGTCCTGTTCGGCCATGCTCATCAGCCGCTCTCCTCAGCGTTTGTCCCTGATCCCGATTCCATCAGTGCATTCCACACGCCGACCACCGCCGTGCGCGATTCTTCCACCGTCTCCGCGGCAACGCGCGCCGATTGCTCCTGAAGGGTCAATCGATGCACAAGGCCACGATAGTGACGGTAGGCGTCGGCCAGAATGCGGGCCTGTTCGGTAGTCAATTCGCCCGCCCGTTCAAGCTCGTCGAGCAGGCGGATATTATCGGTATAGCGCAACACGCCGGCGTATTGCTGTACCCCGGCCAATGTGCCGTATTGAACCATGAATTCAATATCCGCGATACCGCCGCGATCCTGCTTGATATCAAACGCATCGCGGCGTCCCGAGCCCAGTTCGCGGCGCATTCGCTCGCGCATGCGGCGGACCTCCTCACGCAGTTCGTCCCGGCGACGCGGGCGGGTGAGTACCTCGCGGCGCAGCTGACTGAAGCGCTGACGCAGGGATTCGCCACCGGCCACCATGCGCGCCCGCACCAGGGCCTGATGCTCCCAGGTCCAGGCGCGTCCGCGCTGGTATTCGACGAAGGCGTCAAAGCTGGTGGTCAGCAGCCCCGACTGGCCGCTGGGGCGCAGACGGGTGTCGACCTCGTAGAGGATGCCGCCGGGTGTGAGCGTATTGAGGATGTGGATGAAGCGCTGGGCCAGGCGCGAGAAGAACACCGCCGGCTCCACCGGTTTGTCGCCAGTGGTCGCCGACCCCGCGGGCACGGGATCATGCAGGAACACGACATCCAGATCCGAGCCGTACCCCAGCTCCAGCGAACCCAGCTTGCCGTAGGCGATGACCCCGAAATCGGCGACTTCGCCGTCCTCGCGCAGGGGCTCGCCATAGCGCTGGCTCACCTGCCGCCAGGCCAGATGCAGCACGCGCTTGAGGATCACCTCGGCGATGTCGGTGAGGTAGTCGCTCACCAGCATCACGGGGATGGCGCCGGCAAGGTCGGCGGCCGCCACCCGCAGCACCTGTGTCTGCTTGAACTGCCGCAGGATCTCCATCTGCTGCTCGAGATCATCCAAATCGGCGCTCGCCATGCGGTTATCCGCCTCGGCCGCCAGGGCATCCCGGCTCAGCGGGGCGTACAGGCTGCGCGGGTCGAGCAGCTCGTCCAGCAGCATGGGATGGGCGGACAGATACCGGGCGATCCACGGGCTGCTGCCCACCAGCCGCACCAGCTGCGAGATCGCCATGGGATGCTCATTGAGCAGCGCCAGATAGGCGGTGCGCCGGACGATGCCATCGAGCAGGGTCAACAGGCGGTTGAGCGAGGCGTCGGGCGAGTCGGTGCCCTGGATCGCCGCCAGCAACATGGGCATCAGCCGGTCGAGGCGTTTCCGCCCCTGCTCGGACAGGGCGCGGACGCGGGCGCCGTCACGGAAACGCTCGAGCAGGGTCAATGCACTGGCGGGATCGCTGTATCCGGCCGCCGCCAGGATCTCGCGCGCGACGTCGGCATCCACCGCGTCATGCCAGATATCGGCAAAATCGGGGGCTTCGGTGACTTCTGCTTCGTCCTCCTGCTGCGGCGCCACGAAGACCTGATCGAAATGGCCCTGAACCCGCTGTCGCCAGCCATCGAGCTCGCGCCGCAGTCCGCTCCAGTCAGCCGCGCCCATGGCCAGCACCAGCCGCGCGCGGTCGACGTCATCGGTGGGCAGATCGTGTGCCTGGCGGTCATGCAGGGCCTGGATGCGGTTTTCGATGCGCCGCAGGTAGCGATAGGCATCGGTCAGATCCTGCTGGGCATGCTCGGGGATGAGCGCCTGCTCGCACAGATAGGCCAGCACGGGTTGCAGGCTGCGCTGGCGCAGCGAGGGCTCCTGCCCACCCCGGATCAGCTGGAACGCCTGGGCGATGAATTCCACCTCGCGGATGCCGCCGCGGCCGAGTTTGACGTTGTCCGACAGCCGCCGGCGCCGGACCTCACGGGTGATCATGGCTTTCATCGAGCGCAGCGACTCGAGCGCGCCATAGTCCAGATAACGCCGGTAGACGAATGGCGAGAGCATCTCGAGAAGTGCCTGTCCCGATGTTTGATCCCCCGCGACGACCCGCGCCTTGATCAACGCGTAGCGCTCCCATTCCCGCCCCTGCTCGAGGAAGTAGAGCTCCATGGCCGGCACGCTCATCGCCAGCGGGCCGCTGTCGCCGTAGGGGCGCAGGCGCATGTCCACGCGAAAGCACTGGCCATCCGGCGTCTGCTGATCCAGGGCGGCAATCAGCGAGCGGCCGAGGCGCAGGAAGAACTGCTCGTTGGCCCGCGGGTTGGCGGCATCGGTAAAGCCCGGCTCGGGAAAGGCGAAGATCAGATCGATATCGGATGAGAAATTGAGCTCGCGCCCGCCCAGTTTGCCCATGCCCAGCACGATCATCTGCTGGGCATTGCCGGCGCTGTCCCGGGGCGTGCCGATCTGCGCGCACAGCCGCGGGTAGAGCCACGCCAGCGCTTCGTCGATGATGACGTCGGCCAGCTCAGAGAGGTCCGCGAGCACTTCGTCCAGCTCACAGCGCCCGGCCAGATCGCGCCAGGCGATGCGCAGCATTTCGCGTTCGCGAAAGCGTCGCAGCGCTTGATGGAAAGCGGCCTCATCATCCACCACCGCCAGCCGTGCCTGCAGGCGGTCCCGGAACCCACCGGGCGGATAGGCCTGTTGCAGATCGCCGCTGTCGCACAGGTCGACCAGCACGCCGATGTCACGCACACAGACCCGGGCGGCAAAGTCGCTCATCGCCCAGATGCGCGGCAGTTCGGCAAGGATGCGATCGTCGGCGGGAAGGACGGCCTCCGCCGGGAGCCTTTCCAGCGCCGTGGAAACCGGCGCGACCAGCGGCTCGGGCAGGGTGTCCAGCGCGGCACTCAGCGCGGTTGGCAGCGTATCGGTATGCATGGGCTTACTTTAACCCACAAAAAAGCCCCGCCGAAGCGGGGCTTTGCTGGCAATCCGGCCCGCGGAGCAGGCCGGTGGGCCGTCGGGGGCTGATTACATCATGCCGCCCATTCCGCCCATGCCACCCATGCCGTCCATGCCGGCGCCACCGCCGTCATCCTTTTCCTCAGGATGGTCGGCGATCATGGCCTCGGTGGTGATCATGAGGCCGGACACCGAAGCGGCGTTCTGCAGCGCCGTGCGGGTGACCTTGGTCGGGTCGAGGATGCCCATCTCGACCATGTCACCGTAGACCTCGGTCTGGGCGTTGTAGCCGTAGTTGCCCTCACCGGACTGCACGTTGTTCACGACCACCGAGGAGTCCTCGCCGCAGTTGTAAACAATCTGGCGCAGCGGCTCCTGCAGGGCGCGACGGACGATGCCCACGCCCACGTCCTGGTCGTGGTTGTCGCCGGTCAGGCCCTCGAGGCCCTTGAGCACGCGCAGAAGCGCCACACCACCGCCGGGCACGATGCCCTCTTCGACGGCCGCACGGGTCGCGTGCAGGGCGTCTTCGACGCGGGCCTTCTTCTCTTTCATCTCGATCTCGGAACCGGCACCGACCTTGATCACGGCGACGCCGCCGGCGAGCTTGGCGACCCGCTCCTGCAGCTTCTCGCGATCGTAGTCGCTGGTGGAGTCCTCGATCTGCGCGCGGATCTGGTCGACGCGGGACTTGATCTCGTCGGCACGGCCGCCGCCGTTGACCACCGTGGTCTCTTCCTTGGAGACGTTGATCTTCTTGGCGGTGCCCAGGTCTTCCAGGGTGGCCTTCTCGAGGGTCAGGCCGACCTCTTCCGAGATCACCGTACCGCCGGTGAGGACCGCGATGTCCTGGAGCATGGCCTTGCGCCGGTCACCGAAGCCCGGGGCCTTGACCGCAGCCACCTTGACGATGCCGCGCATGCTGTTGACCACCAGCGTGGCCAGCGCTTCGCCCTCGATGTCCTCGGCGATGATCAGCAGCGGGCGGCTCGACTTGGCCACACTCTCGAGCAGCGGCAGCAGATCACGGATGTTCGAGATCTTCTTGTCGCAGATGAGGATATAGGGATCCTCGAGCTCGGCGGCCATGCTCTGCTGGTTGTTGATGAAGTAGGGGCTGAGATAACCGCGGTCGAACTGCATGCCTTCGACGACATCCAGCTCGTTGTCGAGGCCGCTGCCCTCTTCAACGGTGATGACGCCTTCCTTGCCGACCTTCTTCATGGCGTCGGCAATGATCTCGCCGACTTCCTGATCGGAGTTGGCCGAGATGGCGCCGACCTGGGCGATGGCGGTGTCGGTCTCGCAGGGCTTCGACAGGTTGTGAAGCTCCTTGACCGCCGCCTCGACGCCCTTGTCGATGCCGCGCTTGAGGTCCATCGGGTTCATGCCCGCGGCGACGGCCTTCATGCCCTCGCGGACGATGCCCTGGGCCAGCACGGTGGCGGTGGTGGTGCCGTCACCGGCGGCGTCGGAGGTCTGCGAGGAGACTTCCTTGACCATCTGGGCACCCATGTTCTCGAACTTGTCCTGAAGCTCGATCTCCTTGGCGACGGACACACCGTCCTTGGTCACCGTCGGGGCGCCGAAGGACTTGTCCAGCACCACGTTGCGGCCGCGCGGCCCCAGGGTTGCCTTGACCGCGCTGGCCAGCGTGTTCACACCCGCGACCATGCGATGGCGGGCATCATCACCAAAACGTACGTCTTTAGCTGCCATTCTTCTGTTTCCTCTTGATTCTGTTACTGACGGATCCGGCGTCGGTGAGGGGCGTTCAGCCCTCGATCACCGCCATGACGTCGTCCTCGCGCATGACGAGCACGTCTTCCTCACCGACCTTGACCTCGGTCCCGGAGAACTTGCCGAACAGCACCTTGTCGCCGACCTTGATGTCGAGCGGGCGGACATCGCCATTGTCGAGGCGCTTGCCGCTGCCGACGGCGACCACTTCGCCGCGGATCGGCTTTTCAGCGGCGGTATCGGGAATGACGATCCCCCCGGGGGTTGTGCGCTCTTCTTCCAGACGTTTGACGACCACGCGATCGTGTAGCGGGCGAAGATTCATTGATTGATCTCCCTGCGGTTGGTTGTTGTTGAACCGGGACTGCCTTGTTAGCACTCCCAATCGTTGAGTGCTAATGATAGTGACGAAACTCGGCTCGTCAAGATCCATTGGAGATTTGGAGGCAGCGGTGCTAAGATTCAAGGCATACCGCCGATCGGCCCGCACAGGATCTGCATGAGTAATACCCGGACCCGACAACTCGCCCTGGCCATGGGCCTGTGGCTGCTCGCGGCTATGACGCCCGCCACGGCCCAGTCGAGCCTTGGCGATCTGTTTGGTGATGGCGGATCATCCGGGTCGACCCTGCCGGTGCAGGAGGCGTTCGCGATCGATGTGCAGGCCGACGGGGACGGCCCGGCATCGATCCGCATCGACATCGCCGATGGCTATTACCTGTACCGCGACAGCGTCAGCGCGACGCACCTCGGCGCCGATGGCGACGGCGGCGCCGCCAGGGACAACGGCGAGTCCCTGGCCCTGGCCTTTCCCGACGGACCGATCCACGAGGACGAGTTCTTCGGCCGTCAGCCGATCTACCGCCAGCCCGTAGAGATCCCGCTGACCGGTGACGCGCCGGTCAGTGCTGGCACATCCATCGCGATCACCTTCCAGGGCTGTTCCGACGCCGGCGTCTGCTATCCGCCCTATCGCGCAACCGGTCAGGTCGGCGATGCGGCGCTGGACTACACCATCAATCCTCAGGCCGTGCGTCTGGAAGCCGGGTCATCGAGCACCGCATCGGGCGAGACACCCACGGCCAGCTCCCGCGAGGCGCCGGCCGGTGCCGGCGGCGGCGAGGCGGGCCGACTCGAGGGGCTGCTCAACACCGCCAGCCTGCCCGCCATCCTTGCCGGCTTTTTCGCCGCCGGGCTGCTGCTCGCCTTTACCGCCTGCCTGTACCCGATGATCCCGATCCTCTCGGGACTGATCGCCGGCGACCCCCATCGCAGCGGCAGTCTGCGCGCGCTGACACTGTCCCTGGTGTATGTCGAGTCCACCGCGATCACCTACGCCCTGGCCGGAGTGGCCGCCGGCATGACCGGCGCCGCGGTCCAGGCCGATCTGCAGTCGCCCTGGGTGCTGGGCAGTTTTGCCGCCGTGTTTGTCGTCCTGGCGCTGGGCATGTTCGGGGCCTTCGAGCTGCGCCTGCCCACGGCCCTGCAGACCCGCCTGACGGCACTGTCCAATCGCCAGCGTGGCGGCACCGTTCTGGGCGTCGCGCTCATGGGCGTGCTCTCGACCCTGATCGTCGGCGCCTGCTCCGGCCCGGCGCTGATCGCGGCGCTGGTGTTCATCGGCAGCACCGGCGACGCCTGGCTGGGTGGGCTGGCCCTGTTCACCCTGGCCAACGGCATGGGACTGCCGCTGCTGCTGATCGGCACGGCGGCCGGCCGCTGGCTGCCCAGGAGCGGGCCGTGGATGAACGTCGTCCGCGCGATCTTTGGGGTGGGCTTTCTGGCCGTGGCGCTGTGGACACTCGAGCGCTTCCTGCCCGGCACCGTCACCCTGGCGCTCTGGGGGCTGCTGCTGATTGGCTGCGGTGTCTGGCTGGGCGGACTCGAGCGCAGCGATGGCACCGCGGGTAACCGCCAGCGCGCGGCCCGCACGCTGGGACTGGCGGCATTGATCTGGGGGACGGTCAGCCTGATCGGTGCCGCCGCGGGCGGCGACAATGTCATGCGACCACTGGCGGGCCTTGCCCTGTCCGGCGGCGCCAGCGAACAGTCGCAGGCCATGACATTCCGCGACATCGACAGCGTCGATGACCTGGAATCGGCGCTGGCGGAGGCGCGCGCCGCCGACCGACCGGTCATGATCGACATCTACGCCGACTGGTGCGTCTACTGCGTCCAGCTCGAGGAGCGCACATTCACCGACCCCGCGGTCCAGGACGCGGTGGCCGACGCCGTGCGGCTGCGCGCCGATGTCACCGACATGGCGCCGCGCCATCGCCGGCTGATGGACCGGCTGGATGTCTATCTGCCGCCGGCGATCATCTTCTACGGCCCCCAGGGCAATGAACGCCGCGACGCACGGGTGGTGGGCTTTCTGCGCCCGCAACCGTTCATCGAGCGGGCGCGCAGCGGTCTTGCCGGGCTGAGCGGATGAGCGCCGGCGTGCGCACGGCATTGACGGTGCTGATGGCGGCACTGATCGGCGCCGGCGGCGGTATTCTGGCGGTGCTGTGGCTACAGGGCTCGGGCGAGTCCGAGACCACCCGCCCGGCCTTCAGCCTGGAAATGCTCGACGACGGACCGCGTAGCATCGAGGAATGGGACGGCGAGGTGATCGTCCTCAACTTCTGGGCGACCTGGTGCGCGCCCTGCCGCGAGGAAATCCCCCTGTTCTCGCGCCTCGACCAGGCCTTCTCGGCCCGGGGCGTGCAGTTTCTGGGCGTGGCCATCGACGACCCCGAAGCCATCCGCGGGTTTCTTGCCAACGTCGAAATGGGCTATCCCAGCTTCTACGGCATGGAGTCGGCGATCGACGTGGCGGCCGACTACGGCAACCCGCGCGGCACGCTGCCCTACACCGTGGTCATCGATCGTGACGGCACCATCGTCGAGCGCTTCAGCGGCCAGATTCACGAGCCGGATCTGCGCCCGGTCCTGAACGATCTCACGGACACACAGGGGTGATCTGCGCCGATCCCGACGCCATCGGCGCCGACGATGGACAAAAAACGGCGGCTGGGCGAAAATTGCGGTATATGATCAATGGTGAGTCTCGGTCATGACGCGGTTACTGGTGCTCCACGGCCCCAACCTGAACATGCTGGGGGTGCGTGAACCGGGGCTTTATGGCTCATCCAGCCTCGAGGCCATCAACACCCGGCTGGAGGCCGTCGCCCACGCCGCGGGGGTTACCCTCGAGTGCCGCCAGAGCAATGCCGAGCATGACCTTGTCGACGCGATCCAACAGGCCCCAGCCCACGGCGTCGACGGCATCATCATCAACCCGGCCGCCTTTACGCATACCAGCGTGGCGCTGCGCGATGCGCTGCTGGCGGTGGGACTGCCTTTCATCGAGGTGCACCTGTCCAACATCCACGCCCGTGAGGCGTTCCGCCAGCACTCGTATCTGTCGGACATCGCCACCGGCGTGATCGCCGGGCTGGGCCCCATGGGTTATGAGCTCGCCCTCACCGCCCTGCTTGAAACCATCGAACGGAACTGACCCACCATGGACATTCGCAAGATTAAACGCCTGATCGAGCTGCTGGACGAGTCCGGCGTCAACGAGATCGAGATCCACGAGGGCGAGGAAAGCGTGCGCATCAACCGTGGTGTCACCCAGGTGGCGGCGCCGGCGGCCGCGGCCCCACCGCCCGCACCGGCGGCACCCACCGCGCCGGAACCGGCCGCGGCCGAGCCCGCCGCCCCCGAACCCAGCGGGCATACCGTGCGCTCGCCGATGGTGGGCACCTTCTACCGGGCCTCCTCCCCCGACGCCAGTGCGTTTGTCGAGGAAGGCCAGGCGGTGGGCGCCGGCGACACGCTCTGCATCATCGAGGCCATGAAGATGCTCAATCAGATCGAATCCGACCGCGCCGGCGTTGTCCGGAGCATTCTGGTCGAGAATGGGCAGCCGGTGGAGTTTGACCAGCCGCTGTTCATCATCGAGTAGGGGCGCGGCATGATCGACAAGGTCCTCATCGCCAACCGCGGGGAAATCGCCCTGCGCATCCTGCGCGCCTGCCGGGCACTCGGCATTGGCACAGTCGCGGTCCACTCCACCGCCGACCGCGATCTCAAGCACGTGCGCCTGGCCGACGAGTCGGTGTGCATCGGCGCGGCCAGCTCGGCGGAGAGCTATCTGAACATCCCCGCCATCATCAGCGCCGCAGAACTCACCGACGCGGTGGCCATCCACCCCGGCTACGGCTTTCTGGCGGAGAACGCCGACTTTGCCGAGCGTGTCGAGCAGTCCGGGTTCCGGTTCATCGGCCCGCGCCCCGAGACCATTCGCCTGATGGGCGACAAGGTCTCGGCCATTGAATCCATGAAGGCCGCGGGCGTGCCCTGCGTGCCCGGCTCGGATGGCGAACTGGGCGACGACGACGCCGAGAACCTGCGCCTGGCCCACGACATCGGCTTTCCGGTGATCATCAAGGCCGCGGCCGGCGGTGGCGGTCGGGGCATGCGCGTGGTCCACAGCGAAGGCGGGCTGCTGCATGCCATCGCCATGACCCGTACCGAGGCCAGCAACGCCTTTGGCAGCAGCACGGTGTACATGGAGAAGTACCTGGACAATCCCCGCCATATCGAAATCCAGGTCATGGCGGATGAGTCCGGTCATGCGGTGCACCTGGGCGAGCGCGACTGCTCGATGCAGCGCCGCCATCAGAAGGTCATCGAGGAAAGCCCCGCGCCAGGCATCAGTGACGAGGAGCGGGCCGCCATTGGCGAGCGCTGCGCCCGCGCCTGCGAGCGGCTGGGCTATCGCGGCGCGGGGACGTTCGAGTTCCTCTACCAGGACGGCGAGTTCTACTTCATCGAGATGAACACCCGCATCCAGGTCGAGCACCCCGTGACGGAAATGGTGACCGGCCGCGACCTGGTGGCCGAGCAGATCCTGATCGCCGGAGGCGCGCCGCTGTCCTTCGCCCAGTCCGACATCGAGTTCCGCGGCCACGCCATCGAGTGCCGGATCAATGCCGAGGACCCGGTGCGGTTCGTCCCCTCACCGGGCCAGATCACCGTCTACCACGCCCCCGGCGGCCCCGGCGTGCGGGTGGACTCGCATGTCTACAGTGGCTATCACGTGCCCCCCCACTACGACTCCATGATCGGCAAGGTCATCACCTGGGGGGCCGATCGACCGAGCGCCATCGCCCGCATGCGCACGGCGCTGAGCGAGCTGGTGATCGAGGGCATCACCGACAACACCGCCCTGCACGAAGACCTGCTCACCGATCGCGGCTTCGAGGAAGGGGGCACCAACATCCACTACCTCGAGCACAAGCTCGGACTGTCGTAAGGGCTCAGCCCGACAGCAGCAGCCGCAGCCCGACGATCACCAGAAAGCCGGCAAAGATCCGCCGCAGCCAGACCGCCGGGATGCGGCTCGCGACCCGCGCGCCCACGGGGGCGAGGAACACGCTGGCCACGGTGATCCCGCCCACCGCCGGCCAGTAGATATAACCAGTGCTCAGCGCCGGCAGGCGATCCTCGCCGGTGCCGGCGACGATGAAGCCGATGCTGCCGGCCAGCGCGATGCTCACCCCCGCCGCCGCCGATGTGCCCACCGCCTGACGCATGGCCACCCC
>NZ_MAOM01000019.1:0-164912 GCF_009805925.1 Spiribacter sp. SSL99 | reverse complement strand
CATGTGTTCAAAGCGCTACGCCGGCTTCTGCCGACGCGCGCCCTCGACACGATAATCCGCCGGGTGAACGGCTAGGCGCCGTCGGGTTTGAACACCTGGAGATCCAGTCCGCTGATCGGCACGTAGTGTTTACGGTTGGCGGTCAACAATGCCTCGCCTCGCCCCATCGCCGTTGCGGCAATCAACGCATCGGCCATACGAAGCCCGTCGCTTAGGGCATGCTGCTCGACGAGGTTCACAGCACGTGAAGAAGTATCCGCGTCGAGCGCAACGACACGGGCAGGCCAAAACCGCAGAGCTTGCCTCAGAGCGCGAAACTCTCGGGTATTTCTCAGCCCCTGGACAAGCTCCATGTAGGTGACAGCCGACAGCGAGAAGCCATTGAGCGTTTGTAACAGCTCCTCGGCTGGCCGATGGCCGCGCAGGCTCCAGATCAGTACATCGGTATCAACGACCATCAATCAAGGCGCCTCACCAAAAGGGCGCGGCGCTCTTAATTGGTCTATAACTGACTCGACGTCGACCTCCATCCGATCCCGCCAGAGCCCGAAGGCCGGGTTTTCGTCGGCATCGATCGCGCGCCCAAGAGAGGAACCCGCAACCTCTCCACCCATGCCGATCAACATTGCCCGCGGGCGACCGTGATAGGTGATCTGGATGGACTCACCCCGCTCCACCGCCGCTAGCAACTCGGCCGCACGAAGCCGCAGATCCCGAACCGATGCCTGCATTTTTCACCTCCTGCCTGTTTCACAAACTTTATGAAACAAACGCCGGACTGGCAATAATCCGCCGGGTGAACGGCTAGGCCGGCACGGGCTCGCTGACCCGCTCGAGGGTCAAGCCGCCACTGCCCTCGCCGTCCGTCGACGCCTCGGCATCCACCCGGATGCGATCGCCGGCCTGGAATTCGCCGGCAAGGATCCGCTGCGCCAGAGCATTCTCGACCCGCTGCTGGAGCACCCGCTTCAGCGGCCGGGCGCCATACATCGGGTCGAAGCCCGCTTCGCCGATCACATCCAGTGCCGCATCGGTGAGCTCCAGCGCCATGTCCCGCTCGCGCAGCCGCTCGGAGAGGTCGCGCACCTGGATCTCGGTGATCCGGCGGATCTGCTCGCGCTCGAGGGGGTGGAACACCACCACGTCATCGACCCGGTTGATGAACTCCGGCGGGAAGTGCTGGCCGACCACGCCCATCACCTCGCGCTTCATCTCGTCATACTGCGCCTCGCCGGCATGCGACTGGATGAGGTGCGAGCCGAGGTTGGAAGTCATCACGATCACGGTATTGCGGAAATCCACCGTGCGGCCGTGGCTGTCGGTGAGCCGCCCGTCATCGAGCACCTGCAGCAGGATGTTGAAGACATCGGCGTGGGCCTTTTCCACCTCATCGAGCAGCAGCACCGAGTAGGGCTTGCGGCGCACGGCCTCGGTCAGATAGCCGCCCTCTTCATAGCCGACGTAGCCCGGCGGCGCACCGATGAGCCGTGCCACGGAGTGCTTTTCCATGAACTCGGACATGTCAATGCGCACCATCGCCTCCTCGGTATCAAAGAGGAAGCTCGCCAGCGCCTTACACAGCTCGGTCTTGCCGACGCCCGTGGGGCCGAGGAACAGGAACGAGCCATTCGGCCGGTGCGGATCGGACAGCCCCGCCCGTGACCGGCGGATGGCATCCGAGACGGCCTGCACGGCCTCGGACTGGCCAATCACCCGCTCGCCCAGACCTTCTTCCATGCGCAGCAGCTTGTCGCGCTCACCCTCGAGCATCTTCGCCACGGGGATGCCGGTCCACTTCGAGACCACCTCGGCGACTTCCTCATCAGTGACCGCGTTGCGGAGCAGCTGCATGGCCGGTTGATCCTCGGCCTGCGTGGCCGCCTCAAGCTGCTGCTCGAGCTCGGGGATCCGGCCGTACTGGAGCTCGGACATGCGCGTCAGATCACTCGCCCGGCGGGCTGTCTCCAGCTCCTGACGGGCCTGCTCCAGGGCCTCCTTGAGCCCGGTGGTGCCCTCCACGGCGGCCTTTTCGCGATTCCAGACGGCTTCCATTTCGCTGTATTCATGCTCAATCTCGGCGATCTCGTCCTCAAGGGTGGCGAGGCGCTTTTTCGAGGCCTCGTCGGCTTCCTTATTGAGGGCCTCGCGCTCGATCTTGAGCTGAATCAGCCGCCGCTCGAGTCGATCCATGGCCTCGGGCTTGGAATCGATCTCGATGCGGATGCGGCTCGCCGCCTCATCGATCAGGTCGATGGCCTTGTCCGGAAGCTTGCGATCGGTGATGTAGCGCTGCGAGAGCGTGGCCGCGCTGACGATCGCCGGGTCGGTGATCTCGACGCCGTGGTGCACCTCATAGCGCTCCTTCAAACCGCGCAGGATCGCCACGGTGTCCTCCACCGAGGGCTCGTCCACCAACACTTTCTGGAAGCGCCGCTCCAGCGCGGCATCCTTTTCAATGTTGGTGCGATACTCATCCAGCGTGGTCGCGCCGATGCAGTGCAGCTCACCCCGCGCCAGGGCCGGCTTGAGCATATTGCCCGCATCCATCGAACCCTCGGCCTTACCGGCGCCGACGATGGTGTGAATCTCATCGATGAACAGGATGATCTCGCCTTCCTGCTTAGCCAGGTCCTTGAGCACGCCCTTCATGCGCTCCTCAAACTCGCCCCGGTACTTCGCGCCGGCCACCATCGCGCCCATGTCAAGCGAGAGCACGCGCTTTTCCTTCAGCGCCTCGGGCACCTCGTGGTTGACGATGCGCAGCGCCAGCCCCTCGACGATGGCCGTCTTGCCCACGCCCGGCTCGCCGATCAGCACCGGGTTGTTCTTGGTGCGCCGCTGCAGGACCTGGATCGTCCGGCGGATCTCCTCGTCACGGCCGATCACCGGATCGAGCTTGCCCTGCTCGGCCCGCTCGGTGACGTCGATGGTGTACTTCTCAAGCGCCTGGCGCTGGTCCTCGGCATTGGGATCGTCGACGTTCTCGCCGCCGCGGGTGGTGTCGATGGCCTTCTCCAGCGCCTCTTTATTGGCGCCGGCGTGTTTCAGCGCCTCGCCCACCCGGGTCTTGCCATCATCCACGGCCGCCAGCAGGAACAGCTCACTCGAGATGTAGCTGTCGCCGCGCTTCTGCGCGCGCTTGTCGGTCTGATTGAGCAGTCGGTTGAGGTCATTGCTGACATGCACATCACCGCCATCGCCGCTCACCGTGGGCAGCCGATCAACGGCCTCGCCGAGCTGCGAGCGCAGCAGATTGACGTTGACGCCCGCCTGCTGCAGCAGGTGACGCACGCCGCCACCCTCCTGATCGAGCATGGCGAGCGTCAGATGCTCCGGCTCGATCATCGAGTTGTCACGCCCCACGGCCAGCGATTGCGCATCCGCCAGGGCCATCTGGAATTTCGTGGTCAGTTTGTCCGTACGCATGGTGCAGACTCCTTCAGTAATCGGTATATGGACTTACTAACGGATGTGGGGACGGACAACACCCAATGCAAGTTTTTGTCAGCGCTGGTGGCTTCGTCTGGGATGAAAGCTTTAGTAGGCTCAGCGTACTCGTGGGCACATAACGCAGGGACCGCAGACTTGGCTGACCGCAAACCCCGCATTCTCTGGGCGAACCCGTACTGTCTTCTGGATCTGTCCAGTGGGGCGTCGATGACCGTTCGCGAGCAGCTTCGACAGCTGCACAAGCTGGGGTGGGATGTCCGCGTGATCGGCGCCACCATTTTCGACTCCCCCAGAGGTATCACACGCCTCGCCGATCACTGGGAAAAGATCGAACAGTCAAAATCAAAGGTCGTCCACGTCAAAGACGACCCACTCGTCCACAACCTGATCAGAACGCGATCCACCCAGCGCGCCGAGATGACGGCGGCTGAAGAGGCCATCTGGTATCAGACTTACACGAAAGCCCTCGATCAATTTAAGCCCGATATCGTTTACTACTATGGCGGCCGGACCCTCGATCTACTCATCGGTGACGAAGCGCATGCGAGAGGAATCCCGGTCGCCGCGTACCTCGCGAATGGCAATTTTGGGGGGAAACGGTGGTGTCGCGACGTTGATCGCGTGATAACCAACGCCAAGGCGACCGCCGATTACTACAGAGAAAAAGACGGCATAGATCCGATACCCGTTGGCGTCTTTATCGATCCCGCTCGTGTCATCGCTCCCCACCAGGAACGGAAGAACGTTTTATTCATCAATCCATCACTCGCTAAAGGTGCCGCTTTGGTCGTGAGGATCGCCATGCTGCTCGAAGAAAAACGACCTGACATCACGTTCGAGGTGGTCGAGTCACGAGGTGCCTGGCGGGGGTTACTGACACAGGTCTCCGCACAGTACGGCCCGACCCGGAGAGCGCTGAGCAACGTCACGCTGACCGACAACACGAATGACATGCGACCCGTCTATCAGCGGGCCCGCCTCCTTTTAGCGCCAAGCCTCTGGTGGGAAGCCTACGGACGCGTCATTGCAGAAGCCCATATGAACGGGATACCAACAATCGCCACCAACCGAGGTGGTCTGCCCGAGGCGACGGGTAAGGGTGGATTCCTGATCGATCTGCCGGATGCATGCTACACCCCTCCCTACAAAGAAATCCCCTCCGATCAACGCCTTCTAGAAATAATCAACCTTATCACCCGACTCCACGACGACGAGGACGAATTCAACCGAATGCAGGCGCAGGCCAAACTGGCGGGCACCTGTCACAGTCTGGAGGAAAGAGGGCAACGACTGCATACAGCCCTAACCGACATCATCGAGCATCGACCACATGCAACGTGACTAGCAACTTCCACCCATGGCCAGCAGACCAGCCCGGAATTTTGCACGACTTTATTGATATGACTAAAGAAATTACTAACTGTGAATATATTTTCTCGGCCGCTGCCGAAGGAACACACAATTGATATCGCCTAAACTGTGCATCCATCCAGGCCTCCCAAAAACTGGCACCACCAGTCTACAGAAAAACATATTCCCTTATTTTCCTCGCGCCGAAATCGCCTATCTTGGCAGGGGTATGCCCAACGAACGACAAGTCATTAGAATAAGAAAATTTTTTCAGCAGACTGGCGGAGAACTGCGAGTCCAGCGGATGGCGGACCGCAAAAAACACGTAGTAGTGTCTGATGAGAACATGAGCATGTCACCGGCTAACCCTTGGTCCGTTCATGCAGTGACGTTACCAGAGAGCGTAGCAGTAAATACTGCAAGGTTAGCCGAAAAGTTGGGTGGGCTTTCGCCAGCTTTTTTGATCACCATACGGCGGCAGGATACGTGGCTTGCTTCGCGCTACGCGGAATCTGCCAAGATAATGCATGGTGTCAATCAAAAAGACTTTGAGAGACGGCTCCGCAAAATCCTAAGTGACACCGCATCCGCACCAGGACTCAGTTGGTTGAGATATAATAGCCTGTGCGAGGTCTTCGCCTCTATCCGTCAAGCAGAAACATTAGTCGTCCCACTGGAGGGTTACCAAGAAGACCGATCATCCTACGCGGAAAAAATTTGTGCGTTTCTGGACGTGGAGACTGTAGTAGGGTCGTCAGCCGATGGCCATGAAAATAAGCTATCAATGGGTGATAGCAAATGGCAAACCAAAGGACATCAGGAATGCATTGAGCTGCGAGAAGACCTATCGAAATTGATCCTCAACCGGTTCCGGTCAGAAAATGAGCAGCTTTCCGAGAAGTTAGATATAGATTTATCCCAGTGGGGCTATTTCTGAAATGATTATCAAACGGTGGCAGATGAGCAGTCGCAGAGAAGCCGCGCAAAGCCCCGGCGACCGTGAAGGCGTCTTGCATGCGGCTTAAACGCACCTGGTGGAAGATTCGCTTGAGGTTCGTCCCGGTCGCCCGGCGAGACAGATATAGGCGGCGATGCGCCCACTGGTCTGGTCGCGGCGATAGGAGTAGAACCGATTGGGGTCGCTGCAGGTACATTGGCCCGCGCCCGTCACCGCGCGGGCGTGGACGCCAGCCTGTATGAGAACGGCCTTGGCGGTGGCCGCCAGATCAAGTTGAAAGCGCCCGCTGGGGGTCTCATGCGCTGGCGGGCCCTCTCCCGCGTTGTCGGTGTCGGTGGCCGACCGATATCGGGCAGCCACCCCTTCGCTTGCCATCGCCTCGATCACCTCACCGCCCACCGCATAGGCCTCGGGCCCGATACACGGGCCGATACAGGCCATGAGCTCAGACACCGGGACGGGCAGTGCCGCCAGGGTCTGCGGGATCACCCCTGCTGCCAGACCACGCCAGCCCGCATGGACCGCGGCCACACAGGTGCCGTCCCGTGCGGCCAGCAGGATCGGCACACAATCGGCCACCAGCACCGCGCAGACCTGGCCGGCCTGATCCGTCCACACCGCATCGGCCTCAGTGACGTCGGGCTCGACGGCGCTTGCATGCACCACACGGGTGCCGTGCACCTGGGAGAGCCATCGCGGCGCCTCGGGCAGGCCGGCCTGCTCAACCAGACGCCGACGATTTTCCTGCACCGCGGCGGGGTCATCGCCCACATGCATCGCCAGGTTGAGGGCGTCATATGGCGGCTCGCTGACTCCACCGTGCCGGGTCGTAAAGCCCGCGTTCACCGGCGCGGGCCAGTCCGGGCGCAGGATCGACAGGCCCGTCCCGGCGGTCACGGCCGCCACCGTCCGTCATCCTCAGCGGCCGACGCCATCTGAGCCTGATGCGCGCGCAGGGCGGCCAGCAGCACGGCAAAATCGTCCGGTGGCGGCGCCGACCAGGAAAGGGTCTCGCCGCTTGTGGGGTGCACCAGCGTAAGGGTCTCGGCATGCAGGGCCTGCCGGCGGAAGCGGCGCAGCACATCGGCCAGCGTGTGGACGTCGCGTGTGGATGACGAGTGTTCACTCGGCGCCGAAGCAACCCCACCATCCCCCTCGGCCGGGATTGCCGACTCGGCCCCTGACGGCAGCGCCAGCCGCCCGCCATATAGCGCGTCACCGACAATCGGATGGCGGATATGCGCCATGTGCACACGGATCTGATGCGTCCGCCCCGTCTCCAGCCGGCAGCGCAGCAGCGTATGGGCCGGGAAACGCGCCTCGATGCGGTAATGGGTGACCGCCGGCTTGACCCCCGCGCCGATGGGATCGCCGTTATTGTCCACGCCCTGGCGCACCGCCATCCGCAACCGGTCCCGCGGGTGCCGGCCAATGGGCGCATCCACGCTGCCGCCCGCGGTAAAGGTGCCGCCCACCACCGCCAGATACTCGCGGCCCACCGTGCGGGCCTGGAGCTGCTCAACCAGATGGGTATGCGCCTCGAGCGTCTTCGCCACCACCATCAACCCCGTGGTGTCACGGTCGAGCCGATGCACGATCCCCCCGCGCGGCAGCCCGCCAAGGCGCGCATCATGATGCAGCAGCGCATTCTGCAGCGTGCCGTCCGCATTGCCCGCGCCGGGGTGCACCACCAGACCGGCGGGTTTATTGATCACCAGGAGGGCCGTGTCCTCATGAACGATGGACAGCGGAATGGGCTCGGCCGCGACCACCCCCTCCTCCGAGGCGGTGGCGGCCAGCCGGATGCGCTCACCGCCCTTGACCGCCACACGCCCCCGCGGCGATCCGCCATCGACGGTCAGATCCCCATCGCGCAGCCAGCGCTGCAGCCGCGAGCGCGAGAACTCCGGGAACAGCTCGGCGAGCACGGCATCCAGCCGCCGCCCCGCGGCGGCCTCGGGGATCGTCGCGTCGCGCTCGATCCGGGTCACTGACGAGTCATTCATGCTGGGCGATGCTCCCCGTTTTCTCTAGACTGGGTGGATCAGACACACGATGGACACAGGTGCCATGACGCGCTTTCTCGCAATTCTACTGCTTATCGGCCTGCTCGCGGGCTGCGCCGGCAACACGCAGACCTCCAACCGGCTCGACAACACCGAGGCGGCGGCCCTCTACGAAGCCGCCAGCGAGGCGGCCGGGCGCAACGACTGGCAGACCGCCATCAGCGAGCTCGAGTCGCTGCAGGCGCAGTACCCGTTCGGGCTCTACGCCACCCAGGCCCAGCTCGACATCATCCACGCCTACTACCAGGCCGGCGAAGTGGCCTCCACCGTGGCCGCCGCCGAACGCTTCCGGCGCATCAACCCGCGCCACCGCGCCGTGCCCTACAGCTGGTACATGCAGGGCCTCGCGCTTGAGGAGAAAAACCGCGGGCCGGTCAAGGACTGGGTGGGCATCAACGACGTCCTGCGCGACCCGGTCCCACGGCGCCAGGCCTTCGCCGCCTACACCACACTGGTCGAGGACTATCCCGACAGCGAGTACACCGACATGGCGCGCGGAAGACTGGATGTGCTGTACGCCGAAGGCGCGGAGTTCCAGTTGAGCGTGGCGCGCTTTTATGCCGATCGCGATGCCTGGGTGGCCGCCGCCCGGCGCGCCATCACCGTGATCGAGGCCTTCGAGGGCACCGCCGCGGTCAGGCCGGCCACCGACCTGCTTGGCACCGCCTACCAGCGCCTCGGCCTGGATGCCCTGGCTGATGGCGTGCGCACGGCCCAGCGCGAGACCGACCGCGATGCCGGGGACCGCATCCCCGACACGCCGACACTCTACGAGGAAGAGACGATGGAAGTGCCACCCGCCCCCACGTCCGAAGGCCCCTCAGGCGGCTCAGGCGGAATGGGTGGCCCGATGGGCGGCGGCCTCTAGGGGAGTCCAGCGGCTTCTAACCGCCGCGGACGGCGTTCGCGATCAGAGCGCCTGTTCGCCGGAATCGCTGGTGCGGATCCGCACGGCCTGCTCCACCGGCGTGACGAATACCTTGCCGTCACCGATCTTGCCGGTATTGGCCGCCGCCACGATGGCCTCGACCACGCGCTCGACCTGATCGTCGGCCACCACCACCTCGACGCGCATCTTGGGCAGGAAGTCCACGACGTACTCCGCCCCGCGATAAAGCTCGGTGTGGCCCTTCTGCCGGCCAAACCCCTTCACCTCGGTCACCGTCATGCCGGTGATGCCCACTTCGGCGATGGCCTCGCGCACGTCATCGAGCTTGAACGGCTTGATGATGGCCTCGATTTTCTTCATTCCAATGCTCCGCTGTTGGCTGGAGGCGTGAGTGTATCAGGCGCCCGGTCCGCCCGGCTGACGACCGAACCCGGAGGTGATCGGATAGCGCCGGTCGCGACCGAATGCCTTGGTGGTCACCTTGACCCCCGGCGCCGCCTGACGGCGCTTGTACTCGTTGCGGTGCAGCAGCTTGACCACCTTGGCCACCGTCTCGCGGTCATGCCCCTGACCCACCAGGTCTTCGACGCTGGCATCGTCCTCGACATAGGCGGCCAGGATGGTGTCGAGCTCGGCGTAATCCGGCAGGCTGTCGCTGTCCTTCTGATCGGGGGCAAGCTCGGCGCTCGGCGCGCGGGTCAGGATCCGCTCGGGGATGACCGGGGCGTCGGCGTTGCGATAGGCGGCCAGGCGGTACACCTCGGTCTTGAAGATGTCCTTGAGCGGCGAGAACCCGCCCACCATATCGCCATAGAGCGTGGAGTAGCCCACCGCCATTTCGCTTTTATTGCCCGGCGCCAGCACCAGACCGCCCAGCTTGTTGGACACCGCCATCAGCATCGTCCCGCGGATCCGCGACTGCAGATTCTCCTCGGTGACATCCACGGGCCGGTCACCAAACACCGGCGCCAGCGTGGCGCAGAAGCCATCGAACACCGACTCGATGGCCAGCGTGTCGTAGCGAACGCCCAGCGCGTCGGCCAGCCCGGCGGCATCGGTCTGACTCATATCGGCGGTGTAGCGGGTGGGCATCATCAGGCAGTGCACCCGGTCCGAGCCCAGCGCGTCGGCGGCGATGCAGGTCACCAGCGCCGAGTCGACGCCGCCGGAAAGACCGATCACCACGCTCGGGAAGCCGTTTTTCTCGACATAGTCGCGCACCCCCCACACCAGGGCCTCATAGACCACCGCCTCGGGCGAGAGCGACGGCTCGATGGCCCCCTCCAGCGGTGTCCAGCGGCCATGGATGCACTCGACATCCACCGGATGCAGGCCCGTATCGAAGTGCGGCGCGCGCACCATCAGATCGCCGTTGCCGTCAAACGCGCAGGAGCCGCCGTCATAGACGACCTCGTCCTGACCACCGGCCATGTTGCAGTAGAGGATTGGCAGACCGGTCTCGGCGACGCGATCGCGCAGCACCGACTCGCGGGCGGCGCTTTTATAGTGATCGAAGGGCGAGGCGTTCAGGTTGACCACCACATCCGCGCCGGCCCCCGCCGCCTGGTTGACCGGCCCGCGGTGCCACGCGTCCTCACAGATGGTCACGCCCACCCGGCAGCCGTCGACGTCGATCACACAGGGCGATGTCCCCGGCGTGAAATAGCGCAGATCGTCAAACACGCCATAGGTGGGCAGCTCCTGCTTGGCGTAGCAGGCCTGCACCGCGCCGTCGCGGATCACGCAGGCGGCGTTGTAGAGATGGCCATCAGCAAGCTGCGGGGCGCCCACGATCACGGTGATGCCCCGGGCTGCCTCGGCGATGCGGCCCAGGCCGTGATCGACGGCAGCGATGAAGTCGGGCCGCAGCAGCAGATCATCCGGCGGATAGCCGGTCAGCGTCAGCTCCGGAAAGCACACCAACCGCGCACCCAGGTCGTCCCGCGCCCGCGTGGCGGCCGCGATGACCGCATCGGTGTTGCCTGCGACATCGCCGACCAGCAGGTTGAGCTGGGCCATGACCAGCCGCAGGTGCTGATTCATCCGGTAAAGGCGTCGCTCACGCGCTGACCGATCTCCGCCGGCGAGCGGACCGTGGCCACGCCGGCGCGCTCGAGGGCGCCGAACTTATCCGCCGCGGTGCCCTTGCCACCACTGATGATCGCACCGGCATGACCCATGCGCTTGCCGGGCGGCGCCGTAACACCGGCGATATAGGCGATCACCGGCTTGCGCACGTTGGCCTGGATGTACTCCGCGGCCTCTTCCTCGGCGGTGCCGCCGATCTCGCCCACCATGACGATGCCCTTGGTGTGGCGGTCGGCCTCGAAGCGCGAGATCACATCGATGAAGCTCATGCCCTGGATCGGATCGCCGCCGATGCCCACACAGGTGCTCTGACCCATGCCGATGTCGGTGGTCTGCTTGACCGCCTCGTAGGTCAGCGTGCCCGAGCGCGAGACGATGCCAATGGACCCCGCCTTGTGGATATGGCCCGGCATGATGCCGATCTTGCACTGATCCGGGGTGATGATGCCGGGGCAGTTGGGACCGATCAGCGTGGCGTCGTAGAAGTCCAGCGCCGCTTTCACCTTGAGCATGTCCAGCACGGGAATGCCCTCGGTGATGCAGGCGATGACCTTGATGCCCGCCTCGGCGGCCTCGAGGATCGCGTCGGCGGCGAACGCGGCCGGCACATAGATCATCGAGGCGTCGGCCCCGGTGCCGTCCACCGCATCGCGCACGGTGTTGAACACCGGCCGGTCAAGATGCGTCTCGCCGCCACGGCCCGGCGTGGTGCCACCGACGATGTTGGTGCCGTAGGCAATGCACTGCTCGGCGTGAAAGGTACCCTGCTTCCCGGTGAAGCCCTGGACGATGACCTTGGTGTGCTTGTCCACCAGAATGCTCATGTGTATTCCTCGTCGTTAGTCCGGGTTGCGGGATCAGGCGCTGACCGCGCCGACCACCTTGTCTGCGCCATCGGTCAGGTCATCGGCGGGGATGATATCGAGGCCGCTGTCAGCGAGCAGCTGTTTGCCCTGCTCGACATTGGTGCCCTCGAGCCGCACCACCACCGGGACGTTGACCCCCACTTCCTTCACCGCGGCGATCACGCCCTCGGCGATCATGTCGCAGCGCACGATGCCCCCGAAGATATTCACCAGAATGCCCTGCACATCGGGGCTGGCGGAGATGATCTTGAACGCCTCGGTGACACGCTCCTTATTGGTGCCGCCGCCCACGTCCAGAAAGTTGGCCGGCTCGCCGCCGTGCAGCTTGATGACGTCCATGGTGGCCATGGCGAGCCCCGCGCCGTTGACCATGCAGCCGATGTTGCCGTCGAGGGTTATGTAGTTGAGGCCGTGCTCGGCGGCCTGCACCTCGGTCTCGTCCTCCTGGCTCAGGTCGCGCATGTCGGCGATCTCGGGCTGGCGGTTGACCTCGATGGCGTTGTCATCGACGTTGATCTTAGCGTCCAGCGCCAGCAGTGAATCATCCGCGGTGACGATCAGCGGGTTGATCTCGATGAGGCTGAGGTCGCGGTCCTCGAAGCAGCGGTACAGGCCCTTCATGATCTGGGTCAGCTGCTTGATCTGGGCGGGCGTCAGGCCCAGCGCAAAGCCCATCTGGCGGCACTGATAGGGCTGCAGACCGGCGACGGGATTGACCCGAACGGTCACGATCTTCTCCGGCTCGGTGGCTGCCACCTCCTCGATGTCCATGCCGCCGGCGGCGGAGCCCATGAACACGACCCGCTTGCTGGCCCGGTCGACCAGGGCGCCGAGGTAAATCTCGCGGGCGATGTCCAGGCCTTCTTCGACCATCACCGCGTTGATCGGCATGCCCTGCTCATCGGTCTGATGGGTGACCAGCCGGGTGCCGAGCATGGCCTCGGTGTACTCGCCCACCTCGTCAATGCTCTTGGCCAGCTTGACGCCACCGGCCTTGCCGCGGCCGCCGGCGTGGACCTGCGCCTTGACCACCTGCACCGAACCGCCCAGCTCCTGCGCAGCGGAGCGGGCCTCGGCCGCGGAGCGGGCCACGAAGCCCCGGGGGATGGGAATACCGAACTGGCTGAAGATGTGCTTCGCCTGAAATTCGTGAAGGTTCATGGACGCTCCGCCTCCTCCAATAAAAGTGCCGACATTCTCCACGATTAAACGCACCGATTCAAAAGATCAGCGACCCCGTGATGACCGCCACTCGTCCGGCGCACCCGCGGGGCGGGTGGATTGTGTGACCCGGCCCGCAGATCGGCACCGGCACCTGGGGCTGAATGGACCGGCAGGCCGCAGTCTGGCCTGAGCATGACAATGGAGGTTTCCCATGCGAATGCGACAGAAGGGCTTCACCCTGATCGAGCTGATGATCGTGGTCGCGATCATCGGCATCCTGGCGGCGGTGGCCGTACCGGCCTACTCGGACTACACGGTGCGGGCGAAGGTCACCGAGGCCCTCACCGCCGCCGGCGCCGCCAAGACGAGTGTGGCGGATTACTACTATGCGAATGGCGAGTTGCCGACCAGTAACACCGAGGCGGGGTTAGCCGATGGGGCGACTTATGCGACGGACGTGATCAAGGATCTTTCTATTCACGGGGATGCGGTGCCGGGACAAACTCAGGGGACTATTGAGATCGAATTTGGCGATATCGGAGACTCTGCTGCGATAGATACCCTGCTGAACTTCGTACCGGACACCTCGAACAACGCCCTCGCCTGGAACTGCGAGATCCCCGACACCAATGGCCTCCCCGCTCAATACGCCCCGGCCAGCTGCCGTTCCACCTCGACCACTCAATAGCGACCCATCCTTCATAACCCGGCCCTGAGCATGCGCCGACGCGCAGGCCGGTCCACCCCAAGCGGCAGCGGGCGCATCACCGGCAGCATCATGCTGGAAACGGTGATCGCCCTGCCGGTTGTACTCGTGCTGGGCCTGTCGATCACCCAGTGGGCGCTCATCCATCAGGCCCGGGCCGTGGTCGATCACGCCACCCTGATGGCGGCGCGGACCGGGGCCCTCGCCAATGCCGAGACGGGCCCCATGCGCAATGCCTTTGCCCGCGCCATCGTCCCGCTGCATCTCAAAGACGCCACGGCCACCGGGTTCGAGACGGCCTTTTTCACCCGGGCCATGCCCGATGCCCGGCTCAACCTCGCGCTGCACATTCTTAACCCGACCCGCGAGGCGTTTGCCGACCACGGCCAGCGGGACGCCAACGGCAAGGTCTATCTGCCGTTCCGCCACCTCGATCGTGCGCCCAGCGGCATCGGCCGGCGCAGCGGCATCAGCCTCCAGGACGCCACCCTGCTACGGGTCCGGGCCACCTACGGCTACGCCCTTGAAGTGCCCTATGCCGGTGCATTCATTCTCCGGGCCCTGCGCACCGCCACGCGCTGGACTTCGGCGTACGGCGCGCGGGAGCGCGCCATGCTGGCCACCGGGCGGCTGCCACTGGTGACCACGGCCACGGTGCGGATGCAGACCCGAGCCTACCGCGGCGGGCGCTTTCCGCGTCGCAGCGAACTGCCGGAGGTGCCGCGACAGGCGCCGGATAACGGTAATAACGCGCCATGATCGTGCATGATTCGCGCCATTTTGAAGCATATGCCACTGACTTGACCCCCGCGAACAGCGCGGGATAGCTTTAACGGGTCTGTCACATCAGTGACGGCTGGTAATCGGCAAGTGCGCGGCATTCTGCCGTCACCCGAAACAGCAACAAGGAGACTCATTCATGAAGTCATCCGCGCTTTTCACGCGTACCGCCGCCGGTGCGCTCGCTCTCGGCCTGTCCACGGCCGCCTTCGCTGACACCTGGCGCTACGCGCATGAGGAGTATGAAGGCGACGTGCAGGACGTCTACGCCGTGGCCTTCAAGGACTACATCGAGGCCAACTCCGATCACACCCTCGAGATCTACCGCTTTGGCGAGCTGGGCGAGTCCGACGACATCATGGAGCAGGCCCAGTCCGGCATCCTCGAGTTCGTCAACCAGTCGCCGGGCTTCAGTGGCGCCTGGCTGCCACCGGCACAGATCTTCTTCGTGCCCTACCTGCTGCCCACCGACGAGCAGACCGTGCTCGAGTTCTTCAACGAGAGCGAGGCCATCAACGAGATGTTCCCCGAGCTCTATGCCGAGCATGACCTCGAGCTGCTGAAGATGTACCCGGAGGGCGAGATGGTGGTCACCGCCGACGAGCCGATCACCAGCCCGGAGGATCTCAACAACAAGAAGATCCGGGTCATGACCAACCCGCTGCTCTCCGAGACCTACGACGCCTTCGGCGCCAGCCCGACGCCCCTGCCCTGGGGTGAGGTCTATGGTGGCCTGCAGACCGGCGTGATCGACGGTCAGGAGAACCCGATCTTCTGGATCGAGTCGGGCGGCCTCTACGAGGTTTCGCCGCACCTGACGTTCACCGGTCACGGCTGGTTCGTGACGGCGTCGATGGCCAACCAGGACTTCTTCGAAGGCCTGTCGGACAGCGAGCAGCAGATGATCCGCGAGGCGGCCAATGTGGCTTATGACCACACCATGGAGCACATCCAGGGTCTGGCCGACGAGTCGCTTGAGAAGATCCGCGAGGACTCCGACGAGGTCACCGTGACACGTCTCACCGACGAGCAGATCGAGGCCTTCAGGGCCCAGGCGCCGCAGGTCGAGCAGGCGTATCTCGAGATGACCGGCGAGGATGGCGAAGCGCTGCTCGAGCAGTTCAAGGCCGATCTCGAAGAAGTCCAGTCCAACTGAGACTCTGACTGACTGATCGCCAGTCAGCCCCGGGGCGGCCCGCGTGGCGGGTCGCCCCCTTTATTAACCAGTGATCGAGGAGGCGGAGCGGGCATGAACGCCGAAGACGAAGCAGCGGAACGGGCCTATCGCTCGGACCTGCCGGGCCCACTTGGCCTGCTCGACACCTTTCTCGCACGACTGGAGGCCGTCATCCTGGCCTCGGGCGTGCTGCTCATGGCCACCAACACCATCGCCAACGTGGTGGGACGCTTCGCGCTGGGTCAGAGCATTTCCTTTTCCGGCGAAATCAACCGGATCCTGATCATCCTGATCACGTTCGCGGGCATCGGCTACGCGGCGCGCCACGGCCGCCACATCCGCATGTCGGCCATCTACGACGCATTCCCCGTCGGCGGGCGCAAGGTAGCGATGATCATCATCGCCCTGGTCACCTCGGCGACGATGTTCTTCCTGCTCTACTTCTCGGTGTGGTACATCATCGATGTCCGCGACAGCGGTCGGGTACTGCCGGCACTCGGCTTCCCCATCTGGACGGTCTACGTCTGGGTGCCGCTGGGGCTCGGGATCACCGCCATCCAGTACCTGCTCACCGCCATCAAGAACATCCGCGAGAAGGACGTCTACCTGTCCACCGCGGTCATCGACGGCTACCGCGACACCGAGACCGAGGTCTAGGCCATGAGCGCGATCATGTTCAGCGCCATGGTGATCCTGCTGCTGCTGGGATTCCCCATGATGGTGCCGCTGATCGCCGGGGCGGTGATCGGCTTCACCATGATGTTCGGCGGCTTCGGGCAGATGGAGACTCTCATCCAGCAGATGCTCGCGGGGATCCGGCCGGCGTCGCTGATCGCGGTGCCGATGTTCATCCTCGCCGCCGACATCATGACCCGGGGGCATTCCGCCGAGCGCCTGATCAACATGGTCATGAGCTTCATCGGCCATATCAAGGGCGGCCTGGCGGTCAGCACCGCCGCCTCCTGCACGCTGTTCGGCGCGGTCTCGGGCTCCACCCAGGCAACGGTGGTGGCCATCGGCTCGCCGCTGCGGCCGCGGATGCTCAAGGCCGGTTACAAGGACCCGTTCACGCTCGCGCTGATCATCAACGCCAGTGACATCGCGTTCCTGATCCCGCCGAGCATCGGCATGATCGTCTACGGCGTAATCTCCGAGACCTCCATCGGTGAGCTGTTCATCGCGGGCATCGGCCCGGGGCTGATGATCCTCACGATGTTCTCGATCTACTGCATCATCTACGCCCACATCAAGGGCGTCCCCACCGAGGACAAGGCCAGCTGGGGCGAGCGCCTTACGGCGGTGCGCCATGCACTCTGGCCGCTCGGCTTTCCGGTGATCATCGTCGGCGGCATCTACGGCGGCGTGTTCAGCCCCACCGAGGCCGCCGCGGTCTGCGTGCTCTACGCACTGATCCTTGAGTTCGTGATCTTCCGCTCGCTCAAGGCCAGCGAGATCTGGGCCATCGCCAAGTCCACGGGCCTGATCACCGCGGTGGTGTTCATCCTGGTGGGCGCGGGCAACGGATTTTCCTGGATCATCTCGTTCGCCCAGATCCCCGAGGCGGTGCTCGGCGCCGTCGGCATCAACGAAGCCGGACCCGTGGGCGTACTGATCGCGATCTGCGTGGCGTTTTTCATCGCCTGTATGTTCGTCGACCCCATCGTGGTCATCCTGGTGCTGACCCCGATCTTCATGCCAGCCATCGAGGCCACCGGGCTCGACCCGGTGCTGGTGGGCATCCTGATCACGCTGCAGGTGGCGATCGGATCGGCGACACCGCCGTTCGGCTGCGATATCTTCACGGCCATCGCGATCTTCAAGCGACCCTATATGGAGGTCATTCGGGGGACACCGCCGTTTGTCCTGATGCTGGTGTTCTCGGCGGCCCTTTTGATCATGTTCCCGCAGATCGCCCTGGGACTGCGCGACCTGATGTTCAACTAGAGGCGGCGTATGGCGTTATTCAACCGAATCCTGGTGCCCGTGGATGGTTCGAGCGGCGCGATGTCGGCGCTGCATACGGTGATCGGCCTGCAGCGACTGACCGACGCCGAGGTGTTCGTGCTGTGTGTGTTCAAGCACCACAGCCTGCGCGAGGCCTCGCTGTCCATGGTCCGGCCAAAGCGCATGACCATGCCCGACGACGCGCTCAAGGAATACGCCACCGACATCGCCATGTCGGCCAAGCAGTCGATCATCGACCACCACGTCCCCCGCGATCGGGTGCGGGCGTTCGTCAAGGGCGGGCGGCCGGCGAGCACCATCGTCCAGTTCGCCCGCCAGCGCGAGTGTGACCTGATCGTGATCGGCGCCCAGGGCACCACCGACGAGACCAGTATGCTGCTGGGCAGCGTCGCCCACCGTGTGGCAGGCGGGGCGCACTGCCCGGTCATGGTCGTCTAGCGATCGTTCCAGCGGGGGCCCGGCGGCTCAGCCGATGATCAGCAGCACGCCCGCCGCCACCAGCGCCAGCCACACATAAACCGTCCGCCGCAGCAGCGCATAGGCATCGTCCACGGCGTCGGCGGTCAGATCGCGGGGGGCGTTGGCCAGCGGCACACCCAGCGCCGCCATGCCGGTTTCCGCCAGGCGCCGCGGTGCGCCCGCCGCCGCCTCAGATTCCCAGACCGTCCAGGCCGCACTGAAGTGGCCCGCCAGCGCCAGTGTCAGCGCCATCAGCCGGTCGGGCAGCCAGTCCAGCCCCGCCACCAGGCGCGTCGCACGCCCGCAGTAGCCGGGACCGGCATTGTCCTGGCAGTCGCCGAACGCCCGCGCCAGCACCGCCAGTCGATAGCCGAACGCGCCCACAGGGCCCAGCAGCACAAACCAGAACACCGGCGCAAACAAGCGCGTCCGGGCGCGCAGCATCAGATGCCCCGCCGCCGCCTCGGGCATGGCCTCGAAGGCCATCGGCTCGTCCCGCCCCCCGGCCAGCGCCTTCAGGGCGGTCGCGGCGGCGGCGGTGTCCCCGCGCCGCCAGGCCGCGGTGAACGCCGCCACCTCGGCCTCGAGGGGCTCGCCCCCGCCAAACGCAAAGCACAGTGCGGCCACACTCAGCACCAGCCCCACGCCGCCGAACAGCGCGCCACCCAGGCTCCACTGCAGGATCGCCACCGGCAGTAGCGGCGGCAGCAGCACCAGCGCCACGCCCAGGCCATGGTCCCAGGCGCGCAGGCGCATCAGCCGCGGCTGCAGCCAGGCACTGTAGCGAAAGAACCCCCGCGCACTGCGCCAGCCCCCGGGTGGCAGGCGGCTGTTGATGAGCAGTGCGGCAATCAGGGCAAGCAGCTTCACAGGGTGAGCGCCCGGCGCTGGGTGATCGGGCAGCGGATCTCGAGGTTGCGGGCCAGGCGCTGCCAGTCAAATCCGGGGCCGGGATCGCTCTTGCGCCCGGGGGCGATATGGCAGTGCCCCACCACGCGGTCCGCGCCGATGGCCGGATAGGTCGCCCGCAGCCCGCGGATCAGCGCCTCAAGCCGGTCATACTGAATCGGCCGGTAGGGCTGGGTGTCGGTGCCCTCCAGCTCGATGCCAATGGAGAAGTCATTGCAGTCGCGCCGCCCCTCGAACACCGACTCGCCGGCGTGCCAGGCGCGCCGGTCAAACGCGACATACTGGGTCAGCCCGCCGTCCCGGGCGATCAGCACGTGGGCGGATACCCGCACGCCGGCCAGGTAATCGAAGCGGGCGTCACCGCGGGTGTTGAGCCGATTGGTGAACAGCTCGGTGATATGACCGCCGCCGAACTGGCCGGCGGGCAGGCTGATGCCATGCACCACAATCAGCTCCGGCGCCTGACCGGGCGGTCGCTCGCCCTGATTGGGCGATGCCACGAAGGCCGCCTCGGCAACCCGTCCGGTTGCCCCATCGATCCGCATGAGTGCCCGTTCCTGTGCGTCGAGACCCGTTGATGGCGAGGATGATAGCATCCAGCCCGCGTTATCACTGTCTGTCGGGATCATGCCATGGCCGAATCACCCCTCACCAGCAATCGACTGGGCGCGGCGAGCAGCCCCTACCTGCGCCAGCACGCCGACAACCCAGTGCACTGGCAGCCGT
This sequence comes from Spiribacter sp. SSL99, assembly GCF_009805925.1. Lineage (NCBI taxonomy): Bacteria > Pseudomonadati > Pseudomonadota > Gammaproteobacteria > Chromatiales > Ectothiorhodospiraceae > Spiribacter > Spiribacter sp. SSL99. The sequence goes on along the minus strand of NZ_MAOM01000019.1, from coordinate 145,359 downwards.
GGGACGACACCGCGCTGGCCGCCGCCCGCGATCAGGACCGGCCGATCCTGCTGTCCATCGGCTATTCGGCCTGTCACTGGTGCCATGTCATGGCGCATGAGTGCTTCGAGGATCCGGCCATCGCCGATCAGATGAATCACGGGTTCATCAACATCAAGGTCGACCGCGAGGAGCGCCCCGATCTTGACCACATCTACCAGACCGCCCATCAGCTGCTGGTGGGCCGCGGCGGTGGCTGGCCGCTGACCGTCTTCCTGACCCCCGATCAGATGCCGTTTTTTGCCGGGACCTACTTCCCCGCCAAGGCCAGCCAGGGCATGCCCGGCTTTGGCGATGTCATGGATCGCATCACCCGGGTGTGGCGCGACCACCGCGACGAGATCCACGAGCAGAACGCCGATCTCAAGCGCGTGCTGGATCGGCTGGGCACGGTCACGCCGCGTACTGCCCTGCCCGATGCCGGCGTGCTCGACACCGCCCGTCAGCAGCTGGGCGAGCGCTTCGACCCGGCCCACGGCGGGTTCGGCCCGGCGCCCAAGTTCCCGCAGCCCATGACCCTCGAGCGGCTGCTGCGCACCTATGCCCGCAGCCAGCAGCGCGGTGAGCCCGACCGCGGCGCCCTGCACATGGCCTGCCACAGCCTGCGGCGGATGGCGCTGGGGGGAATCTATGACCAGATCGGCGGTGGCTTTGCGCGCTACAGCGTGGATGCCGAATGGCGGATCCCGCATTTTGAGAAAATGCTCAGCGACAACGCCCTGCTGATCGGTGTCGCCAGCGACGCCTTCCAGGCCACCGGCGATCGGTTCTTCCGCCGCATTGCCCGGGAGACCGCCGAGTGGGCGCTGCGCGAAATGGAACAGCCGGGCGGCGGCTTCGCCACCTCGCTGGACGCCGACAGCGCCGGGGGCGAGGGCGCGTTCTATCTATGGACGCCCGAGCAGATGCGGGCGGTGCTCAGTGCCGACGAGGCGGAGCTGGTGATCCGGCGACTGGGCCTGGATGAAAAACCCAACTTTGACGGGCGCTGGCATCCACAGGTGCACATGGCCTTCTCGGAACTGGCCAAGGCCCTGCACACCCCGCGCGACGTCCTGGTAGCCCGTTGGAAGTCGGCGCAGCAGAAACTCCGTGATGCCCGCGACCAGCGCCCACGACCGGGCCGCGACGACAAGGTGCTGACCGCCTGGAATGCGCTGATGATCCGTTCCCTGGCGCGGGCCGGGCGCTTCCTCGAGCTGCCGCACCTCATCGATGCCGCCGAGCGCACCGAGGCGGCACTGCAGGCGCGCGGCGCGTTGACCTTCCTCGACGATCACGCCTTCCTGCTGGATGCCCTCATCGAGCTCCAGCAGGCGCGCTGGTCCGATGCCCGCACGGCGTGGTCGCGCTCACTGGCCGATGCCCTGCTTGAGGGCTTCGAGGATGCGGATGTCGGCGGGTTCTATCTGACCGCCCGCGACCATGCCCCCCTCATCCAGCGGCCCCGGCGCTGGACCGACGATGCCCTGCCCGCCGGCAATGGCATCGCGGCGCTGGCGCTCAACCGACTGGGTCACTGGCTGGGCGAGCCGCGCTACCTGAATGCCGCCGAGCGCACGCTGATGGCGGCCGCCGAGAGCATCGAGCAGGCACCGGCGGCGCACTGCACGCTGCTGGATGCCCTGGATGAGCAGCTCGTCCCCCCGGCGCTCGTGGTGATCCGCGGGGACACGCCAACGCGCCAGGCCCTGCGCGACGTCGCCGAGGGCGGCTTCGCCCCGGGCCGGCTGGTGCTGACCCCCGGGGACGGCCAGCGTGCCGGTGCCGCACCGGCCGAGGGCAGCGGCGCGTGGGTGTGCCGCGCCCGGGCCTGCCTGCCGAAGGCGGCCACCGCCGCCGAGCTCAAGGACCGCCTCAGCGAATCGCTGTGAACGCCCTGTTGCGTTGATACAACGGCTGTCACTCCAGCGTCATTGATTTGTCACGGATCTGTCACTGAACCCTCATCGCCTCGTCACATTGTCCCGGCATTGTCATCGCCAGTCGGGGCAGCGGCGGACGCCGCGGCTGTCGCGTCAACGCAACGCCACAATCAAACGAGGATTCAAGTGATGAAGCACGCACCCAAACTGGCCCTTCTGGTCGCGGCCGGCATGGCTTCCGCCGGCGCTCAGGCCGCCGATTTCGAAGTCTCCGAGAACACCACACTGACCCTGGGCGGCGAAGTGGTCCTCAACTACCTTTATGAGAAAAAGGCTGATGGGGACAACAGCACCGATTTTGTGGATGACGGTTCGCTCGTACTCCTCGGAGGTAGCCGTGACCTCGGTAACGGCGTCACCGCGTTCGCCGAAGCCGAATTCGAGTACAACGTGCTCGGACAGGGCGACGGCAACGTATCACGGGGGGCGAGCATCCTTGGTTTTGCCGGCGACTTCGGTGAAGTGGCGATCGGCGACGTCGACAACGTCTTTGAGGATTTGATCACCGACGCGGTCGATCCCTTTGAGAACGCCTCACTCAGCGACTCAACTCGGACTCCCGAGGACAGCATGATCGCCTATTACAGCCCCGATATGGACGGTTTTTCGTTCCGGCTGCAGGGACGCCACAAAAACGAGGATGCCAACCAGTCAAACACTGAGGTCAGCCTGGTTGCCGCGGCCGAGTATGACTTTGGTCCGATCGCCCTTGCGGCCGCCTATGACAGCCGCGGATCAATCGACGACGATGGCGGTACTGATACCAACGACCAGTTCAATTCGCAGGATCACCTGGTTGGTATCTCGGCTGTGGCCCAGCTGAGTGACCGTCTCGAGGTGAGCGCCCGCTTTGCTCAGGAGAACGACCAGGCCGGTAATGACAAGGACTTCACCGCCGTCGCCTTCTCTTACAACTATGGTGCCGGCGACGTCTACGGGGCGGCTCAGAGCTTTGATCCCAGCAATGGCAGTTCGAAGTCTGAGGTGGCAGCTGGCGTCAACTACGAGGTTGCCAGCGGCGTACTCATCTTCGCCGAGTACGGCAACCTTGACCGCGAGCTGAGCGACGGCGACGTCGTGGCCGATGACACCGACAAGCTGGGCGTCGCGGGTCTGATCTACGAGTTCTGATCCCACTCCCAGGGTTTCCCCCACACAACCGCTGACCGGCATCGCTACCCGGTCGGCGGTTTTTTTGTTCCAGGGACTAGAGATCCAGCGTGCCCTGTCCCGGCGGCGGGCGGCGCCGACCGGAGCGCGGCCGCTCGGGGGCGGGACTGCGGCTGGCGTGCTGGCGGCGTACTCGGGCCGATTCCCGGGCCAGATCCCGCTGCTCGCGGTGGGCCTTGATGCGCGCCCGGGCGTCCCGCGCGGCCTGCTCGTGATCCACCACCGGCCAGGGGTAATCCCGCCCCAGACGCACACCGTAGCGCCGCTGCAGCCCGCCGGGCATCCGCCAGGGCTCGTGAATCCACTCGCCGGGCACGGCGGCCAGCGCCGGCAGCCAGTGGCGGATATAGGCGCCGTCCGGGTCCTGGTCGCGGGACTGCTTGACCGGGTTGTAGATGCGCAGGGTGTTGATCCCCGTGGTGCCGGACTGCATCTGGAACTGGCAGTAGTGGATGCCCGGCTCGTAGTCGGTAAAAAGCCGCGCCAGCGCCTGTGCCGGTTCACGCCAGTGCATCCACAGGTGGTAGCTCGATACGGCGACGAGCATGGCGCGCATCCGGAAGTTGATCCAGCCCTCGGCCCGCAGCTGGCGCATGCAGGCATCGACGAAGGGCAGACCGGTGCGGCCCTCGATCCAGGCGGCGAGCCGCTCAGGGTCGGTCTGCGACTCGTCCCGCAGCCCGTCGTAGCCGCGGTGCATGTTGCGCCACTCAAGCGCCGGCTCGTCCTCGAGTTTCTGGATGAAATGGCAGTGCCAGTGCAGGCGGGACTCGAACGACTTGAGCGACCGCGCCCAGTGCGAGCGCGGCGCCTCGGCCTTCAGTGCCATCCAGCGGCGGCGATGGGTCTGCACGATCTCGCGCAGCGAAAGCGTCCCGTAGGCGATATGCGGCGAGAGCCGCGAGCAGACCTCGCCGGCGGACACCGGGCTTGCCATGCCCTGGCGGTAGGTCTCGCCGCGGGTGGCCAGAAAGCTGGCCAGCAGGGACTCGCCAGCGGCCCGACCGCCCGGCTGACGGCCCGGGCAGTCAATCCGCCCCCAGCCGCGCTCGGCCGGCAGCCGATCGATGGGGATGGCGGCGGCGTGCACCGCCGCGCCCGGGTCGAGCGCCCGGGCGGTTGCCGGCGGGCACACGGGCGGGGCCTTCATCCGCCGCTCCCAGTGTCCGGCCCATTCATCGCGGCTCGCCAGCGGGCGGACGACGCCGAACTGCGGCACCTCATGCAGCGCGATGCCGGCCTCGCGGCAGCCGCGTCGCACCGCCCGGTCACGCTGATGGGTCCAGGCGTTACCCGTCTCCTCGTGGGCGTGAAGGGTGATCCCGCCCAGCGCGGCATTCAGCCACCGAAAGATTGCCATGGCCTCGCCCTCGAACACCCACAGGCGCAGGCCCCGCTCGGCGAGGGCCGCATCCAGTTCGATCAGGCTCTCGCGGATGAACGCCCAGTGGCGCTGGGCGGTGTCCGGCTGGCGCCAGTAGTCGGGCTCGATGACATACACCGGCAGCACCGGCCCCTCGGCCATGGCGCGTGCCAGCGGCGCATGGTCGGCGGTGCGCAGATCGCGCTTGTACCAGACAAGCTGCGCGCTCATCGACTGCGCCGACAGCGTTCCGAGCAATAGCGCACGTTCTCCCAGTCACGCGCCCACTTGCGTCGCCAGTTGAACGGCCGGCAGCAGACCGGGCAGATCTTGCTGGGCAGCGGCTTTTTCGCCATCAGCCCACCGCCCGGCGGGGTGACAGGGACTGGATGATCGCGGCAAGCCCGCTCGCGCAGTCCGCGGTCACCCGGCCGCTGGCCTCGGCGTCGCCGCGGGTGATGCCAAGCCCCAGCACATACACCGGCTTGCCGGCCGCCGCCGCGGCGCGCACGAACCGGTAGCCCGACCAGACCATCAGGGAGGAGCCCACCACCCACAGCGCGCCGGCCGACTCAAGGGCGGCGAAGGCGGCGGCGACCCGGGCTTTGGGGACCGTCTCACCAAAAAACACCACCGCGGGCTTGAGCATGCCACCGCAGGCCTCGCACGCCGGCACCACGAAATCGTCGTAGTCGACATCGCCCAGCTCGGCATCACCATCCGGGGTCATCTGCGGGGACCGGGCCGCGGCCGCCCAGCCGGGGTTGGCCGCTTCCAGCTGGCTCTGATGATGGGCGCGGGGGATGACCCGGCCGCAGTCCAGGCACTCGACGCGATCGAGCCGGCCGTGGAGGTCGTGAACCGCCGGGCTGCCGGCGGCCTGGTGCAGGCCATCGACATTCTGGGTGATCACCGGGCCCACCACGCCCCGGGCGCCGAGTTCGGCCAGCCGCCGATGGGCGGCATTGGGTCGGGCCTGCTCGACGGTGCGCCAGCCCACCAGGCTGCGCGCCCAGTAGCGCCGGCGACCCGACTCGTGACCGGTGAACTCGGCCAGCTGCATGGGCGAGCCGCGCTTCCAGACGCCGCGATGGTCGCGATAATCCGGAATGCCCGAGCCGGTGGACACCCCGGCGCCGGTGATCACCAGCGCCGGGGCGTGCGCCTCGAGGGCCTGCGCCATGCGCTCGACGGGCCATTCATCGGCGGCTTCGGGAAGGGGTCGTGAACGTGCCACGCGAAGGAACTCCTCGGCCTGACTGGCCTCCACTACGCTACGGTATACTGACAGATGCAAGCGGCCGGAATTCGCTTGCTCTTTGGCGCCAGGAGGCCCTCACCCTTGTTCGGACCCATCCAGCCCGCCCGCCCCGACGGCGTGGCGATGATCATCATTCTAGGCGTGATCACCGCGTTCGCCCCGCTGTCCATCGACCTGTACCTGCCCAGCCTGCCGCTGATCGAGGCGGACCTGGGGGTCAGTGCCGGGCAGACACAGCTCAGCCTGGCGCTGTTCTTTGTGGGACTGGCACTGGGGCAGTTCTTCTATGGCCCGCTTGCCGATCGCTACGGCCGGCGCCGGCCGCTGCTGGCCGGTATTTTACTGTATGGCGCGGCGACGCTGATATGCGGTCTTGCGACCGGCATCGAGGCCCTGCTGGTCGGCCGGCTGATCCAGGGCTTCGGGGCGGCGGCCGGGCCGGTGATCGCCCGTGCCGTGGTGCGCGATCTGTACTCGGGCCGACGGGCGGCGCGCATGATGTCGTTCGTGATCCTGGTCATGACCATGGCGCCGCTCATCGCCCCGGTGCTGGGCGGCTGGATCAGCTCACAGCTCGGCTGGCGGGCGGTGTTCGCAGTGCTCGCCCTGTTCGCGGTGATCTGCACCGCGATGCTGCTTATCGCGCTGTACGAAACCCACCCTGCGGAGCGGCGCCCGGATGCCCGGCTGGGGCAGCTGTTCATGGCCTATGGCCCGATCCTGCGGGATCCGGTCAGCCTCGCCTATCTGGGCGCCGGCGGCATGGCCTTCGCCGCGCTGTTCGCCTATGTCGCCGGCAGCCCGTTCGTCTATACCGAGGTGTTCGGCGTCTCGCAGGCGCAGTTCGGCTACTACTTCGCTCTCAACGTGGTGGGGCTTTTGATTGGCAACCTCACCAACGGCCAGCTGGTCATGCGCTACGGCCACCGGCGCATGCTGAGTGCCGGGGTGCTGATCATGGCGAGCGCCACGGCCGCCCTGGTCGCGCTGGTGGCGGGCGGGGTGACCGCGCAGTGGCTGATCACCCCGCCCCTGTTCGTGGCGTTGGGCACGGTGGGCATCATCGCCGCCAACACCGTGGCCGGACTGCTCGATCGCTACCCGGCCCACGCCGGGGCGGCCTCGGCGCTGTTCGGCGTCGCCCAGTTCAGTCTGGGGGCGGTCAGTGCGGCGCTGGTGGGGCTCATCACGGCCGGGCCGCTGGTCACCATGGTCGGTGTCATGGCGGTCACCGCGGCGCTCGCCCTGGCGGCGGTCTCCGCACTCTGGCACCAGCAGCGCCGGCCGGCATCCGTCGCCTGAGCCATGGCCCGCGAAGACGACCGCATCGACAACCGCATCGCGTGCCTGCGCACCGATCGACTGCCCGCCACGCTGGTCTCCGACGCGGGTTATCACTGCGAGGTCTGGCGCAGCAGCGGCAGCGTCCGCCGGGACGGCGAGCGCCAGCCGGTGGACCGGATCATCAAGATCCCACGGACGGCCACGCCGGCCCGCGAGGTGGCCGTCCTCAACCGCGACCACCAGCGCCTGCGCGCCGCCCTGGGTGACATCGTCCCGCCCACGGTGTTCGTGCGCACCCACATTGACGGCGAGGCGAGCGTGATCGCCATGGCACCCAACATCCGCCGCTGGTTTGACGTGGCCAACCCCGGCAATGAGGCCGAGCTCGCGCCCATGATCGCCCGCGACCCCCGCCTGCGCGACGCCCTGGCGCATTTCATCGGCAGCGCCGAGCGCTGGTACCGCGAGGACGACCGGGTGCTCGACCTCTACGGCATCGACAATCTGGTCCTCGACCGCAATCACCACCTGCACTACATCGACAGTTTCGGCGTATTCTTTCATGCCGATCTGCTCGAGATCCTGCCCGACCCCGACCCGGGGCTGGCGACACGGATCCGTACCTCTCGGCTGCGGCTGGAGTACCTCAATCATCTGCTGGAGCGCGCCCATGACAAGATCTAGCCCCCTCGCCCGGACCCTGCTGGCCCTGATCGCCGCGCTGCTGATCCCCGCCACCGGGGTGCAGGCAAGCGCCACCACCCCCGACGAGGGGCCGCCCGAGGCGCCCAAGGCGGTGGTCAACTACGTGGTCACCGAAGCCCTCAATCGCATTGTCGACGAGCGCGAGACGCTGGCCAACGATCGCGCGGCGGCGGTCGAGCTGTTCAACAGCCGGGTGCGTCCCTGGGTAGATACCCAGCTGATGGCCCGGTTTGCCATGGGCCCGGCGGCGCGCACCGCTGAGCCGGCGGAGATCGAGCGGCTCGCCACGGCGCTTGCCGATCGGGTGGCCAACCTCTACGCCGGGGCGCTGCAGCGCTATGCTCAGGAGGCCGTGGATTTTGCCGAAAAGGGTGAGGTCGACCTGCGCCTGGTCACCCAAGAGGACGACCGCGCCATCGTCAACGCCATTGCCCAGGGCCCGGACATCGACACGCTCGAGCTGCGCATCCAGCTCTACAAGCGCGATGATCGCTGGCGGGTCTTCGACATCGAAACCCGCGGCGTGAGCATGCTGCTGGTGTTCCGCGACGCGCTGCAGGCCGAGGCCGGCCGTGACGGCGGCGTGGACGCGATGATCGCCGCCCTCGAGGAAGGCACGGTGGATGTCGAGGGCACCTGGGAGGAGGAGACCGGCGACGCCGATCAGTAGCCGGTCATCTCCAGATAGCCCACGCCGCTGGCGCTGCCGGTCACCGCGACGCTGCCCTCCCAGTAGCGCACGGTGGTGGGCATCGCCTGGTCATCCAGACGGGCATTGACCCGCAGGTCGATGCCCTCATCCGGCAGCTGAATGCGCCAGGCCACCGGATAGCGCGACCCGGTGCGCGGGTTCTGCCACTCCCGCGTCGGCGTCAGACGGAAGTCCTCGGCGCTCAGGCGCCGGCTCTGCCCGGCGGGCCCCACCAGGATCCCGGCGGAGTGGGGGTCTGTGCTGCCATCCTGCCGGCGCAGGCGATAGACCATCAGATCGCGGCCGTCGTCGAGCTGCAGCGCAAACCAGTCCCAACCCGCCTGATCGGCATCCAGCGCGCTGGTGGACCACTCACGATCCAGCCAGGCACTGCCGGTAACGGCATGGGTTTGATCGGCAAAGCGTACCTCGCCATCGGCAGCGAGACGCGTGTACGAGTAATAGCGCGAGGCATTGCCCGGTTCCTCACCCTTGCGGCTGTAGCCGCGATCCCCCTGCAGCACCCGCGGTTTCTGCGCGGCAATGGCCAGATCGATGCCAATCCCGCGCGACGGGGCGCTGGCGGTGACCCGCAGCGGGAACAGCGCCTCGCTGCCCTCGCTGCGGATCTGCCAGTCATCCAGCCACACCCGCACCGGTCGGGTAGTGGCGCCGGCCAAACCCAGGGCCCCGCGCTGGTAACGCTCCATCGCCCGATGCGTGCCGGCCGTCACATCGGTGACCGCGAAATGCCCCATCCAGACCTGCCGGGTCGCCCAGTCCGAGGGCCGATCGCCCGCCTGCGGCGCCAGGGCGGTGCGGAACAGCGTCAGCTGAAAGCCGTAGTCGCGGCCCGCCGGGCTGGTGAGGTTGCCGGTGAAATACCACCACTCGGTGCGATGGTCGGGATGCGCGCCATGATCGGCGGGAAAGTCGAGCGGCCGTGGGCCGGTGACCCGGGCGAAGGCATCGGCGTTGGCACTCGGGCCCATGGCGGCGGCCAGACTCTGGGCGCCGTCGCTGGCGGGCTCACCCGTCGGTGTGCCCCCAAAGCGCACCGCCCCGATCACGATGGCCGCCACCAGCAGTCCGACCAGTCCCAGCAGCCCCGCGTCCAGTCGATTGCGCATCACTCCCCCTTCAGCGCCGCGGCAATCCGCAGCCGTGTGGCCCGCCAGGCCGGATAGACCGTGGCGAGTAGCGCCGCGACCACCGCCAGGGCAACGCCCTCGACCACCGGCCCGGCCTGCAGCTCAAAGCCCATGGTCCAGCCATAGGCCCGGCGGTTGATGACAAACACCAGCAGCCCCGCCAGCGTCACCCCCAGCGGCACCGCCCAGAGCCCGGCGATCAGCCCCAGCAATGCGCTCTGCCCGCTGATCAGCCCGGCCAATCCGGCGCGGCCAAGCCCCACGGCCCGCAGCACCGCAAACTCGCGCAGCCGGTCGAGCTGCAGGGCCATCAGCGCCGAGATCACGCCGACGAAGGCCACCAGCCCGGCCAGCCAGCGCAGCACCTCGGTGATCGCGAAGGTACGGTCGAAGATGCGCAGCGACTGCTCGAACACCGCGGCATTGTCGGTGACCCGCGCGCCGGGCACCCCGGCCAGAGCCGATTCAAGGCGGCCGATCAGCGCCTCGCGGTCCGCGCCGTCACGGGCATGCACGCCGATCCCGGCCAGCCCGGCATCGTCGTAGAGATCGCGATACAGATCACGCCGCATGAGCACCGCGCCGGTGGGCGAGGCGTAATCGCGATAGACGCCCGCCACGGTCAGTGCCCGGCGCGACTCGCCCACCGGCAGCCGCAGGGTGTCGCCGGGCGCCAGGTCGCGGCGCTCGGCAAACGGTTCGCTGATCAGCACCGCCGTCTGCCCGCGATAGGCCGCCAGCGCCGCGGCACGCTCGGGCCGGCGGATGTCCACCGAGGGTTGGCGCCCCCGGGGCAGGCCCAGCGCCCAGATGGTCACCGGCCCATCCGCGGTGGCCAGGTCGTACCACTGCGAGCGGCTGACAAAGGCCACCTCATCCAGCGCCGCCAGCCGGTCGGCCCGGGAATCGCTGAGATCCGCCGGGGACGAAACATAGAAATCCGCGGCCAGCGAGCCTTCCAGCCAGTCCACCACACTGGCGCGGAAGCTCGCGATCATCACGGCCACCCCGATCACCGCCGCCACCGCCACCGACAGCGCGGCGACCGCCACCCCGGTGCGACTGAGTGAAGCCACCGCCCCTTCGACGATGAGCCCGCCCACCGGCCGGCCGCGCATCAGCGGTCGCAACAGCGCGCCGACGCCCAGGATGATGGCCGGGGCCATGAACGCGGCCCCCAGGATGACCGCGAACAGCCCGACAAAGGCGGCGACCAGGCCGTCGCTCGCCGCGATCACCAGCGCCCCCAGCAGCAGCGCGCTGCCACCGATCCAGCCGGCCCGACCCGCCAGGCGCCGGGCGCGCTGCTCCAGATCAGCTCGCGACAGGGCCGCCCGCGGGGGCGTGGCGGCGGCGTCCCGGGCCGGCGCGGCCGCCGCCAGCACCGATCCGCCCAGACCCACCAGCAGGCCCGCCGCCAGACTCCAGGGCGAGAGCACCAGATCACCCGCGGCGCGGGCGAAATAGACATCATTGACGGTCTGCAGGACCAGTCCCACCAGCCCATGCGCCAGCGCATAGCCAAGGGCGAGCCCGGCGAGCGTGCCGATCAACCCGATCAGCAGGGCGTCACCGATCATCTGCCCGATGATCTCGCGCCGCTGCACCCCCATGGCGCGCAGGATGCCGATGGCCGCCCGGCGCCGGACGCCGAGAAAACTCAGGGTGTTGAACACCAGGAACGCGCCCACCACGACGGCGAGCAGCGAGAGTGCGGTCAGGTTGATCTGAAAGGCGCGGCTCATCTGCAGCACCGACTGGGCGCTGGCCGCCGCCGGCACGATGCGCACCCCCGCGCCCAGGGTCTCGGCCAGGGCCGCGGCCCGGGCCTCATCCACCATCAGGTCAATGCGATCCAGCCGGCCGTGTTGATCGAGCAGCGTCTGGGCGGCGGCGATATCCGCTAGCACCAGCCCGCGGGCCTGATCGTCGGGATCGTCCACCACCGCCACGACGGTGACGGTGTGGCGCGCGCCATCGATGAGCAGATCGAGGGGGTCGCCGGCGGTCACGCCCAGGCGCTTGGCCTCGCCCTGGCCGACCACCACGGCATCATCGCGCAGCATCAGGTCGTTGAAGGCGTCCCCCAGGTTGTTGGTGGCGCCCAGCGGGCGCTGGAACGGGCCCTCGGCAAAGGCATCCACCCCCAGCAGGGTCAGGGCACGACCACTGCCGTCGGCGCGCACCACACCGCCCTGGATGACCGGTGCCGCGCGGCGCAGGCCCATCTCGGTGCGCAGTCGGGTGTATAGCCGTTCGTCGACGCCCGCCGGGCCGCCGACGATCTGGTGGGTGGCACTGCCGGTGACCGATTCCAGCGACACGCGCATGGCCTCGCGCGCCGAGTGGTTGGCCAGGTCCACGGCCACCACCACCGCCACGGCGATCGCCACGCCCAGCATGGCGAGCCCGGTCTGCAGGGGATGTCGCGCCAGATCCGCGCGGCCGATGCGCCCGATCAGTCGAGTCATTCGGCGTCGACCAGCCGGCCTTCACGGATGGTGAGCAGCTGATCGGCCAGCCCCACCACCTCCTGGGCGTGGGTGACCATGACCAGCGTGCGCCCCTCGGCGCGGCACAGCCGGTCGAGCAGCGCGACGATGCGCTCGGCGTTGTCCAGATCGAGGTTGCCGGTGGGCTCGTCGGCCAGAATGATATCCGGGGCGTGGATCAGCGCCCGGGCAATGGCCACGCGCTGCTGCTCGCCGCCGGAGAGGCGATCCGGCCAGTCGCCACCCCGCCCGGCCAGGCCGACCCGCTCGAGCCACTGCTCGACCCGGCCGTCTTCCGGCAGGCGGTTGAGGCTGAGCGGCAAGCGCAGGTTATCGGCCACGGACAGTGTCGGGATCAGGTTGTAGGCCTGGAACACAAACCCCATGCGCCGCCGGCGCAGGGTGGTGAGCGCCCGATCGTCCAGCCGGGCGATGTCGGTGCCATCGATGCGCACCACCCCGTCGCTGGGCGACTCCAGCCCACCGAGCAGGTTGAGCAGCGTCGACTTGCCCGAGCCGCTGCGCCCCACCACCACCGCGAATTCGCCCGCCCGGATGGTCCCCGAGACCTGGTCGAGGACCGTGCGTCGCGGGGTCTCGCCGTACCAGCGGCTCAGCGACTCAAAGGCAATATCGGCCATGCAGGCCCTCCCATCATGTTGGTGCGGCGGCTCTGTTATTCTCAGTGACCGACAACCGCGCAAGAGATTCCATTATGAGCGACTCCGAGCAGCCGACGGTCGGGCCCCGGCATTACCAGATCCCCGAGGGCGATGATCGTGAACGGCTCACCTGTCCCGACTGCGGTTTCATCGCCTACGAAAACCCCCGCATCGTGGTCGGCGTCGTGGCCCGCGCCGAGGATGAGCGCATCCTGCTGTGCCGCCGGGCCATCCCGCCGCGGATCGGCTATTGGACCCTGCCCGCGGGCTACATGGAGCTGGGCGAGACCGCCGAGACCGGCGCCCAGCGCGAGGCCTGGGAAGAGGCGCGGGCCCAGCTCAAACTCACCGGCCTGCTCGCGGTCTACAGTCTGGCACGCATTCATCAGGTCCAGCTGATCTATCGCGCCGTGCTCACCGACCCGCATGTCGAGGCGGGCCCGGAATCGCAGAGCGTGGGGCTGTTCCATTACTCGGAACTGCCTTGGGACGAACTGGCGTTTCCCACGGTGCGCTGGGCGCTTGAGCAGGACCATCAGGCCCACATGCAGGGCCACGGCGAGGCCTTTGCCAATCCAACCGCGGAGGAAGACTGAATGGCGACAGCAACACTGGGCGGCGGCTGCTTCTGGTGCATCGAAGCGGTATTCCAGCGCCTCGACGGCGTTCATTCGGTGACATCCGGCTATGCCGGCGGCGATACCCCCAACCCGGACTACCGCAGCGTGTGCACCGGCCGCACCGGACATGCCGAGGTGGTGCAGGTGGACTACGACCCGGCAATCATCGACTTCGACACCCTACTTGCGGTGTTCTTTGCCATCCATGATCCGACCACCCCCAACCGCCAGGGTGCGGATGTGGGGCCGCAATACCGGTCCATCGTGCTCTATGCCGATGACGCGCAGCGCCGGACCGCCGAGGCGCACATCCAGCGCCTGACCGACGAGGGGGCATTCCGGGCGCCCATCGTCACCGAGGTCAAACCGCTGACGGCGTTCTACCCGGCCGAGGGCGATCATCAGGACTACTACCTGCGCAACGCGCCCATGCCCTACTGCCAGATGGTCATTGACCCCAAGCTGGACAAGGCCCGGTCACTGTTCGCCGATCGCATGCGCGATCAGGCCCCCACCGCCGGCTCCTGAACCAGCACCCACGGGGCGGCCACCACCGCCCACAGGTCAGGGTCGCGCTGGTGCCAGTCCTGGGCCTCATCAGTACTGGCCCGGGCGACCTGCCCGGCGGTCATCCAGCTCATCACTGTCGGCTCGTCATCGCGCACGAACGCCGCCGCCACCACCACCAGATCCAGCGCCGGGTCCACCCGCACCACCACCCCGCGGGCGAAGTGGCGTTCAAGTTCGGCCCAGCGAATGGGCTCGGTTTCGGTGTTCAGCTGGGTCTCAAGCGGGACACCTTCAATCTCCATAAGAAATCTCTAATCACCAAGCGTTTTCGCTGATTAACAGACTAACTGCAATCATCGGTGGCTCAACCCTTAAACCTCCAGAGTCGCTGGACGCGGCGGGGTTGGCGGCCTAGGCTTGCCCGCCATGAACACCCGCGACTGGTTACTCCTGATTGTCCTCTCCAGCGTCTGGGGCGGATCATTCTTTTTCTTTGAGCTGGCGCTGCAGACCCTGCCGCCGTTCACGGTGGTGCTGGGGCGGGTCAGTCTGGCGGCGGTGACGCTGCTGGTAATCGCCCGGCTGCGCGGTGTTCCGCTGCCCTTCAATGCTTCGCTGGTCCGCCGCTATCTGCTGCTGGGCCTGATCAGCAACGCCATGCCGTTTTCCTTCATTGTCTGGGGGCAGACCCAGATCCCCAGTGGCCTCGCCTCGATCATCAATGCGATGACGCCCATCTGGGCGATGCTGGTGGGATTGCTGATCGGCAGTGACGAGCGGCTCACCCCGGCCCGGGCCATGGGCATCCTGCTGGGGTTCTCCGGGGTGGCGGTGCTCATTGGCCCGGATCTGCTGCGCAGGATCGATCCCTACAGCCTGGGTCAGCTCTCGGTGCTGGGGGCGACGATCTGCTATGGCTTCGCGGTGCACTACGGCCGGCGCTTCAAGGACACCCCCTCGCTGGTGAATGCGGCTTACATGCTGACCGCCGCCACCGTCTGGCTCACGCCCGTGGCGCTGGTGGTCGATCAGCCGTGGACACTCTCGCCGGGGCTGTCGGGCTGGGGCGCGCTGCTGGGGCTCTCGCTGCTATGCACCGCCGTGGCCTATCTCCTCTACTTCCGCCTGCTGGCCTCGGCCGGCGCCAACAATATGTCGCTGGTGACGTTTCTGGTGCCGGTCTCCGCCATCACCCTGGGGGCGGTTTTCCTTGACGAGCGACTGGGGTCCTCCGCGTTTGCGGGCATGGGGATCCTGTTCGTGGGCCTGGCGGTCATCGACGGGCGCCTCTGGCGGCGGCTGCGGGCGGGCTGAGGCTGCGTCCTGTGCCCGCTCAGTCCTGGGCCGGGTCCTCGCCGCCCAGGGGCTGGAACAGGGTCTCGAGGATGGAGGCATCGAGAGCACTCACCGCCGAGGCATCCTGATCACCCAGCAGGCGCTCGCCCAGATCGGCCTTGTCCCGCTGCATCGCCATAATGCGGTCTTCCACCGTATCGCGGGTCAGCAGGTGGTAGACGAATACCGGCTGATCCTGGCCGATGCGATGCGCGCGGTCCGTCGCCTGGCGGGTGACGGCCGGGTTCCACCAGGGGTCATAGTGGATGACGCTGTCCGCCGTGGTCAGGTTGAGCCCCGTCCCGCCGGCCTTGAGACTGATCAGAAAGATCGGCACCTCGCCCGACTGAAAACGCTGGACGGCGCCCTCGCGATCGCGGGTCTCGCCGGTCAACCGGGCATAGGTCATGCCACGGGCGGTGAGCGCCGCACCGATCAGATCGAGCATGCGCGTGAACTGCGAGAACACCAGGATGCGGCGGTCGTACTGGCGCAGGTCGTCGATCAGCGTGAGCAGCCGCTCGAGCTTGGCCGAACGATGCGCGGTCTGCGGTGCATCGCGCACCAATCGGGGGTCACAGCAGGCCTCGCGCAGCTTGAGCAGGGCGTCGAGGATCTGGATCCGGTTCTGGGGCTGATCGGGGCGCGCCAGGGCTTCCCGAATGCGCGGCTCCTGCCCCAGGCGCAGCTGCTCGTAGAGGGCGCGCTGATCGCCACTGAGCTCGGCGTAGACCGGGATCTCGGTCTTCGCCGGCAGTTCTTCAGCGATCGCGGCCTTGGTCCGGCGCAGCAGAAACGGCGCCACCCGTGCTCGCAGCGCCGCCAGTCGGCTGTCGTCGCCGTCATCCTCGATGGGCCGGCGATAGACCCGCTTGAACGCGGCCGCATGCCCCAGTAGTCCCGGGAGGACGAAGTCGAACTGCGACCAGAGCTCGCCCAGGTGATTCTCCAGCGGCGTGCCGGTCAGGCTCAGGCGCTGCCCGGCGCTCAGCGTGCGCACTGCCCGGGCGGCCTGGGCGCGGGGGTTCTTGACCGCCTGCGCCTCGTCCAGCACCAGTAGGTGCCAGGCCTGTGCCTGCAGCCGCTCGATGTCGCGCACCACCAGACTGTAGGTCGTGAGCACCAGATCCTGCTCACCCAGACGGGCATAGTCGGCGTGGCGCTGCGGCCCATGCAGCCGCAGCACGCGCAGTGTCGGGGCAAACTGCTCGGCCTCGCGCTGCCAGTTGAACAGCAGGCTGGTGGGCACGACGATCAGGCTGGGCGCCTGGGTGCGGCCGGCGGCCTTTTCCATGAGCAGGTGACTGAGCACCTGCAGGGTCTTGCCAAGCCCCATGTCATCGGCCAGCACCCCGCCCAGGCCCAGCCGCGCGAGGTGCTGCAACCAGCCGACGCCCTCGCGCTGATAGGGCCGCAGTTCGCCGCGCAGGCCCGGCGGCGTCACCGGTACTTCGGTCTCCGCCGGCGGATGCCTCAGGGCCTGCCCCAGACCCCGCACCTGCGCCTCGTCCCGCCAGCGCAGGGCATGGCCCTCGGCCTGCTCGAGATCATCCAGCACCGCCGCGCGGGCGGTGGGCAGGACGAGCTGACCGTCACGCAGCTGCGTGGTCGGGTCATAGAGTTCGGTCAACCCCTTGAGCAGAGGCACCAGCCGGCGCGCGGGAACCGGCGCGAGGCGCCCATCACCCAGGTCCACCAGCAGGCTACTGTCGGGATCGATGGCGTCCAGATGGCGGGTGGCCATGGCCTCGGGGTGATCGCGGATGAGCGCCAGCAGAAGGGGCATCAGCGGGTGCTGCTCGCCCTCCACCTCAAGGGTCATGCCAAAGCTGAACCAGCCGGGCTGACTGGACCGGGTCTCGGCCTGCCATTGGTCGGGGGTCACCACCCGCCAGGGAAAGCCGCGCTCCACACTCACCCGCCAGCCCTCGGCCTCCAACTCGGGCAGGGTTTCCACGACGATCTTGCGCCAGTCGCGGGTGTGATCCGGCACGCGGCGGCCCTCGGCCATGGTGCCGGTGGCATGCAGGCCTGCCTGGGTGAGGCGCTGCAGGGCGCGGGTCTCGGCGCGGGTGTCGCGCGGGTAATCAAGGATCTCGCCACCCTCGAACACCGACAGCCAGTCGCCGCCGGTCTCGGCATCGATGCGATGCTGATGGTAATCAAAGTGCAGTTCCGCGACGGCCTCGCCCCGCTCGTCGCGGGCCGGCCGGCGGGCATCGCCGAGGCGCGTCAGGCGCAGCACGGGGACCGGCTGTACGCCCTCCACACGGCGCCGTTGCGGGGCTTCGGGCACCGGAATGGGCAGACGCCCGTCGGACAGCTTGGCGGCCACCGCCGGGACCTCCTCGGGGGCGACCACCGGGCCGGCCTGGAGTTCGGCCACCAGCGCCGGCGCCAGACCCGTGTCGATGACACCAAAGGTGCCGCTTGCCGGCGCCAGCCAAAGTGGCGGCTGCGCGGCCAGGGCCAGGCGCCCGGCGCCGGCATCCACGGCCAGGCGCTGACTGCCATCGGCAAGGGTCTGCCACGCGAAGGCCCCCTCAATCGCCGGTGCGGCCTGGATGGCGGCGGCGTCGGGCTGCTGCCAGTGGGCATGCCCGGTGGCGGCCAGCGCCTGCAGCAGAAAGTACGCATCGTCCGGGTTCACGGGACAGCCGGTCTCGGGCAGCAGGCGCAGCAGGCGCCGGTCGGCGGCCGTCAGCAGGCCCTCGGGCGCCCGGCGCATCCCGGCAAACGGCAACAGCCGCCCGTAGCCGCCGTGCCGGCGCAATCGGGCGCGTTGGGGGGTCACGGTCAGGCGACCACTGGCGTCGCGGTCAAGCAGATAGATCAGCGCTTCGCCGCGTGGCGTCGCCGATGAATGCGACTCGGCGGCAAGCCGGCGCGCGCGATCCAGCCACTGGGTGACGGCCGGGTTGGCGCGGGTCAGCCCGGCCGGTGCCGTGCGGCCCAGGTAGTGCAGGATCGCGGCGACGGCATGCCCGCAGGCGCCGCCCTCAGGGCAGCTGCAGAGCGAGGTCAGGGGCCGGTGCGAGGGCAGTGGATGGACCCGGATGTCCACCGAGTGGATGTGGCGGCGATCGGCCTGGACGCGGGCGAAAAACCCCTGACCCCCGGGGCTGCAGTCGAGCACGGCCCGTGACTGGATCAGGCGCTCACCGGCCTCCAGTGCCTCGCGCGGGAAGTCCGCCCATAGGACGGCCTCACCGTGGGTCGAGATCCATTCGGCAAGAGGATCGGTCAAGGCGGCTACTCCCGGGCGTCTGCATGCACAACCTCACAGCATACATCAGCCGCCGCTCACCGGCGGCAATAACACCAGGGTTTCGTCGCCCTGCAGGATGTCCTGGCGGGTTCGCATCTCGTCGCCCACCGCACACGCCACACGCGGCAGAGTGTCGGCCAGCGCCGGATACTCGCGGACCAGCGCGGTCAATGCCTCGGCAATGGTGCAGGGCGTGTCGACGGACAACTCCACGGTCTGAGTGCTGGCGACTTCGCGGAGCCGGCCATAGAGTTCGATTTTCTGCTTCAACTCTCGTCCCTATCGTTACACGTGAGGATGAAGATCCAGGAAAAATACTGGACTCCCCTGATCCTCATGACTTTCCTGTATCGGTGTAAAACCGTACTTCAGATAAAACTCCACGGACGGCCTTTTGGCATCCACCACAAGGAAACGACATCCCACGACAGGCATCACATCACCCAGCGCGATCCCCAACGCCAGATCCAGGAACTGTCGCCCAAGCCCGCTCCCTCGGTATCGCTTATCAATGGCGAGGCGAGCGACCTTGATTGACGGAAAAGAGTCGTAACGGATCCGCCGATTATCGACTTCAGGGCGGTGTTGTTCTTGAGAGACCTGAATCTGGCTACATATCAGGGTGACGTAACCTCGAACGCTACCTCCGGCATCGACGGCAACATAGGTCCTGGCAACATTCTCGCGATGGAACGTGAAAGCTTCATTTCTCAGGAAGGCTTTCAGAGGAGCGAACTCGGCCTCGCCCAGGGACAGGGCTCCTGTCTTATCTTGCAGCCCTATGTGGCGAACTGTCAGCTCGTGTTGGCCGCCCTGACCTCTGACCCCCATCGTAAAGAGAGGTCGCTATTCGTCGGAGACCTTCACGTGGACTCTGAGGCTTCTGACGCCATTCGCATCCCAATCCGCAATCAGCTCACGGGCCCGCTTGACGGCTTGGGCAGAACGGGCGTTCGGCTGATTTTCATCACGGACATATCGGTCCAGACGGGCCGCATCCTTACCGGTCACTCGCACACTGCCGAAAGTATCGGTCTTTACACTCATATCATCCTCCAGCCCGTAGGCGAGCGAGCCGGTCAGGCTCTCGCAGGTAAAGGCCATGACGGCCAGGAACACGGTAGGTAAAGATTAACAAGAAGGGCTCCGGCTGGCGATGTCCGTTGGTCGCTTTCATAGCCGCCCGATAATAAAAAACCCCGCTGGGGAGCGGGGTCTTTTATGGATGGCTGGGGGACCAGGATTACTCGGCCTGCGGCCTCGCCCTTCGGGCCGACACGCGCTGTGCGCGGTCGTTCTGCTCCCTCGCGGTCGCAGTCGAACCTTCCAGCTTCGAACCCTGGCACTCAATTATCCATAAAAAACCCCGCTAGGGAGCGGGGTCTTTTATGGATGGCTGGGGGACCAGGATTCGAACCTGGGTTGACGGATTCAGAGTCCGTAGTCCTACCGCTAGACGATCCCCCAATAAACCCTTTAGCGCTTTGAGAACTGCGTGGCGCGGCGCGCTTTGTGCAGGCCGATCTTCTTACGCTCGACCATCCGGGCGTCGCGGGTCACGTAGCCGGCCTTGCGCAGGCCGCCCTTGAGCGCTTCGTCGTAGTCGATGAGCGCGCGGGTGATGCCATGCCGGATGGCGCCGGCCTGACCACTCGAGCCACCACCAAAGACGCTCACCTTGATGTCAAGTTTTTCCGTCGTGTCGGTCAGCTCGAGGGGCTGACGCACTACCATGCGAGCGGTCTCGCGGCCGAAGTACTCGTCAAGGGGCTTGCCATTGACGGTGATCTGGCCGTTGCCGGGCCGCATGTTCACACGGGCCGAGGACTTCTTGCGCCGGCCGGTGCCGTAATACTGTTGGACTGCCATCGGTTATCGTCGCTCCGATTCAGATTTCCAGCGCCTGAGGCTGCTGGGCATGGTGCTGATGTTCGCCACCGCTGTAAACCTTGAGCTTGCCGAGCATCTGCCGGCCGAGAGGGCCCTTGGGCAGCATGCCCTTGACCGCGAACTCGATGGCCCGCTCCGGGTGCTCCTGGATCAGCGTCGCAAAGTTCGTCGACTTCATGTTGCCGACATATCCCGTGAAACGGTGATACATCTTCTGCTCCGCCTTGCGGCCGGTGATATCGACCTGCTCGGCATTCACCACAACGATATAGTCGCCCGTATCAACGTGCGGCGTGAATTCCGGTTTATGCTTGCCCCGAAGCCGATAGGCGATTTCAGAGGCGAGTCGTCCGAGGGTCTTGCCGGTGGCGTCGACGACATACCAGTCACGCTGGACCGTCTCGGCTCTGGCGCTAAACGTTTTCATGGGTGCTGTTTCTCCGAAGTCAACGCGCCCGAATTAAGATTGTGGAGTGTACAGAAACCGGTTTACGGCGACAAGCCATCCCCGGTGCCCGGGGCCGCGACCACCTCATGGCTGTGGGTGACCGTGCAGGCCTTGGCCAGCATGATCGACGCCGAGCAGTATTTCTCGGCGGACAGCTTCACGGCCCGCTCCACCGCAGCGTCCTTGAGCGCGTGCCCGCTGATCCGGAAATGCAGATGGATCGCGGTGAACACCTTGGGGGGTGTCTCCGCGCGACTTGCCTCGATATCCACCTCGCAGCCCGTCACCGCGTGGCGACCGCGCTCGAGGATATACACCACATCCACCGCCGAGCAGGTCCCCAGGCCCTGGAGCATAAGCTCCATCGGCCGCGGGCCCCTGCCCTGGCCGCCCAGATCCGGTGGGCCATCCACCGTTAGTCGGTGGCCACTGCCGGATTCCGACTCGAATGCCATCCCATCAAGCCAGCGTACATGCGCTTTCACGGTTCACCCCCCATTCTGGACCCCTCCATATGGGTCATATCCGATTACCGCCGGTGAGTATAACGTCCAAGAACCGATTGACCGATGCGATTCCAGGAAACAGGGAGGTTCCCATGTCACCGGCCAGCTACCGATTTTTCCAGCGCCCATCGATCATCGAGCTGCTGCGCCACTGCGGCCGCAGCCGCTATCGCCCCCATTCCACGCTGATCCATCAGGGCTCGAGCAGCGACCGGCTGTTCCTGCTGCTGAGCGGATCGGTGAGCGTGCTCGAGGAAGAGCCCGACGGGCGTGAGCTGATTCTGGCCTATCTCAACCCGGGGGATTTCATTGGCGAGATGGGGCTTTTCCTGGAGGCGCCGCAGCGCAGCGCCTGGATCCGTACCCGCACCACCTGTGAGTTCGCCGAGATCAGCTATGCCGGTTTTGCGCGGGTGCAGGCCGAGCATGCCATTGTGCTGCAGCCGCTGATCGAGCAGATCTCGAGCCGGCTGCGCGACACCAACCGCCGGTTCCGCTCACTGGCCTTCGAGGACGTCCGCGGCCGGGTGCTCGCCACGCTCCACGACCTCGCCCGCCAGCCCGATGCCATGACCCACCCGGCGGGCATGCAGCTGAAGATCACCCGCATCGAGCTCGGCCGGCTGGTGGGCTGCTCGCGGGAGATGGTCGGCCGGGTACTGCGCGACATGGAGGCCGATGATCTGATCTCGGCCCGCGGCCGGACCATCGTGGTGCACGAGGCGCGCTGATCAGCCGAACAGCGCGGCCAGCTGATCACCGGGGGAATCGGCCCGCATGAAGGCCTCCCCCACCAGGAAGGCGTCGATGCCCCGCGCGCGCATGGCGCTGACATCGTCGCGGTGATGAATGCCGCTCTCGGTCACCAGCCGCACGCTGTCCGGGACGGCGGGCGCCAGCCGGGCGGTCGTCTCGAGGGTGGTCTCGAAGGTGCGCAGGTCGCGGTTGTTGATGCCGATCAGGTCCGTGTCCAGCGCCAGCGCCCGATCCAGCTCGGCGGCATCATGCACCTCCACCAGCACATCCATGCCCAGCGCCCGGGCCTGGTCGTGGAGCCCGCGCAGTCGCGCGTCATCCAGCGCAGCCACGATCAGCAGGATGCAGTCCGCACCCAGCACCCGGGCCTCAAGCACCTGGTAGTCATCGAACAGGAAATCCTTGCGGATCACCGGGCAGTGGCAGGCGGCGCGGGCCTGCTCGAGATGCGCGTCCGCGCCCTGGAAAAACGCCGATTCGGTGAGTACCGACAGACAGGCCGCACCGCCGTGCTCGTAGCTGCGGGCGATGGCGGCGGGGTCGAAGGCCTCGCGCAGTACCCCCTTGCTGGGCGAGGCCTTCTTGACCTCGGCGATCACCCCCGCATGGCCGGCGCCGATGCGCGCCTCGAGGGCCGCGCGAAAACCCCGCACCGGCGATGCCTCGCCCAACCGGGCCTCAAGCGCCGTGGCACTGACCTGGCGCTGGCGCTCGGCCACCGACTCGGCCTTGCGGGCCATGATCCGGCGCAGGATATCGGGGGTATCCGGGCCACCGCTCATGGCGTTGCCCCCAGTCGCTGGCTGGTGGCGATGAACCGGTCGAAACGGGCCCGCACTTCGCCACTCGCAAGCAGCCCGCGGGCATGGGCCACAGCGTCGCCAAGGTGGTCGGCAAGGCCCGCCACATGGATGGCCGCACCGGCATTCAGCGCGAGTAGATCCGCCGCCGGACCGGGCAGGCCGTCAAAGATCGCCTTGATCACCTCGAGGCTGCGCTCCGCGGAATCCACCCGCAGCGACTCGAGCGAAGCCGACTCCAGGCCGAAGTCCTCGGGACGGATCGTGTATTCACGCACCTCGCCAATGCGCAGTTCCGCCACCCGGGTGGGGGCGGCGATGCTGATCTCATCAAGGCCGTCTTCGGAGTGCACCACCATCACCCGCTCGCTGCCCAGGGTGCGCAGCACTTCGGCGATGGGCCGCACCCAGGCGGCGTCATAGACGCCCAGCAGTTGATTGGGGGCGCCCGCGGGGTTGGTAAGCGGGCCCAGCAGGTTGAACAGGGTGCGCACGCCCATCTCGCGGCGCGGGCCGATGGCATGGCGCATGGCCTGGTGGTGCTGCGGGGCGAAGATGAACCCCACGCCCTCGGTGTCGATGCACTCGGCCACGGCCGCGGGCTCCAGATCGAGACGCGCCCCGGCGATCTGCAGCAGATCGGCACTGCCCGAGGCGCTCGAGACCGAGCGATTGCCGTGCTTGGCCACCCGACCGCCGGCCGCCGCCACCACAAACGCGGTGGCCGTGGAGATATTGAACGTGCCGCGGGCGTCGCCGCCGGTGCCGCAGGTGTCCACCAGATGGGTGCGGTCCACTTCGACCCGCATGGCCAGCTCGCGCATCACCGCCGCCGCCGCGGCGATCTCGGTGACCGTCTCGCCCTTCATCCCCAGACCGATCAGAAACCCCCCGATCTGTGCCCCCGTGGCCTCGCCGGTCATGATCCGCTGCATGACCGCGGTCATTTCGGCGTGGTCAAGATCAGCGCGGGCCATCACCCGTCGGATCGCCGCCTGCATCTCCATGCTGACTCCTTAGAAAATTGCGCAATAGATCGTGCCCGGTGCGGGTGAGGATGGACTCGGGATGGAACTGCACCCCTTCGACATCCAGCTCGCGGTGGCGCACGCCCATGATCTCCTCGCGATCGCCGTTGGCATGTTCGGTCCATGCCGTCACCTCGAGGCAGGCCGGCAGGGTCGCCGCCTCAAGCACCAGCGAGTGATAGCGGGTGGCCTCGAGCGGGTTGGGCAGCCCGGCGAACACCCCCTGATCGCGGTGATGCACCCACGAGGTCTTGCCATGCATCACGGTCTGGGCGCGGATCACCGCCCCGCCAAACGCCTGGCCGATGGCCTGATGGCCCAGACAGACCCCCAGGATCGGCAGCCGCCCGGCAAAGCGCTCGACCACCGCCATGGAGACGCCCGCTTCGTCAGGCGTGCAGGGCCCCGGCGACAGGACGATGCGCTCGGGCTGCAGACGCTCGATGGTCGCCAGATCGATGGCGTCATTGCGATAGACCTCGACATCCGTGCCCAGCTCGCCCAGATACTGGACCAGGTTGTAGGTGAACGAGTCGTAGTTGTCGATCATCAAGAGCATGGCGTTCGCTCACGTTACTGGCACTGACTGACACCCGACAGGATAACCCGGATGGGCCCCGGCGCGAGTCCCAGGGCGGCGGGAATATGGATATTCCAGTTCGTTATTTAACGCGGAGTGCTCAGACTGAGTAAGCTTTCGGGTTTAATCAGCGATGGAATCCGTATGTCTGCCCATCAGCGCTTGAACCGCCCGACCCGCAACCCACTGATCGCCCTCGCCCTGGGGGCGGTGCTGGCCCTGACGGCGGCCGCCCCCCGGGCCGAGTCGCCGGTGACCCTCGAGGTGGGCTACATGCCGATCCTGCCGGTGGCGCAGCTGTTCGTGCTCGAGGAAGCGGGCTGGGCGGACGAGGCGGGGCTGGATCTGTCCCTGACCCGTTTTGGCAGTGGACCGGCCATGGTGCAGGCCCTCGCCTCGGGCGAGCTCGATGTCATGGTGTTCGGCATTGGCCCCGCCATGGTCAGCCGCAGCCGCGATATCCCCATCCAAGTGCTGGCCGCGAGCATTCAGGAGCAGATCGGGCTGATGGCCACCGGCGAGCTGGCCGAGGCCTTCGCCGATGAACCCGATGATGCCGCGGCGGCGTTCGAGCTGTTCGAGGAACGCACCGGCAGCCGCCCGCGCATCGCCACCTTTCCCCAGGGCTCGGTCCCGGACACGGTCCTGCGCCACTGGCTGATCGAGGAACTGGACGTGGGCGTTGATGCCGTGGACATCCTGCCCATGGGCGCCGACCGGGTTCAGCAGGCGCTGCTCGCCGGCGCCGTGGACGGGGCGTCGACGCTTGAGCCGATCCTGACCACGGTCCGCGAGCGGGTGGATGGCGCGCGGGTGGTGGCCACCGCCGGCGACATGCTGCCCGGCCAGCCCGGCGCGGTGCTGGCGGCGCGGGAGTCGGTGATCGCCAACGAGCGCGAGGCCCTGATCCGCCTGCTGGCCCTGCATGAGCGCGCCACCCGGCAGCTCAACGACCAGCCCACCGAGGTCGCGCCCTATGTGCGTGAATTCGTGGGCAAGCGCCTGATCCCGCTGGCCACCGTTGAGCGCGCCCTGCAGTCGCCGGCGTCCAACTACGTCGCCGATCCGGCCGCCATCCGCGAGGGCACCCGCCGGATGCATGACTTCCAGATCCGCCAGGGCAGCCTGGTCAAGCCGGTCGATCTGTCGGCGCTTTTCAACGACACGCTCTACGAGGCGGCGACCGACGGTGATTGACGCCAGACCCCGTGGCAGGCGGCTGGTCGCGAGCGCGGCAGGACTCGCCGGGTTCCTGCTGCTGTGGGAGGGCATCCTGCGGCTGGGACTGCTCCCGAACACTCTGGTGCCGCTGCCCTCAGCGATCCCCGGCGTGCTCGCCCAGGAGATCCGTGACGGCATCTGGCAGACCATGGTGGTCTCGAGCCTGCAGCACTACGGGATTGGTCTGCTGCTGGGCTCGAGCCTGGGCATTGCGGTGGGCATGAGTGCGGCGATGTTCCCCGCCTTTGATGCGGTCCATGCCTGGCTGGCGCGGCTGCTGCGCCCGATCCCGCCACTCGCCTGGATCCCGTTCGCCATCATCTGGTTTGGCATCACCCCGACCGCGGCGGCCTTCATCATCAGCATCGGTGTGTTCTGGATCAATTACTTCGCCAGTTACAGCGCGGTGGATGCCATTGACCCGGGTTATCAGGAGCTTGCCGCGGCGTTCGGGCAGAACCAGCCGCTGGTGCGGCTGCGCAAGATCACCCTGCCCGCCGCGGCGCCCGGCATCCTCGGCGGGCTGCGTGCCGGCCTGGGCCAGGGCTGGATGACGGTGGTGGCCGCGGAGCTGTTCGGCATCACCGGCATCGGTCAGCGCATGATGGAAGCCTCGAGCCTGCTCGCCACCGACATCGTGGTGGTCTACATGCTGACCATCGCCGGTCTCTATGCCCTGGTGGACGCGGTGTTCGTCATGCTGCAGCGACGGATCCTGCAATGGCAGTACTGAGCGCCGAGCAGCTGGCCGTGGGCTTCGGCGACGCCCCGGTTCTCGAGGGGGTCGATCTGACGCTTCAGGCCCAGGGGCTGATCGCCATCGTCGGACCCTCGGGGGTGGGCAAATCGACGCTGCTGCGCGCCCTCGCCGGCCTGCTGCCGCCACTGGCCGGCCGCATCGAGCGCCCCCGCCACGCGCCGCGCAAGGCCCGCGACAGCGCCATGGTGTTTCAGTCGCCGCGCCTGCTGCCGTGGCGGCGTGTCCTCGGCAACGTCGAGCTGGGGCTGGAGAACCTCGGCGTGCCACGCGCCGAGCGCCAGTCACGCGCCCGTCACCACCTCGAGCAGGTCGGCCTGGGCGAGTTCCTCCATCGCTGGCCCCACCATCTGTCGGGCGGTCAGCAGCAGCGCGTGGGCCTGGCCCGGGCGCTGGCGGTCGAGCCGCGGGTGCTGTTCATGGACGAGCCCTTCTCGGCCCTCGATGCGATGACCCGCGGGCGGCTGCAGCAGGCCCTGATCGCCCTGCGCCGCCAGACCACGGCCGCCATCGTGTTCGTCACCCACGACATCGAGGAGGCCACCCTGCTGAGCGACCGCATCATGGTGCTTGGCCACGCCGGCCCCCGTCAGCCGGCGCGGGTCCGGGCGCTGCTTGAGGTGGATCTGCCGCTGGATGAGCGCCGCGATGATCCCGGCTTCCGGCGGACCGTCCACGAGGTCGAGCGCCTGATCGGCGAAGGGGCCGCGCCATGACCGACCGGGTGATCTTTCATGCGCCGACCGCCGGGTCGCTGACCCGGGCGCGCCGCAATCTGCTCAATTTCAGGGCCATGGCGCCGGCGGCGGAGCTGCGCATCATCGCCAACGCGGCGGCGGTGGCCGCGGCGCTGGAACACCCCGACCCCGACACCGACGCGCAGCTGGTGCTCTGCCGCACGAGCCTGACCCGTCAGGGCCTGAACAATGACGCTGGCGTGGCCGAGACCGATTCAGCGGTGGTGGCGATCGCCCGTCTGCAGCAGGCGGGCTGGCAGTACATCCGCGCCTAGCCGGGGACGTTCAGCGCGGCTCGAGCCCCGCCTCGGCCATGGCCACCGCCCGGAACAGCGCCCGGCCCTTGTTCACCGTCTCCTCCCACTCGGCCTGGGGGTCGGAGTCGTGGACGACGCCGCCACCGGCCTGCACATGCACGCGTCCGTCCTTGATCACCGCGGTGCGGATGGCGATGGCCGTGTCCATGTTGCCCGACCACGACAGATACCCCACCGCGCCGCCATAGACCCCGCGCTTGACCGGCTCGACCTCGTCGATGATCTCCATCGCGCGGATCTTGGGCGCACCGCTGAGGGTGCCCGCCGGGTGGGTCGCGCGCAGCAGATCCATGGGCCCCAGGCCCTCGCGCAGCCGCCCGGTGACGTTCGAGACGATGTGCATGACATGGCTGTAGCGCTCGATGGTCATGCGGTCGGTCAGCCGCACGCTGCCCAGTTCGCTGACCCGGCCGATGTCGTTGCGGCCCAGATCGATCAGCATCAGGTGTTCGGCGCGCTCCTTGGGATCGGCCAGCAGTTCGGTCTCGAGGGCGCGATCCTCCTCGGCGGTGGCACCGCGCCGGCGGGTGCCGGCGATGGGACGCACCGTCGCCTCGCCGTCCTCGAGCCGGGCGAGGATTTCCGGCGACGAGCCCACCACCTGAAAGTCGCCAAAGTCCAAAAAGAACAGATACGGCGACGGGTTGGTGCCGCGCAGCGCGCGGTACAGATCCAGCGGCCGGCCGTGGTAGTCGGCGCTCATGCGCCGTGACGGCACCACCTGCATGCAGTCGCCGTCGATGATGTACTGCCGGATGCGCTCGACGATGGCCTCGTAGTCGTCGCGGCCAATGGACGAGTCGAAATCCTCCTCGGCGACCACCCGCGGTGTCGCCGGGGCGGCGTCCTGCAGGGTCCGGGTGCGCAGCTGCGTGGCCAGCCCGTCGAGCCGTGCCTCGCCGCGGGCCAGGCCGTCGGCCTCGGCGGGATCGATGTTGACCACCACATAGAGCCGGCCGGCGAGGTTGTCGAACACCAGCACCTCCTCGGACTCCATGAGCAGAATGTCGGGCACGCCCAGCGGATCCGGGTTGGGACACTCGGCGAGCCGCGGCTCGATGTAGCGAATCGTGTCGTAACCGAAGTAGCCCACCAGCCCACCGATGAAACGCGGCAGTCCCGGCAGCCCCTCGGGCGGTGCGGCGCGCACGGCGCGGTGCCGGTGCTCGACCCATTCCAGGGGATCATCGACGGTCTGGGTGGCGGTGCACTCGCCGTTCTCCCAGGTCTCGATGCGGTGACCGTGGATGCGGTACTGGCGCTGGCAGGGCAGCCCGATGATCGAATAGCGCCCCCACTTCTCGCCGCCCTGGACCGATTCGAACAGATAGCTGCCGGCATCGGCGGCCAGCTTGAGATAGGTGGAAAGCGGCGTCTCGAGGTCGGCGAGCAGCTCGCGCACCAGCGGCACGCGGTTGAAACCGTGCTGGCGGTGCTCGGCGATGGTGTCCTGGTTCATGATGCGTTCGTGAGCCCTGTTGCGAGCTGGTCGATGGTCAGCGTCATCGCCGCTGGGTGATCGGCGAAGATAGCATCGTCGCCGGGATAACCGTAAGGCACCCGCACCAGCGGCATGCCCGCCGCCGCGGCGGCCCCCTGGTCCGCGGCCGAATCACCCACATACAGGCAGTCGCCGACGGCCACTCCAAGCTGATCGGCGGCATGGATCAGGGGCGCGGGGTCGGGCTTTTTGACCCCCAGCGTGTCGCCGCTGACCGTCGCCCCGAAATACCCGGCGATGCCCAGCGCCTCGAGCAGCGGCCCGGTGAACGCCGCCGGCTTGTTGGTGACCACCGCCATCGGCCGGCCCAGCGCCCGGAGACGATCAAGCCCGTCGCGGACCCCGGGGTACAGCTGGCTGCGATCGCACAGACAGTCGTGGTAGTGGACGAAAAACCGCGCCAGCGCGGCCTCGGTCTCCGGCGGCTCGGCATCAATGTCGCGTCGACCCGCGATCGCCCGGGCCACCAGCCGGCGGGCGCCATCACCAATCCACTGCCGCACCCGAGTCTCGCTCAGCGCGGCATGGCCCAGATCGGCCAGGCTGTGGTTGACCGCGGTGGCCAGATCCGGAGCGCTGTCCACCAGCGTGCCGTCAAGGTCGAACAGCAGGCCGCTGGCTCGCAGCGGCTTCATGACGTCGCCCGGGCGGCCCGCTGGCGCAGGGTGTCGATGACCGCGGCATAGTCCGGCTGGCCGAAGATCGCCGAGCCGGCGACCACGGTGTCAGCACCGGCGGCGACCACCGCTTCGATGTTATCCGGGCCGACACCGCCGTCCACCTCAAGCCGAATCGGGCGCGATTGCGCATCAATCAGCGCCCGGGCCTCGCGCAGCTTCTCGAGGGTGACCGGCAGGAACTTCTGGCCGCCGTACCCCGGGTTCACCGACATCAGCAGGATCAGGTCGACCTTGTCGATGACATAGCGCAGGGCATCCAGCGGGGTCGCGGGGTTGAATACCAGCCCGGTCTGGCAGCCCTGGTCGCGGATCAGCTGCAGGCTGCGGTCGACGTGCGCCGAGGCCTCGGGGTGAAAGCTGATCAGATCGGCGCCGGCAGCGGCGAAATCGGGGATGATGCGATCCACCGGGCTGACCATCAGGTGGACATCGATGGGCGCCTTGATGCCATGCCGGCGCAGGGCCTGGCAGACCACCGGCCCAAAGCTCAGGTTGGGCACGTAATGGTTGTCCATGACATCAAAGTGGACCCAGTCGGCACCGGCGCGGATCACCTGGTCCACCTCGTCGCCCAGACGGGCGAGGTCGGCGGCGAGGATCGAGGGGGCGATAATCAGATCATTCATGGCCGGGAATGCTAGCAGAAGCCGGGCCTAGACGCTGCTGCCCGCGAGGTTGGCCAGCAGCGCCCGGCGGACGGCCGCAAAGTCGCCACGACCGTGCAGCCGGGCCAGCTGCAGACCGCCCTGGGCGGCCGCCATCACCACCCGGGCCTGATCGCGGGCCGGGCCCGGAAACTCCAGCGTGCCGGCCCTGCGCCCGGCGTCCAGGGTGGCCGCTAGCCATTCCAGCAGATCGTCGCGCAGGCCCTCGGCCTCGGCGCAGGCACCGGCGGGCAGGCTGGCGTACTCCACCGCCGCCACCCCCAGCGGGCAGACGCGCTGGTCATCCAGGTGGCGGGCCTCCAGGTCCAGAAACCGCTCGATCTGCTCGCTGGCCTCCAGCGGGCTCGCGCTCATCTGCTGGCACCACCAGACGAGGTCCTCGCGATACTGGCGGAACAGCGCGGTGGCGAGATCCGCCTTGGCCGGAAAGTGATAGTGAATGGCGCTGCTGCCCACCTCCAGCGCCTCGGCCAGCTGGCCAAAGCTGAAGCCATGATAGCCGCGGGTCTGCAGCCATTCACCGGCGAGACGCAGAATCCGCCGCCGCATTTCGCCACGCGGGCGGGCCTGGGGCGGCGTCCCGCTCACAGTCCCAGCGCCAGTTCCGCCAGGTTGCAGGGGCGGTGGGTGACATCGAGCTGCTCGCTGAGCAGTCCCGACCAGCCATCCCGGCAGGCGCCGGTCGAGCCTGGCAGCGCCACCACCAGGGTGCGGTTGGCGATACCGGCCAGCGCCCGCGACTGCAGCGTCGAGCTGCCCACGCTGGCGTGGGAGAGCTGTCGAAACCGCTCGCCAAAGCCGGGGATGGTGCGATCGAACAGCACCTCGATGGCCTCCGGGGTCACGTCCCGCTGCGAAAACCCGGTCCCGCCGGTGCAGATCACCACGTGAACGCCGGGATCGGCGATCCACGCCGAGACCACGGCACGAATGGCGTAGCGGTCGTCGGTGACGATCCGGTGGTCGGCGATTCGATGGCCATCGGCCGCCGCCAGCTCGCGCAGGGTCTGCCCGGATCGGTCGTCCGCCGCGGTGCGCGTGTCGGAGACCGTCAGCACCGCCACACTGAGCGGGGTGAATTCACGGGGTTCGGTCACGGTCTACTCCGGTGTCTTCCGGCCAAAGGCTGTAGAATATAGCGCTTCAGACAACAGTGAGTCATTGCATGCAATCTCGGAGAATCGCGGTGGTGGGGAGCGGCGTTGCGGGCATCAGCGCCGCCTGGATGCTCTCGCAACGCTATGAGGTGACGCTTTTCGAGGCCTCGGACCGGCTCGGCGGCCACAGCCATACGGTGGACTGCGACCTGCCGGAGGGCCGGGTGCCGGTGGACACCGGCTTCATCGTCTACAACGAGCCCAACTACCCGCAGCTGAAGGCGCTGTTCGAGCATCTCGCAGTGCCGACCCTTGACTCGAACATGTCGTTCGCCTTCGCCGCCCGCGATATCGACCTGGAATATGCCGGCAGCGGGCTCGGCACCCTGTTCGCCCAGCGCCGCAATCTGATCCGCCCGCGTTTTCTGGGCATGGTGCGCGACATCCTGCGCTTTAACAAAGCCGCCCACGAGCGCCTGACGGACGATACCCGCGGCGATGACATCAGCCTGGGCGCGCTGCTCGACGAGCTGGGCATGGGCGAGGCGTTCCGGCGCTACTATCTGCTGCCCATGAGTGCCGCGATCTGGTCCTGCCCGCAGGACGTGATGCTGGCCTTTCCGGCGCGCTCGTTTCTGCAGTTTTTCTACAACCATGGCCTGATCCAGCTCAAGGACCGGCCGCAGTGGCGGACCGTAGCGGGTGGCAGCCGCGAATACCTCGAGCGCCTACGCCCGGCCATCGCGCATATCCACACCGGGACCCCCGTGGGCTCGGTCCGGCGCACGGACGCGGGCATACGCCTGGCAGGTCCCGGCGGCGATCTGGGCACTTTCGATGAGGTGGTGCTGGCCGCGCACGGCGACCAGAGCCTGGCCATGCTCGATGCCCCGCGCGATGACGAGGCGCGGCTGCTGGGTGCGTTCCGCTACCAGATGAACGAGGCGTTTCTGCATACCGATGCCCAGCTGATGCCCCGACGCCGCGCCGTCTGGTCATCGTGGAACCATCTGACCACTGAAAGCGTCGACGGGACACGACCCGTTTCCGTGACCTATTGGATGAACCGACTGCAATCCCTGCCCACTGACACCGATGTCTTCGTGACGCTGAACCCGCTCGAGACCCCGCGGCCGGCGAGCGTCATCCAGCAACAGACCTACGACCATCCGGTGTTCGACCGCGATGCCATCGCCGCACAGGCCGGACTGGGCGACCTCCAGGGCAATGATCGGCTCTGGTACTGCGGCAGCTACCATGGCTATGGCTTCCACGAAGACGCCCTCGCCAGCGCGGTGCGGGTGGCCGAGCGCCTCGGCGCCCCCGCGCCCTGGCAGCGAGACGCGGTGGCATGAGCGCCGACGACGCGCTCACCCTGTATGCCGGCCGGCTCTTCCACGAGCGCCGCATCGCCCCGTTGTACCGGTTCCGCTATCGGGTGTTCAGTCTGCTGCTGGACATCGACCGGTTGGATGAGGCGGACCGGCGCCATCGGCTGTTCTCGTACAACCGCTTCAACCTGATCGGGTTCCGCGACCGCGATCACGGGCCCAAGGATGGCTCGCCGCTGCGGCCCTGGATCGACGCGCGGCTGGCCGAGGCGGGCATCGAGCTGGCGGGCGGGCGCGTGCAGCTGCTGTGCTACCCGCGGGTCCTGGGGTATGTCTTCAATCCCCTGTCACTGTGGTACTGCCGGCACGCCGACGGCAGCCTGCGCGCGGTGCTGGCCGAGGTGCGCAACACCTTCGGTGAATGGCATGGCTACCTCATCCACGACCAGGGCACGGCGCTGTCCGAGCGCCTGCACGACCGCGCCCACAAGGTTTTCCATGTCTCGCCGTTCCTGCCGCGGAACGGTCACTACCGCTTCCGCCTTCAGGCGCCGGGCGAGCGCTATGGCGCCACCGTGAACTGGCACAGCGCCGAGCAGCCCGAGACACCGGCGCTGATCGCGGTACAGACCGGCGAGCGCCGGCGGGGCGGCGATCTGGGCTTGCTCCGCATCGCCGTGACGGTACCCTTGATGACCCTGAAAGTGATCACTGCCATTCACTGGCAGGCCCTGAAAATCTGGCTCCGGGGCGGACGTTTCCACCGCAGACCGGCGCCGCCGGATTCGGAGATCAGTCAATGACGAGTCAGCAGCAATCGATGATCGATCTGCCGTCGCCGCTGCCGCTTGCCGGCCGCATTCTGTTGGGGTGGTTCGCGCGCCTGCGCCGCGGCCGCATGGAAGGCCGGATGCCCAACGGCGACGCCTTCGTCATCCAGGGCGGTGAGGCGGGACCCACGGGCACGCTGCGGCTGCACCGCCCGGCGCGGATGGTGGCCCGCATCGCGACCCGCGGTTCGGTGGGCTTTGCCGAAAGCTACATGGCCGGCGAGTGGTCAAGCCCCGACACCGCG
This sequence comes from Spiribacter sp. SSL99, assembly GCF_009805925.1. Taxonomy (NCBI): domain Bacteria; kingdom Pseudomonadati; phylum Pseudomonadota; class Gammaproteobacteria; order Chromatiales; family Ectothiorhodospiraceae; genus Spiribacter; species Spiribacter sp. SSL99. Next base: position 111,494 of record NZ_MAOM01000019.1, on the reverse strand, counting down.
CACCTGCTCGAGCTCATGCTGGTCAACGAGGACGCCTTCCAGCAGCGCATGGAACCGTCCTGGCTGCACCGTCTGCGTCTGTCGCTGCACCACCGCGGGCGGCGCAACACCCAGCGCGGGAGCCGGCGCAACATCGCCGCGCACTATGACCTGGGCAACGAGTTCTACCGCCACTGGCTTGACGAGACCATGACCTATTCCGCGGCGATCTTCGATCACCCGGGGCAGTCCCTCGCCGAGGCCCAGCGCAACAAATACGACCAGCTCCTCGACACCCTGGGCGCGCAGCCCGGCGAGCATATCCTCGAGATCGGCTGCGGCTGGGGCGGGTTCGCGATGGCGGCGGCGCGGCGTGGCATCAAGGTCACCGGCCTGACGCTGTCCACCGAGCAGCTCGCCTGGGCGCGGCGCCAGATCGCCGAGGCGGGCCTCGCGGAATGGGTCGACCTGCGGCTCGAGGACTATCGCGACACCCGCGGGCGGTTTGATCACGCGGTCTCCATCGAGATGCTCGAGGCGGTGGGCGAAGACTACTGGCCGGCCTATTTCCGCATGCTCCACGACCGGGTCCGGCCCGGGGGGCGGATCGGCCTGCACGGCATCACCATCGCCGAGGATCGGTTCGAGGACTATCGCCGGCGGCCGGACTTCATCCAGCGGTACATCTTTCCCGGCGGCATGCTGCCCACCCCGCAGCGGCTGGCCGAGGAGAGCAACCGCGGCGGACTGGCGGTGGTCGAGTCCACCGGCCTCGGCCAGCACTATGCCACCACCCTGCTGCAGTGGGACGCGCGCTTCGTCCAGGCCCTCCCGCAGATCCGGCAGCTGGGCTTTGATGATCACTTCATCAACATGTGGCGTTACTACCTGGCCTACTGCTACGCGGGGTTCCGCACCGGCAGCATCGACGTCAAGCGCCTGCTGCTGCGCCGGCCGTGAGCCTGAGCCGCGGCCAGATCCTGACCTACGGGCTGCCGGCCGTGCCGCTGGCGGTCATGGGCGTTCCCATGTACGTCTTCCTGCCGGGCTTCTACGGCGAAACCCTGGGTCTGGCGGCGGTGGGCGCCGCGCTGTTGCTGGCGCGCCTGTGGGATGTGGTCACCGACCCGCTCATCGGCAGTCTGGGCGATCGCCTGCAGACCCGCTGGGGGCGGCGTCGGCCGCTGATCGCCGCGGGCCTGCCGATCCTGCTGGTCAGCGCCTGGGCGCTGTTCCGCCCGCCCGAGGCCGTGGGCCTGGGTTACCTGCTGGGCTGGGGGTTGGCCGCCTATCTGGGCTGGACGCTGATGTCGCTGCCCTACACCGCCTGGGGCGCGGAGCTGTCCGAGGACTATGACCAGCGCGCCAGCCTGACCGCCAGCCGCGAGGGCTTCATGCTGGCCGGCACGCTGCTGGCCATCGCCTGGCCCACCCTGGTGGGGGCCGGCCGCGCCGATGCCGAAACCCTCTCCGGGCTTGCCTGGCTGCTGGTCCTGCTGCTGCCGCCGGTGGTGGCACTGGCCCTCTGGCGGGTGCCGGAGTATCGGCTGACCGCCCACTCGGTCGGCTGGCGCGAGGGCTGGCAGCTGCTGCGCCACAACCGCCCGTTCCTGCGGCTGCTGGCCGCCTATGTCATGAATGGCCTGGCCAACGGGCTGCCCGCATCGCTGTTCACATTGTTTGTCATCCATGTCCTGCGCGCCGAGGCCTGGACCGGACCGCTGCTGCTGGTCTACTTCGTGGTCGGGATCGCGGCACTGCCGGGCTGGCTGTGGCTGTCGCGGCGCATTGGCAAGCACCGCGCCTGGGCGCTGTCGATGCTCTGGACGTCTCTGATCTTTGCGGCGGTGCCGTTTCTGGGGCCGGGGGATACCACCGCGTTTCTGATCATCTGCCTGCTCTCGGGCGTGGGCGTGGCGGTGGATATGGCCCTGCCGGCGGCCATCCAGGCCGATCTGGTGGACATCGATACCGCCGCCGGCGGCGGCCGGCGCACGGGGCTGTATTTTGGGATCTGGAACATGGCCACCAAGCTGGCCCTGGCGCTGGCGGTGGGCATCGCCTTTCCGCTGCTGGAGTGGTTCGGGTTTGATGCCACCCGGGTCGAGGATCGCGACGGCACCTTCGCCCTGGCGCTTTTCTATGGCGCCGTGCCCATCGGCTTCAAGCTGGCGGCGACGGCGCTGATGTGGCGCTTTCCCCACGACCGGCGGGCCCAGGTGGCGACGCGGGCGCGGATGCACGACACCGAACAGGCCTATGCGTCCACCGACAGCCGGGCGCGCAGCCAGCGCATCAGCCCACCCAGCACCGGGAACTGATCATAGAGCTCGCCGGCGGCGTCCCAGTAATCAATGTGCTCGCGCACCCGGCCATCTTCGGCCAGCACCACCCGCGAGACGCCATCGATGGGGCGGCGGTCGTGACGGTCACGCTTGAGGCGAAAATGAAAGCGCCAGCGCAGATAGCCCGTCGCCCCCTCACCCACGATTTCCAGCACCTCGAAACGGGCGGCCGCGCAGTTGGCGTACATATGCTCGAACACCGCCCGGATCCCCGCCAGGCCCTCGACTTCATTGAAGGGATCACGAAACCGCGCGTTCTCGACGAACACCGCGTCCAGCCGATCCAGATCCGCCGGCTGCATCGCGGCGAAGAACTCGCCATAGCGCTCGAGGGCCGTCACGACTGCACCATGCGCCGGGTCAGCGCAAAGTAGAGCTTGTAGGGCAGCAGCCGCAGTAGCTTTAGGGTGTAGCCGAAGCGCTTGGGAAAGACGATCTCGAAGCCGGCGTCATCGATCTCGTCGTGGATATACTCCGCGGCGCGCTCGGCGGAGATCAGCTGCGGCATATGGAAGCGGTTTTTCTCGGTCAGCCGGGTTTTGACGAACCCCGGGTTGATCACCCGCAGGGTCACGCCGGTGCCCTCGAGCGCCGGGCGCAGGGACTCGGCCATGTTGAGCACCGCCGCCTTGCTGGCGCCGTAGGGCGCCGCCTGCGGCAGCCCGCGATAGGCGGACAGGCTGGCGGTCACCAGAATCTGGCCGCGGCCGCGCGGCCGCATCCGCGCCAGCGCCGCCCCCACGCCATTGACGGTGCCCAGGTAATTGACTTCGGCCAGGCGCCGGAACACCGCCGGGTCAAAGTGGTCGAGGGGCATCGGGTCGTAGTCACCGGCGTTGAGGATCAGCGTATCGATCTCGCCCACCTCGGCTTCCACGGCGTCGAACACCTGCTCACAGGCCGCCGGATCGGTCACGTCCAGGGGATAGGGATGCAGTCGCCCGGCGATGTCGGGGTGCGCCTCGCCAATCGCCTGCAGGGCGGCCTCGCGGCGAGCGCTGACCACCACCTGCCAGCCATCCCGCGCCAGTCTGATGGCGAGCGCCTCGCCAATGCCGGCACTCGCGCCGGTGATGAGGGCGACGCGGCCCCCCTCGGTTGTTGCTGCGGTCATGCTTTTCCTGTGCCCCCGGTTGGACGGTTGAGTACAATTATGGGCTCAGACAGCCACGGCTGGCCAACGACTCCACCCAACCAGAGGATGCCGCGCCATGCACCCTGCCCTGTACTGGATCCGCCGGGACCTGCGCCTTGCCGATAATCCGGCCCTGCACGCCGCCGCCCGGTCGGGTCGACCGGTGGTCCCGGTGTATGTGCATGCCCCGGACGAGGCCGGTGCCTGGGCGCCGGGCGGCGCCAGCCAGTGGTGGCTGCATCACAGCCTGCAGGCACTGGCTGAAGCGCTTGCCGGTCACGGCCTGACGCTGATCATCCGCCACGGCGACAGCCTTGCGGCACTGACCGAGCTGATCGCCGAGACCGGCGCGACGGCGGTGCACTGGAACCGGCTCTATGAACCGGCCCGGGTACAGAGTGATATCCGTGTCAAGCAGGCCCTCAAGGCGAACGGGATCGAGGCGCACAGCCATAACGCCGCTCTGCTGCACGAACCCTGGACCATCCAGACCGGCAGCGGCGGCGACTACAAGGCCTTCACGCCCTTCTGGCGGGCCTGCCGGCGCCAACAGCCTGAACCACCGGCACCCCTACCGGTTCCGGTGGCGCTCACGGCGCCGGCCGGCGCCGACGCCCTGCCCGGCACGGTGGACCCGGGTCGCGGCCGTACCGCCGCCCTCGACGCACTGGGCCTGCTGCCTCGGGTGGACTGGGCGGAGGGCCTGCGCGCCACCTGGCAGCCCGGCGAGGCGGGCGCCGGACAACGCCTGAGCGCCTTCCTGGATCAGGCCCTCGCCGGGTATCACGACGGCCGCGAGCAACCCGCCGTGGCCGGCACCTCGCGACTCTCGCCGCATCTGCATCACGGTGAAATCGGCCCGCGTCAGGTCTGGCAGGCGGTTCAGATCCGGCTCGCGGAGCACGGCAGCGCAGACGGCCGCGGCGAGAGCGCCGAGACGTTTCTCTCGGAGATCGGCTGGCGCGAGTTCGCCCAGCACGTGCTCTATCATCACCCGGCCTTTCCCGATGAGCCGCTCAACCCGCAGTTCGCGGCATTCCCTTGGCAGGATGACCCCGGCGATCAGCTACTGGGCGCGTGGCAGCGCGGCGAGACCGGCATCCCGCTGGTGGATGCCGGCATGCGCGAGCTCTATGCCACCGGCTGGATGCACAATCGTGTCCGCATGGTGGTGGGCTCGTTCCTGGTCAAGAACCTGCGTCTGCCCTGGCAGGCCGGCGAGGCCTGGTTCTGGGACACCCTGGTGGATGCGGATCTGGCCAGCAACAGCCTGGGCTGGCAGTGGGTGGCGGGCAGCGGCGCCGATGCCGCGCCGTTTTTCCGGGTGTTCAACCCGATCCGTCAGGGCGAGCGCTTCGACGCCGAGGGCGCCTATGTGGCCCGGTGGCTGCCGGCCCTCGCCGGGCTGCCGGCCAAACACCGTCACGCCCCGTGGCAGGCCCCGGCAGCGACGCTGGCGGCGGCCGGGGTTACGCTGGGGATCGATTACCCACATCCGCTGGTCGACCTGAAGGAAAGCCGTCAGGCTGCCCTCGCCGCGTTCGAGCAGATCAAGAAAGGAGCCTGAAGTGCCCCCCGAGCGCCTCTATCAAAGTGAACTCAAAAGCCTTGAGCTGCTGCAGCGGGGCAAGGTCCGTGACGTCTATGCGGTGGACGACCGCACCCTGCTGGTGGTGACCACCGATCGCCTGTCGGCGTTTGATGTGGTGCTGCCCGACCCGATCCCCGGCAAGGGCGCGGTACTCAACCGCCTGTCGGCCTTCTGGTTCGAGCGGCTGGCCGGCCGCCTGCCGGATCAGCGCCTGGATCTGCCCCTCGAGGCGGTGCTGAGCGACCCGGCGGAGCGCGAGGCCGTGGCCGGCCGGGCGAGCCTGGTCAGGCGCGTCCAGCCGCTATCCTTCGAGGCCATTGCCCGCGGCTATCTGATCGGCTCTGGCTGGAAGGACTATCAGGCCACCGGCCAGCTCTGCGGCCTACGCCTGCCGGCCGGCCTGCGCCAGGCCGATCGCCTGCCCGAGCCGCTGTTCACCCCCTCGACCAAGGCCGAGGTGGGCGATCACGACGAGAACGTGGGCTTTGAGGCGGTGGTCGCGGCCCTGGGCCGGGATCTGGCCGAGCGGCTGCGGCGGATCACCCTGGCGCTCTACACCGAGGCGGCCGAGCACGCCCGCCGGCAGGGGCTGATCATCGCCGACACCAAGTTCGAGTTCGGCCTCGACAGCGCCGGCGATCTGGTCTGGATTGATGAGGCCCTGACCCCCGACTCAAGCCGCTTCTGGCCGGCCAGCGAGTACCGCCCGGGCAGCTCGCCGCCGAGCTTTGACAAGCAGTACATCCGCGATTACCTGGAGACCCTGGACTGGGACAAGACCGCGCCGGCCCCCGCCCTGCCGGCCACCGTCATCGAGCGCACGGCGGCCAAGTACCAGGAGGCGGAGGCCCGGCTCAGCGGACGATCTCGCTGACCTTGACCACCTTCATGGCGTTGGTGCCGCCCTGCTCACCGGCCAGATCGCCCTTGGTGATCACCACCCGATCGTCATCGCCGACCGCGCCCAGGCCCTTGAGCTCGGCCACCGCCTCGCGGTTGACCGCATCATGCTCGCGCTGGGTGGGATCGAAGCGGATCGGGTTCACGCCGCGGTAAAGGGTCACCTTGCGCCGCGTGCGGGGCTGCTCCGAGAGGGCGTAGATCGGGATGTCGGTGCCGATGCGCGACATCCACATCGCCGTGGCGCCGGACTCGGTCAGGGCCGCGATGGCCTTCGCGCCCAGGCTGTTGGCGGTGGTGATGGCGGTCTTGGCGATCGCCTCGTCGATGCGGTCAAAGTGCACGCCGGGTTTCAGTCCGCCCGACGGCCGCGTCTCGTCGGCATAGGTCTCGGCCCCGATGCAGACCCGGGACATGGCGCCGACCGTCTCGGCCGGGTACTGCCCCATGGCGGTTTCCTCGGACAGCATCACCGCGTCGGTCCCGTCGAGCACCGCATTGGCCACGTCCAGCACCTCGGCCCGGGTGGGCATGGGGCTGTCGACCATGGACTGCATCATCTGGGTGGCGGTGATCACCACACAGTCCCGCTCGCGGGCCATGCGCATGATGCGCTTCTGCACGCCGGGCAACTCGGCATCACCGATCTCCACGGCCAGGTCACCGCGGGCGATCATCACCGCATCGGCGGCCTCCATGATCTCATCGAGGGCCTCGACCGCCTCGTGGCGCTCGATCTTGGCGACGATGCCCCCGTGGCCCCCGGCCTCGCGCAGCAGTGCCCGCGCCTCGTCGATGTCCGCGCCGTCGCGGGGGAAGGACACGGCCATGTAGTCGGCCTCGAGCTCGGCGGCCAGCTTGATGTCAACCCGGTCCTTGTCGGTGAGCGCACGCACTGACAGCCCCCCGCCCAGGCGGTTGATGCCCTTGCGGTCGCCGAGCGTGCCGCCCACCGTCACCCGGGTGTGGATGCGGGTGCCCTCGATGCGCTCGACCTCGAGCCGGATCAGGCCATCGGCCAGCAGCAGGATGTCGCCCGGGGCCACGTCGGTGGGCAGCCCGGCGTAGGCCACGCCCACCCCCTCGGCAGTGCCGGCATCGCCATCAAGCTGCGGGTCCAGGAAAAACGCCGCGCCTTCGTCAAGCTCGACGGATCCGCCGGCAAAACGCTCCACCCGGATCTTGGGGCCCTGCAGGTCGCAGAGCATGCCCACCACCCGGCCGGCATCGCGGGCGGTGCGCCGCAGCGTCTGCTCGCGCGCCCGGTGCTCGTCATGATCGCCATGTGAGAGGTTCATGCGCACGACATCGACGCCGGCGTCGACGATCCCCCGCAGCGCCTCCACGTCGGTGGTCGCCGGTCCCAGCGTTGCCACGATTTTGGTTTGACGGCTCATCGTCGATTGTCTCCCTATCGATCCAGCACGGCCACGGCAGGCAGCTCACGACCCTCGAGAAACTCGAGGAAGGCGCCACCGCCGGTGGAAATATATGAAATGCGATCCTCGACGCCGTATCGGGCCACAGCGGCCAGCGTGTCGCCGCCGCCGGCGATGGAAAACGCCCGCGAGTCGGCGATCGCCTCGGCGAGCGCCCGGGTACCGGCACTGAACGCGTCGATCTCGAACACCCCCACGGGCCCGTTCCAGACCACCGTGCCCGCCTGGCGCAGGCGATCGGCATAGGCGGCCGCCGTCTTCGGCCCCACATCCAGGATCATTTCGTGATCCTCGACGGCGTCCACCGCACGCACCCGCGCATCGGCGCTGTCACTGACCTCGTCGGCCACGATCACGTCCTCGGGGATGGGGATCTCGCCGCCGGCGGCGCGGGCACGGGCCATCAGCGTGCGGGCGGTGTCGACGAAGTCCGCTTCGATCAGTGATTTGCCCACCGGGTGGCCGGCGGCGGCGATGAAGGTATTGGCGATGCCGCCGCCCACGATCAGCTGATCGACCCGCTCACTGAGCTGATCCAGCACGGTCACCTTGCTCGAGACCTTCGAGCCGCCGATGATCGCCACCAGCGGCCGGGCCGGTGACTCCAGCGCCTTGCCCAGCGCCTCGAGCTCGGCGGCCAGCAGCGGCCCGGCCACGGCATCGGGCGCGAAGCGCGCGACGCCATGGGTCGAGGCCTGGGCGCGATGGGCGGTGCCGAAGGCGTCCATGACGAACAGGTCACAGAGCGCGGCCATCCGCCGCGACAGGGCCTCGTCGTTGTCGGTCTCGCCGGCGTTGAAGCGCACGTTCTCGCAGAGCACGATCCCGCCCGGCGCCGGCACGGTGTCGCCCTCCAGCCAGTCCCGCACCACCGGCACGGGGCAGTCCAGCAGCTCGCCCAGCCGCGCGGCCACCGGCGCCATCGAGGCCTCGGGGTCAAAGGCCCCGGCCTTGGGACGGCCAAGATGGCTCATCACCATGACCCGGGCGCCGGCGTCCATCAGCCGCCGCAGGGTGGGCAGTGCGGCCCGCAGCCGGGCTTCATCGCCGATCCGCCCGTCCTTGATCGGCACGTTCAGATCCTCGCGGACCAGCACCCGCTGGCCGTCGAGGGTGACATCATCGAGGGTGCGGACCGCCATTATTTGGCCTTCATCATGGCCAGTGCGGTATCGAGCATCCGGTTGGAGAAGCCCCACTCGTTGTCATACCAGGCACAGGCCTTGACCAGCCGGCCGCTGACCTTGGTCAGGGTGGCGTCAAAGGTCGAGGAATGCGCATCGTGGTTGAAGTCCACCGACACATAGGGCCCGTCGCTGTACGCCAGCACGCCCTTGAGCGCCCCCTCGCTGGCCTCGCGGACCACGCGGTTGACCTCGTCGACATCGGTATCCCGCGAGGCGATGAACGACAGATCCACGCTCGAGACGTTGATGGTCGGCACGCGCATGGCGTAGCCATCCAGCCGGCCGTCGAGCTCAGGCAGCACCAGGCCGACCATGGCCGCGGCACCGGTCTTGGTGGGGATCTGCGACATGGTCGCGCTGCGCGCCCGGCGCAGATCCTTGTGGTAGACGTCGGTGAGGACCTGATCGTTGGTGTAGGCATGAATGGTGGTCATCAGCCCCTGCTCGATACCGATGGCATCATTCAGCGGCTTGACCAGCGGCGCCAGGCAGTTGGTGGTGCACGAGGCATTGGAGACCACCTGATGCTCGGCGCGCAGCACGTCGTGGTTGACGCCGAACACCACCGAGGCGTCGACGTCGCTGCCGCCGGGCGCGGAGATCAGCACCTTGCGCGCACCCGCCTGCAGATGCGCCGAGGCCTTCTCCTTGCTGGCGAACAGCCCGGTGCACTCCATGACCACATCAACCCCCAGTTCGCCCCAGGGCAGCCGGGCCGGATCGCGCTCGGCCATCACCCGGATCTCGTCGCCGTTGACGACCAGGTTGCCGTTGCTGACCTCGACCGTGCCCGGGAAGCGGCCGTGGGCCGTATCAACGCGGGTCAGGTGGGCGTTGGTCTCGGCATCGCCCAGGTCGTTGATGGCCACGACGCGGATCTCATCGCTGCGGCCATTTTCGTAGAGTGCCCGCAGCACGTTACGGCCGATGCGGCCATAACCGTTGATTCCTACCTTGATCGCCATGCTTCGAACTCCTGTTATTGCTCTAATTGCTGCTCAAGCGCGCTGACCACGGCATCGGTGGTCAGCCCCATGTGTTCATAGACCCTATCACCCGGCGCCGATGCGCCGAACTGACGCAGTCCGACCAGCCCCACGTCGTGGCGCACCAGCGCCCGCCAGCTGTCGGGTTGTGCCGCTTCCACCGCCGCCCGGGCCTGGATGGCCGCCGGCAGGACCGATTCGCGATAGGCGGCGGGCTGCGCCAGAAACCGCTCGAGGCACGGCACCGAGACCACGCGGATGGCATGTCCCCGGGCCTCGAGGGCGTCGGCCGCGTCCATGGCCATGCCCACCTCCGAGCCACTGGCCATGATGATGCCCTGCGGCTCGACCGCCGGCTCGCGCAGTATATACCCGCCCCGGCGGATGCCTTCGATCTCATCGTTCTGACGCGACTGGTGGGGCAGTTTCTGGCGCGACAGCGCCATCGCGCTGGGCCCATCGCTGCGGGTCAGCGCCATCTGCCAGGCCACGGCGGTTTCGGTGAGGTCGCAGGGCCGCCAGACATCCAGATTGGGGATCAGGCGCAGGGCGGGGAGCTGCTCGATGGGCTGATGGGTGGGCCCGTCCTCGCCCAGACCGATGGAGTCGTGGGTGTAGACCAGGATGCTGCGCACCCCCATCAGCGCCGCCATGCGCACCGCGTTGCGGGCATAATCGGAGAACACCAGGAACGTCCCGGCGTAGGGGATGAGCCCGCCATGCAGCGCCATGCCATTCATGATCGCGGTCATGCCGAACTCGCGCACCCCGTAGAACAGGTAATTGCCGCCCGGGTCCTCGGCGCTCACCGCCGAGCAGTCCTTCCACCAGGTGTTGTTTGAGCCGGTGAGATCGGCGGAGCCACCGGTGAGCTCGGGCAGATGCGGGCCAAAGCCGTTGAGCACCGCCTGCGAGTGCTTGCGGCTGGCATCGTCGCCGCCCTCGGCCTGGGCCTTCTCGATGAAGGCCTGGGCATGCGCGGCGAAGGACGAGGGCAGCTCGCCGGCCATCCGGCGCTCGAAATCGGCGGCCAGTTCGGGATGCGCTTCGCGGTAGGCGGCCAGCGTCTGGCGCCACTGCGCCTCGGCGGCGTTGCCGCGGGCGCGGGCGTCCCAGCGATCGTAGACGCTGTCGGGGATCTCGAAGGGCGGGTGATCCCAGCCCAGGAACTCGCGACTGGCCTGGATCTCGTCATCGCCCAGGGGGGCCCCGTGCACGCCGTGGGTGCCACAGACATTGGGGGCACCGAAACCGATGGTGGTCTTGGCACAGATCAGCGACGGCCGGTCGGTGACCGTGCGGGCGGTCTCGATGGCGGCGCGCACCGCCTCGGCATCATGGCCGTCCACCGCTTCGACCACATGCCAGCCGTAGGCACGGAACCGCGCCGGGGTGTCGTCGGTGAACCACTGCCGCACCTTGCCGTCGATGGAGATCCCGTTGTCGTCGTACACCGCCACCAGCTTGCCCAGCCCCAGCGTGCCGGCCAGCGAGCAGGCTTCGTGGGAGATCCCCTCCATCAGGCAGCCGTCGCCGAGGAAGCAGTAGGTGAAGTGGTCCACCAGCGGATGACCGGGCCGATTGAACTGCCCTGCGAGGATGTGCTCGGCAAGCGCCATGCCCACCGCGTTAGCCAGCCCCTGGCCCAGCGGGCCGGTGGTGGTCTCAACGCCCGGGGTGTCGCCCACCTCGGGATGGCCGGGGGTACCCGAGTCAAGCTGACGGAACTGCCGCAGTGCCTCCATGGGGACGTCATAGCCGGTCAGGTGCAGCAGCGAGTAGACCAGCATCGACCCGTGGCCGTTGGACATCACGAACCGGTCGCGGTTGGGCCAGTGCGGGTTGGCGGGGTTGTGCCGCAGGAAATCGTTCCATAGCACTTCGGCGATGTCGGCCATGCCCATCGGGGCGCCGGGATGCCCCGACTGGGCGGCCTGGACGGCGTCCATGGACAGGGCGCGGATGGCGTTCGCGAGCTCGCGGCGGGTGGTCATGGGGCGGAGTCTCCGGCGCAGGGGCGGTGGATGAAAGGCCTCAATTCTCCAGAACTTCCCGCACGCAGGCAACCGACGGTACACTCTGGCGCTAATACGCGTGTCATCGTCACAGGGAGCCAACGGCCAAGCATGGGCAGTCAGTACCTCTTCACGTCGGAATCGGTCTCGGAAGGCCATCCCGACAAGGTCGCCGATCAGATCTCCGACGCCATTCTCGACGCCATCCTCGCGGATGACCCCTCAGCGCGCGTCGCCTGCGAGACCCTGGTCAAGACCGGGATGGTCATCGTCGCCGGCGAGATCACCACGTCGGCCTGGATCGATCTCGAGGATCTGGTCCGCCAGCGCATCACCGAAATCGGCTACAACAACGCCGATGTCGGGTTCGATGGCGCCACCTGCGCGGTGCTCAACGCCATCGGCAAGCAGAGCCCCGACATCAACCAGGGCGTCGACCGCGCCTCGCCCGAGGAACAGGGCGCCGGCGACCAGGGCATGATGTTCGGCTATGCCTGCCGCGAGACCGATGTCCTCATGCCCGCCCCGATCACCTACGCCCACCGGCTGGTCAAGCGCCACAGCGACATCCGCCGTAACGGCGTGCTGCCGTGGCTGCGGCCCGATGCCAAGTCCCAGGTGAGCTTTGTCTATGAGCAGGGCCGGCCCGTGGCGGTGGACACCATCGTGCTGTCGAGCCAGCACGATGAGACGGTCTCGGCGGCGGACCTGCGCGAGGCGATCATGGAAGAGATCATCCGCCCGGTGATCCCGGCGGAGTGGATCAGTGACCGGACGCGGTTTTTCATCAACCCCACCGGCCAGTTCGTGATCGGCGGGCCGGTCGGCGACTGCGGCCTCACCGGGCGCAAGATCATCGTCGACACCTATGGCGGCATGGCCCGGCACGGCGGCGGCGCCTTCTCGGGCAAGGACCCGTCCAAGGTGGACCGCTCGGCGGCCTACGCCTGCCGCTACGTGGCCAAGAACATCGTCGCCGCCGGCCTGGCCGAAAAGTGCGAGATCCAGGTGGCCTACGCCATTGGCGTCGCCGAGCCGATGTCGATTTTCATCGACACCTTCGGCACCGGGCGGATCGCCGAAGACCGGCTGGTGGAACTCGTGCGGGCGCACTTCGATCTACGCCCCTATGGCATCCTGCGGATGCTTGATCTGGTGCGGCCGATCTATCAGCCCACCGCCAGCTTCGGCCACTTCGGCCGCGAAGAGGACACATTCACCTGGGAGCGGACCGACCGGGCCGAGGGCCTGCGCGAAGCGGCCGGGCTGTAACAACCGATTTCACGACCCGGGCATCGAGGAGCGCTGCACCGCACCGTCTGACGGCGCGGGAGGCTCGATGCCGGCGGTCCAATACCAACGGCGCTCAACCGCAACCCATGGAGTCAAGCCATGAACGCTGTCGTTGAGACGAAGCTTTCCGGATCGATCATCAAGGACCCGTCACTGGCCCCCTTCGGCCGTCGGGAAATGGATATCGCCGAAACCGAAATGCCCGGCCTGATCGCCCTGCGCGAGAAGTATGCCGGCGAACAGCCCCTCAAGGGTGCCCGCGTGGCGGGATCCATCCACATGACCATCCAGACCGCGGTGCTCATCGAGACCCTCGAGGCCCTCGGTGCCGAGTGTCGCTGGGCGAGCTGCAACATCTACTCCACCCAGGATCATGCCGCCGCCGCCATCGCCGAGAGCGGCACCCCGGTGTTCGCCTACAAGGGCGAGTCGCTGGAGGAGTACTGGGAGTTCACCCATCGGATCCTCGAGTGGCCCAATGCCGAGCCCAACATGATCCTCGATGACGGTGGCGATGCCACGCTGGCCGTCACGCTGGGGGCGCGGGCCGAACAGGACCCGTCGCTGCTCGATCACCCGGACAGTGACGAGGAGCGCGCCCTGTTCGCGGCGATCCGCCGGCGGCTGAAGGACAACCCCGGCTTCTATGCGCGCACTCAGGCGGCCATCCGCGGTGTCACCGAGGAGACCACCACCGGTGCCAAGCGCCTCTACGAGATGCAGCAGACCGGCGAGCTGCCCTTCCCGGCCATGAACGTCAACGACTCGGTCACCAAGACCAAGTTCGACAACCTCTATGGCTGCCGCGAGTCGCTGGTGGACGGCCTCAAGCGCGCCACCGACGTCATGATCGCCGGCAAGATCGCGGTCGTGGCGGGTTACGGCGATGTCGGCAAGGGCTGCGCGCAGAGCCTCAAGGCCCTGGGCGCCAGTGTCTGGGTCACCGAGATCGATCCGATCTGCGCCCTGCAGGCGGCCATGGAAGGCTATCGCGTGGTGACCATGGAAGAGGCCGCCGACAAAGCCGATATCTTCTGTAGCGCCACCGGCAACTACAACGTGATCAACCATGACCACATGAAGGTCATGAAAAACGAGGCCATCGTCTGCAACATCGGCCATTTCGACAACGAAATCGATGTGGCCGGGCTGCGCCAGTACGAGTGGGAGAACATCAAGCCGCAGGTGGATCACGTGATCTTCCCCGACGGCAAGAAGATCATCCTGCTGGCCGAAGGGCGCCTCATGAACCTGGGCTGCGCCACCGGGCATCCGAGCTTTGTGATGTCGGCGAGCTTCACCAACCAGGTGCTCGCGCAGATGGCGCTGTTCAACAACGACGGCAGCTACGAGAAAAAGGTCTACGTCCTGCCGAAGGACCTGGACGAGGAAGTCGCCCGTCTGCATCTGGATAAGATCGGCGCTCAGCTGAGCACGCTGCGCGAGGATCAGGCCCAGTACATCGGGGTCACCGTCGATGGGCCGTTCAAGCCCGAGCACTATCGCTACTGATCCCGCGACCCGCCTGCATGTGACAGGCATCCCGCCGGTCGGAGAGGTCATCGACCTCCCCGACGCGGCGGTCCGACATATACAGGCCCGTCGACTGCGAAGCGGTGACGGGCTTGTGCTTTTTGATGGCAGCGGCGGCGAATACACCGCCCGCATCGAAGCCCTGGAAAAGCGCCGGGCGCAGGCACGGATCGAGGCCTTCTCGGCCCGCGAGGCCGAGGCACCGGTGGGCGTCACCCTCCTGCAGGGCATCAGCAAGGGCGAGCGCATGGATTACTCCATGCAGAAGGCCGCCGAGCTGGGCGCGGCGCGCATCATCCCGGTCATCAGCGCGCGCTGCGTGGTCCGGCTTGACGCTGAGCGCTGGGCGAAAAAACAGCGCCACTGGCAGGCCGTGGTGGTGGCCGCCTGCGAGCAGTGCGGCCGCAATCGCATTCCAGCGGTGGAAAAACCCTGCGCGCTGGACGAGGCCCTGGCCACCGTGGCCGGCCTGCCCGGCGTCATCTTTGACACCGAGGGTGACCGCGCCGCGCAGGACCTCGAACCCACCGCCGAGCTGGCGACCCTGATCGGCCCCGAAGGCGGGCTGGCGCCGGACGAAATCCAGCGCGTCGCCGACCTCGGCTGGCAACGCATCCGCCTGGGCCCGCGCATCCTGCGCAGCGATACCGCCCCGGTCGCCGCGCTCGCGGTTATCCAGACGGTCATCGGCGATCTGGGGTAGCGCTCCTTCATGGTGCTGACCGACCCCTTGCTGAACCAATACAGTGCAAACCCAGCGACCGCCGGCGCGTCGCTCGACACGCTCCATCGGTGCCCGGGCTGCCCGCAAGGCAGCGGCAGGAAACTGGCAGGGATATTGCAGGGTATTAATCGGGTACACGGGACCCTCGGCGGATTCGCCTCGGGCGATCAGCCGCTACAATCAGGTCACCAATAGGACGCTAGGGTTCCGATCCGCTCTGCGGGTGTCTGGTCCGAGAGCATCCGACCTCTCCGGAAGGGGTTACACGGCGGGATAAAAGCCCGGGAGATTCGTTGAGAGGCTCCCGTGTGACATCCCGACCAACCTCATAGGAGACGGTCATGAAACGTCCAAACCGCACCCGTTCCACCGCCCGGCGCGTTGCCGGCGCCGGCCTGCTTGCCGCCATGCTCGCCCTGCCCGGGCTCGCCAGCGCCCAGGAAAAGGACAGCTTCCGCATTGCCTGGAGCATCTACGTGGGCTGGATGCCCTGGAGCTATGGCGACAGCGCCGGCATTGTCGACAAGTGGGCCGATCGCTACGACATCGAAATCGACGTCGTCCAGATCAACGACTACATCGAGTCCATCAACCTCTACACCGCCGGCGAGTTTGACGGCGTCACCATCACCAACATGGATGCCCTCGCCATCCCGGCGGCAAGCGGCGTTGACACCACTCTGCCAATCATCGGCGACTTCTCGAACGGTAACGACGGCGTCGTGCTCAAGGACACCGATGAGCTGACCGACATCGAGGGCCAGCGCGTCAATCTGGTCGAGCTGTCGGTCTCGCACTATCTGCTGGCCCGTGCCCTCGAATCAGTCGGCATGAGCGAGCGGGACGTCACCGTCGTCAACACCTCGGATGCGGACATCGTCGGTACCTTCTCGACGCCCGACGTCACCGCCGCGGTGACCTGGAACCCCCAGCTGAGTGAACTGCGGGCCATGCCAGAGGCCAACGTGGTGTTCGACTCCTCGGATATCCCCGGCGAGATCATCGACACGCTGGCACTCAACACCGAGGTGCTCGAAGCCAACCCCGAGCTGGGCAAGGCCCTGACCGGTGCCTGGTACGAGATCATGGCGCGGATGTCCGGCGACGATGAGACCGGCGTCGATGCCCGCACCCGCATGGCCGAGGCCGCAGGCACCGACCTGGCGGGCTACGAGGCACAGTTGGCCAGCACCCAGATGTTCTACGACGCCGCCGACGCGGTGGAATTCGTGACCAGCGACCAGCCCGAGGCAACCATGGATAACGTCCGTCAGTTCGCCTACGACCGGGGTCTGCTGGGTGCGACCGCCACCAGCCCCGACTTCGTCGGCATCGAGTTCACGGACGGATCGGTGCTGGGCTCGGAGGACAACGTCAAGCTGCGCTTTACCAGCGAGTACATGGAGATGGCTGCCGAGGACGCCCTGTAACGCGTCCCGCCCCGTCCGGGGGTGTCATGGGCACCCCCGGGGCTTTCCGCCCGCGCAGGTCATACCGATGAAGCGACTGATCAACCAACGTCCGGGCCGAGCCATGGGCGGTCTGCTGATGCTACTGCCGTTCGTGCTGGTGGTTGTCGCCTATATGGCGGCCTCAATGGCCCGGCTGGCCGATAATCCGGACGACAAACTTCTGCCCTCCCTGATGACCATGGCCGACTCGTTCGCGCGGCTGGCCACCGAGCCGTCGCGGCGTACCGGCGAGATCCTGCTGTGGGCGGACACCGCCGCCAGCCTCAAACGACTGCTGGCAGGGGTGGCGATCAGCATGGTGGCGGCGATCATCATCGGCACCACCACCGGTCTGATCCCTTACCTGCGACGCACCCTCTCACCGTTCATCGCCGCGCTCGCGATGATCCCGCCACTGACCATCCTGCCGATCCTGTTCATCGCGTTCGGCGTGGGGGAGCTCTCGAAGATCATGCTGATCGTGTTCGGGATCCTGCCGTTCATGATGCGTGACATCCAGCAGCGGGTGGAGGAAATCCCCGACGAGCAGCTGGTCAAGGCGCAGACACTGGGGGGCTCGACCTGGCAGATACTGCTGCGGGTCACCATCCCGCAGACGCTACCCCGTCTGTTCGATGCCACGCGGCTTGCCCTCGGCGCCGCCTGGCTGTTTCTGATCGCCTCCGAGGCAATCGCCGCCGAACAGGGGCTCGGCTATCGGATCTTTCTGGTCCGGCGCTACCTCGATATGCAGACCATCATCCCTTATGTGGCCTGGATCACGCTGCTGGCGTTCTCGCTCGACTGGTCGCTGCGCCGGCTCACGGCGTGGCTGTTTCCATGGTACGTCGCGGGGCGGTCGGCATGAGCACGATCGAAGCCAGAGCCCTGTGGAAAACCTACGGTCAGGATGTCGTGCTGGAGGATATCCACCTGCGGGTTGAGACCGGCGAGTTCGTGACCGTGGTCGGCGCCTCGGGCTGCGGCAAGAGCACGTTCCTGCGCATGCTGCTCGGCGCCGAGTCGCCCAGCCGCGGCCAGTTGCTGCTGGATGGCGCGCCCATGGCCGCCGAGCCCGGTCCCGACCGCGGCGTGGTGTTTCAGAAGTATTCGGTGTTCCCGCACCTCACGGCGATCGCCAATGTGCTGATCGCCGAAGAGATGGAAAAGGCCCCGGCGCTGGGGCGGCTGTTTGGCCGCGCCCGGCACGAGGCCGTGGCGCGGGCCCGGGACATGCTGGGGCGCGTGGGGCTCGCGGACGCCGCCGATAAATACGCCAGCGAACTGTCAGGCGGTATGCAGCAGCGCCTCGCCATTGCCCAGGCGCTGATGAAAAACCCGCGCATCCTGCTGCTCGACGAGCCCTTCGGCGCCCTCGATCCGGGCATCCGCAAGGACATGCACGCGCTCATCCTTGATCTGTGGGCCCGCAGCGGCATCACCGTGTTCATGGTCACCCACGACCTCAAGGAGGGCTTCGATCTGGGCACGCGGCTGCTGGTGTTCGACAAAGTGCGCCACGATCCGCAGGCCCCCGAGGCGTTCGGCGCCAGCATTACCTACGACCTGCCCCTGCAGCACGGCGAGGCGCGTGACGCCGCGCTGGCACCCGAGCTGCGTGAGCAGCTTTCCTCCCCCAACCGTAAGGAGAACGACTGATGCCTGCGACTCCGATCGCCGAATCGCGCATCGTCCATCACGAGCGCGTCCCCGGCGGGCGTTACTGGTCGATGGTGGTGCGCCGCGGCTTCACGCTGCGCCTGGTGGATACCGACGGCACCGCGAATGCGGCGCTGCTGGCGTACAACCCGTCCAACCCGCTCGAGCGCTACAACATGGCCGACACCCTGAAGGGTCAGCACGTCAGCCGACTCAGCCGGGGCAACATGCTGTTCTCGGACATGGGTCGGGCGATGCTCTCCATCGTCGAGGACACCGTGGGCTGGCACGACCCCATTGGCGGTATCAGCGATGCCGAGTCCATTCAGCGGCGTTTTGGCGAGGCGCGCTTCCAGGAGCACTGGAACGACTTCTACCGCAACGGCCGCGAACTGTTCCTTATCGAGCTCGCCAAGTGGGGGCTGGGACCGCGCGATCTGGTCAGCCCGGTCAATTTCTTCCAGAAAGTCAGCGTCAACGACGACGGCGATCTGCATTATGCCGCCGAGCACAGCCACCCCGGGGCCAGCGTCGACCTGCGCGCCGACAGCGATACGCTGGTGGTGCTGACCACCGCGCCCCACCCCATGGCACCGGGGCCGATCTATCAGCCCGGGCCGGTGGACGTCTCCATCTACCGCTCCGCGCCGGTGCGCGATGACGATGCGTGCATCCATCACCGCCCCGAAAACGCCCGGGCCTACGCCAACACGCTGATCGCCAACTGCCAGGAGGGCTGACCGTGCCTGCGATGAACCTCAAAACCAGCGAGCTTGATCCCACCACCGCGCTTCAGCGCACCGTCGTCCCCGCCGGTGACTGGTGGATGGCGGAAATCCGTCGCGGTCAGCATCTGCGCATCGTCGATGTGGAAGGCAACGAGGCCGCCGACACCCTGTTCTACAGCCTGAGCGACCCACGTCACGAGCACTACAGCGCCGTCGACACCACCACCCGCCAGGGCAATGTCTATCTGACCACCGGTACGCAGCTCTACTCCAATCAGGGACAGGTCATGCTGACCATCACCGCCGACACCTGCGGCCGTCACGACACCCTGGGCGGCGCCTGCTCGGCCGAGGCCAACCAGATGCGCTACGCGCTGGAGAAAAAGCCCATGCATTCGTGCCGGGACAATTTCCTGCATGCCATCCAGGAGAGCGGCTATGGGCTGACCAAGCGGGATGTGCCCAGCAACATCAATTTCTTCATGAATGTGCCGCTGACCGGAGAGGGCGGCCTGAGCTTTCAGGACGGGATCTCGGGGCCCGGCAAGTACGTCGAGATGCGCGCCGAGATGGACGTGATCGCCCTGATCTCGAACTGCCCGCAGCTCAACAACCCCTGCAGCGGCTTCAATCCGACGCCGCTCGAGATGATCATCTGGGATTGAGCATGTTCTCGAAAGTACTGATTGCCAACCGCGGCGCGATTGCCTGTCGCATTGAGCGCACCCTGCACCAGCTGGGGATCACCGCCGTGGCGGTATACTCCGAGGCCGACCGGGCCTCGGCCCATGTCCGCAACGCCGATGAGGCCATCCCCATCGGCGGGGCGCGGGCCAGCGATTCGTACCTGGATGCCGGGCGCATCCTTGCCGTCGCCCGCGAGCAGGGCGTCGACGCCATCCATCCCGGCTACGGCTTTCTCTCGGAGAATGCCGAATTCGCCGAGGCCTGCGAGCAGGCGGGGATCGCCTTCATCGGCCCCACCCCGGACCAGATCCGGCGTTTCGGGCTCAAGCACACCGCCCGCGAGCTGGCCGCCGCCAATCAGGTCCCCCTGCTCCCCGGCAGCGACCTGATCAGCGATGTCGAGGCGGCCGCCAGCGAGGCCGCCACCATCGGCTATCCGGTCATGGTCAAGAGCACCGCCGGCGGCGGCGGCATTGGCATGGCGATCTGCGACGATGAGGCCGCCCTGCGCGCCGCCCATGCCTCGGTGGAGCGCGTGTCACAGAACAACTTCGCCAACGCAGGCCTGTTTGTGGAGCGCTTCATCCGCCGCGCCCGCCACATCGAGGTGCAGATCTTCGGCGATGGCGCGGGCACCGTGATTGCCCTGGGCGAGCGCGACTGCTCGCTGCAGCGCCGCAACCAGAAAGTCGTCGAGGAGACACCCGCGCCGGGTATCGATGCCGAGACCCGTGCCGCGCTGATGGAGGCCGCCGAGCGCCTGGGTCGCAGCGTGGCCTACCGCTCGGCCGGGACCGTGGAATTCATTGTCGACGCCGACACCGGGGCGTTCTTTTTTCTCGAGATGAACACCCGCCTGCAGGTCGAGCATGGCGTGACCGAGGCGGTCACCGGCGTGGATCTGGTGGCGTGGATGGTGCAGGCGGCCGCCGGCGAACTCGATGACCTGGCCGCCCGACGACCCGGGCCCGCCAACGGTCACGCCATTCAGGCGCGGGTTTACGCCGAAGACCCGGGCAAGGACTTTCAGCCGGCGACCGGTCTTATCACCGAGGTCATCTGGCCCGAGGCAATGCGTGTCGACACCTGGGTGGAGGCGGGCACCGAGGTCACCCCCCACTACGACCCCCTGCTCGCCAAGATCATCAGCCACGGGAGCGATCGCGAAGACGCCCGCCGGGCGATGGGCGAGGGCCTGGCGGCAACGCGCATCGACGGGCTCATGACCAACCTCGCCTATCTGCGCGCGATCATGACCGACCCGGTGTTCATCGAGGGCCGCGCCACCACCACCCGACTCGCCGACTTCCGGCCCGCCGAGCCGCGCATCGACGTGATAAGCGCCGGCACGCTCACCACCGTGCAGGACTGGCCGGGACGGACCGGCTACTGGGACATCGGTGTCCCGCCCTCGGGCCCGATGGACGAACTCTCGTTTCGGCTGGGCAACCGGCTGCTGGGCAACCCGGACAGCGCCGCCGGGCTGGAGATCACCGCCCAGGGGCCGACCCTGCGCTTCGCCGAGGCCACCCATGTGGTCGTCACTGGCGCCACGGTCTCCCTTGACTGCGATGGCCAGCCGCTGCCGGCCGGCGAAGTGGTACGTCTGCCCGCCGGCGCCACCCTGACCGTGGGCAGTGCCCGCGGCGTGGGCATCCGCAGCTATCTGCTCATCGAGGGTGGCATCGATGTGCCGCTGCACATGGGCAGTCGCGCCACCTTTACCCTGGGGCAGCTGGGCGGGCACGGCGGCCGCGCCCTGCGGGCCGGCGATGTCCTGCACCCGGTCGCACCGGCCACCGACCGCCCCTCACCCGGCGGGCGGCGGCTGCCCGCCGGGCTGCAGGCCGAGGCGTTGATGCCCGGCGCCGATGAGCCCTGGACACTGCGCGCCATGTCCGGCCCCCACGGCGCGCCGGATTACTTTACCCGCGAGTTCATCGAGACCTTCTTCGGGACCGACTGGACGATCCACTACAACTCGAGCCGTACCGGCGTGCGGCTCATCGGACCGGCCCCGGCGTGGGCCCGCGAAGACGGCGGCGAAGCGGGACTGCACCCCTCCAACATCCATGACAACGCCTACGCCATCGGCACGGTCGACTTTACCGGCGACATGCCTGTCATTCTGGGTCCGGACGGCCCCAGTCTCGGGGGCTTTGTGTGTCCGGCCACGATCATCGAGGCCGATCGCTGGAAGATCGGTCAGCTGCGCCCGGGCGACCGCATCCGCTTCTGCGCGGTGGATCGCAGTGAAGCGGCCATGGCCGAGGCCGAGCGCACCGCGATGATCACCACCCTGCAGCCGCCCGCGCCACGGACCACCGCCGCACTGGCGCCGCCCGATCCGGTCGCCCTGCATCGCCCCGACCGCCCGCATGCACCGCAGGTCACCTACCGGGTCGCCGGCGATCGCTATCTGCTGGTTGAATACGGGCCGATGATGCTCGATCTGGGGCTGCGGTTCCGCGTCCAGGCGCTGCTGGACTGGCTGAGTGCGCGGCCCATCCCCGGCGTCATCGAAATGACTCCCGGCGTGCGCAGCCTGCAGATCCACTTCGAGCCCCGGCAGCTGCCCGCCGAACGGTTGATGGAAATCCTCGAGCAGGCCGAGCGCCACATCGAGGCCATGGCCGACAGCGCGCTGCCGTCACGGATCATCCATCTGCCGCTCGCTTGGGACGACAGCCAGACCCGGCTGGCCACCCGCAAGTACATGCAGTCAGTCCGCGAGGATGCCCCCTGGTGCCCGGATAACATCGAATTCATCCGCCGGATCAACGGCCTCGAACACCGGGAGGACGTCAAACGCATCGTCTTTGACGCCTCTTACCTGGTCATGGGCCTGGGGGATGTCTACCTGTCCGCGCCGCTCGCCACGCCGGTGGATCCGCGGCACCGTCTGGTCACCACCAAGTACAACCCGGCCCGCACCTGGACGCCCGAGAACGCCGTGGGCATCGGTGGCTCGTACATGTGCATCTATGGCATGGAGGGCCCCGGAGGGTATCAGTTCGTCGGCCGGACATTGCAGATCTGGAACCGCTATCGCACCACGCCCGAGTTCCAGCAGCCCTGGCTGCTGCGGTTTTTTGATCAGGTGCGCTTCTACGAGGTCTCGGAAGACGAGCTCATGGAAATGCGTGCCGCCTTCCCGGCGGGTGGCCTGCGTCTGGACATCGAGGAGACCCGCTTCTCGCTGGCCGAACACGAGGCCTTTGTCGCTGCCAACGCCGGGTCCATCGACCGCTTCAAACGTCACCAGCAGAGCGCCTTCGAGGCCGAGCGCCAGCGCTGGATCGACAGCGGCCAGGGCGATTTTGCCGCGAGTGTGCAGGCGACCCCCGATGTCGATGCCGAGGCCATCGAGCTGGCCGACGACGAATCCGCCGTCGAGGCTGGCGTCCAGGGCAGTGTCTGGGCCATTGAGGCGCGGGTCGGCGAGCGTGTCGAGGCCGACGCGACCCTGCTGGTGGTGGAGTCCATGAAAATGGAAATCCCGCTGCCGGCGCCCTGTCCAGGCACGGTCAGCCGTGTCCTGTGCAAGCCCGGCACCGCGGTGGCGCCGGGTCAGACCCTTGTCATCATCCGCCGGGAGTCCACCTGATGGAAACCATCGCCGCCCGTCTCAGTGCCTATCGCGACGCCGGGGATTCGGTGCGCGATCACCTGCTCGAACGCCGGGACGCCATCGTGGGCGCTGATCCGCACAATGCCTGGATCAGCGTCATCGACACGACCACCCTGAGCGGCATGATCGACTGGCTCGAGCAGCAGTCCCCATCACTGCCGCTCTGCGGCGTGCCATTCGCGGTCAAGGACAACATCGATGTGGCCGGCCTGCCCACCACGGCCGGCTGCCCGGCCTATTGCTACTGGCCCGACGCCCATGCAGCGGTGGTCGAGCGGCTCATGCGCGCTGGTGCGATCCCGCTGGGTAAGACCAATCTCGATCAGTTCGCCACCGGCCTGGTGGGCAGCCGGTCACCCTACGGCGCCTGCCGCAATGCCTTTGACCGCCACCGCGTCTCGGGCGGTTCGAGCGCCGGCTCGGCGGTGGCGGTGGCGCTGGGTCAGGTGGCCTTCGCCCTGGGCACGGATACCGCCGGCTCGGGTCGGGTACCGGCGGCGTTCAACAACCTCATGAGCCTCAAACCGACCCGCGGCCGGCTGAGCACCCGCGGGGTGGTGCCGGCGTGCCGCAGTCTCGACTGCGTCAATATCTTTGGCCTGTGCGGCGACGACCTGCGCCGGGTCTTCGAGGTGGTGGACGGCTTCGATCCCCGCGACCCGCAGTCCCGTCCTCCGCAGCCCCCGGCGCCCCTGCGGGCGGCCATCCCGCCGGGGCGCTTTGCGTTGGGTGTCCCCCGTGATGAGGATCTGGAGTTTTTCGGCGACGACCAGACCGCCACGGCGTTCCACCGCAGCATCAAGGCCCTCGAGGCCCTGGGGGGCGAGGTCCGCCGGATCGATCTGACGCCCTTTCTCGAAGCCGCTCGCCTGCTCTACGAAGGCCCCTGGGTGGCCGAGCGCTACAGCGCCATCCGTGGATTCATCGAGTCCCAGCCCGACGCCCTGCTGCCGGTCACCCGCCAAATCATCGGTGCCGGCGCCGAGCCGCTGGCCTGTGACCTGTTCACTGCCCAGCACCGGCTGGCCGAACTGCGCCGGGCCACCGAATCGGCCTGGGCCGGGATCGACTGCCTGGTCACCCCGACCGCCGGCCACCTGCCGACCCTGGAGGCGGTGGAAGCCGATCCGGTGGGCGTCAACAGCCAGCTTGGCTACTACACGAATTTCATGAACCTGCTCGACCTCAGCGCCGTCGCCGCGCCCGGCGGGTTTACCCCCGACGGCCTGCCGTTTGGCCTGACCCTGTCGGCCCCGGCGTTCATGGATCGGGCGTTGATCGATCTGGCCGAGCGGCTGCAGCGTCACTGCCAGCTGCCACTCGGCACCGGTCGCCAGACAGCGCCCGCGGCGGAGGCCCTCGACGCCGACCATGGCGAGCATCGCCAGGCGATCGCCGTCTGCGGGGCCCATATGAGTGGTTTACCCCTGAACGAAACACTGATCGAGCGGGGCGGGCGCCATTTGCAGACCACCCGCACCGCCGCGCTGTACCGACTCTATGCCCTGCCCGGCGGACCGCCGGCGCGACCCGGGCTGGTGCGGGTCGACGCCGACGGCCATGCCGTGGAGGTCGAGGTCTGGACCCTGCCACGGCATCGCGTCGGCGATTTCCTCGACACCATCCCGGCGCCGCTGGGCCTGGGTCGCATCACACTGGAGGATGGCCGCGAGGTGACCGGCTTTATCTGCGAGGCCTGGGCCACCGCATCGGCCGAGGATATTTCGGCGCTGGGATCGTGGCGGCGGTATCTGACGCGTCCGGCGTGACGCCCAGCGCGCGAGGCGGCTGCCGCTGCGATCATGGCATCGAGCTGACTGACCCGCGTTGCGGAACATCCAGCTCCACGCCACCCAACGGTTCGATACGACGACGGATTGCCTCATAGAGCGATCCCGTCTCGGCATCTTCGCTGGTCAGGGCAACCCGCAGGATGTCCCGGGCTTCATCCTCCATGGAACGCCCATGCACAGCCGCCTGAATGCGCAAGCGGCGCTTCAGTGCTTCATCAAGGTGACGAATTGTCATTGCCGCCATTACACACTCCACTCTGCAATCAATGGGTGATGATTATCCTTTGATAAAAATTTGGCAAGGCGCTGGCGACAGGCGCTGGCGACGCACTCGCGGTGATGGCTTATACTGCGCGCCTGCTAAAGGAGTGCCCGCTATGCCCCACCGCCTCGGCGTTGTCATGGATCCCATCGAGGGGATCACCCCGTACAAGGACACCACCCTTGCCATGCTGCTCGAAGCGCAGCGGCGCGGCTGGATAATCCATTACTACACCCTGGCCGACCTGGCCCTGCGCGACGGGGTTGCCTACGGGGACGGGGCCGAACTGACGGTGCGCGATGACAATCACGACTGGTTCAGCCTGGGCGAGCGCCGCGAAGCCCCGCTCGACGAGCTCGATGCCCTGCTCATGCGCAAGGACCCGCCGGTGGACAGCGCCTTTGTCTATGCCACGCAGATCCTCGAAGTGGCCGAGCGCGCCGGCGTCCAGGTCGTGAATCGACCGGCCGGGCTGCGCAATGTCCAGGAAAAGCTCGCCATCGCGATGTTCCCGCAGTGCTGCACGCCCACCGTTGTCGAAATGAAGGCCGCCCCACTGCGGGCATTCATCGACGCCCAGGGGCAGGCGGTGCTCAAGCCGCTGCATGGCATGGGCGGCGAGGCCATCTTCGTGGTGCAGGCCGGCGATCCGAATACCAGCGTCATCATCGAGCAGCTCTCCGAACGGGGCACGCGCTACGTCATGGCGCAGCGCTACCTGCCGGAGATCAGTGACGGCGACCGCCGCATCCTGGTGATCGATGGTCAGCCCGTGGATTATGCCCTGGCGCGCCTGCCCGCCGCCGGCGAGAGCCGCGGCAACCTGGCCGCCGGCGGGCGCGGCGTTGCCCGCCCCCTGACCGATCGCGAGCGCTGGATCGTCGATCAGGTGCGACCGCTGCTGATCGAGCAGGGGATCCTGTTTGCCGGGCTGGATGTGATTGGCGGCTATCTCACCGAAATCAACGTCACCAGTCCCACCTGCGTGCGCGAGATCGACGCCCAGCAGGAGATCTGCATCGCCGGCGAGCTGTTCGCGGCCATCGAGCGCGCGCTGCCCGCCGCATCCTGATCGATTATGGAGGATGCCGCCCGGGTCCGCGATCGGCTGATCATGGCGATACTGATTTCGGCGGTGATCCACCTGATCGTGATCATGGGCCCGCTCGGGCCCATGCCACCAACACCTGCGACGCGGACCGCCGAGCGCCCCCTGGCACTCAACGTGCAGCCCGCCAGCCCGGCCGGCGGGCCGGTGTTGCGGCTGGTGGCCGGGGACGGACCGGCGAGCGAATCCGTCCGATCGTCCGCCGATCCCGCGCCGCGTGTCATCGACGGCACCCAGGATGACGACGCCCGAGCGCGGTATCTGCGCGACTGGATCGTGCACACCGAAACCCTTGGCAACCGCGCCTATCCGGCCGAACTGATCAACGCCGGTATCCGTGGCCGGGTGGTGATGGCCATCACCCTCAACGCCGCCGGCGAGGTGCGCGGGGCGCGTATTGTCGGTGGCAGCGATAACCCGATGCTGCGCCGGGCCGCGCGATCCCTGGTGGAGGCCGCCGCGCCCTATCCCCCGGTGCCCGAGACCGTCCTCGAGGACCGGGACACGCTGGTCATCACCCGCAGCTGGTCATTCGGCGGGGACTGACGGATACTGGCGGGCGATGAGCGCGACCGGCACCTATCTGGGCTTTGATGCGGGCGAAAAACGCCTGGGCGTCGCCGTTGGCGAGACCGTCACCGGGCATGCCCGGGCGCTGGCGGTGATCACCTGCCGTCAGGGGACGCCCGACTGGTCACGCCTTCAGGGGCTGATCGACGGCTGGGGCCCGGAGGGCCTGATCGTGGGCATTCCGCGACATGCCGATGGCCGCGACTCGCACAGCACCCGGCTTGCCGAGCGGTTTGCAGGCGAGCTCGCCCGGCGCAGCGGCGGCAGCGTCCATCGCATCGACGAGCATCTGTCCAGTCACGCCGCCCGGGACGCCGTGCGCGGCCGGGGCCAGCGCCCCGAGGTGATCGATGCCGAGGCGGCGCGTATCATCCTCGAGACCTGGTTAAGCGAGCATTTCCCGTGAGCACCGATCTGCCTGATATCGAACCGCTGCTCGAGCAGCTGACCACCCGCGTCGCCGCGCTCATCGATGCCGAGGGCCGCGAGCGCTGCACCCTGGTGGGCATCCATCAGGGCGGTGCCTGGCTGGCCCGGGCCCTGCAGCAGCGCCTGGGACTGGACACGGCCCCGGGCACCCTCGACATCGCCTTCTACCGCGACGACCTGAGCCGCGCCGGTCTGCCCGGCGATATCCAGCCAAGCCGCATGCCGCTGGATATTGACGACCGAGTGATCATCCTGGTCGACGATATCCTCTACACCGGCCGCACCATCCGCGCGGCCCTCAACGAGATCTTCGACTATGGCCGCCCGGCCGCGGTGCGCCTGGCGGTGCTGCTGGAGCGCTCCGGCCGTCAGCTGCCCATCGCGGCGGATATCGCCGCCGCGCCCATCGACCTTGCCCCGCGCCAGCGCGTCAAGCTGCGCGGTCCCGACCCCCTGCATCTGGTGATCGAGGAGGCGAGCCCATGAGCGTGCAGATCGACACCCAGGGCAATCTGCGGCATTTCCTGACCACCGAAGGCGTCGATCCGCGCCTGCTCGGGCGCATCCTCGACACCGCCGAATCGTTCGCCGGCGTGCTGGGCAAATCGGTGAAGACCGTCCCGTTGCTGCGCGGCCGCACCGTGGTCAATCTGTTCTTTGAGTCGAGCACGCGCACCCGCACCACTTTCGAGCTGGCCGCCAAACGGCTCTCGGCCGATGTACTCAACATCGCCGTCGACACCACGACCACCAAGGGCGAGAGCCTGCTCGACATGCTGCGCAACCTGCAGGCCATGCAGGCCGACATGTTCGTGGTGCGCCACCACCAGAGCGGCGCCGCGGAGTATTTCGCCCGGCATGTCGACCCGGGCGTCGCGGTGCTGAATGCCGGCGACGGCTGGCACGCCCATCCAACCCAGGCCATGCTCGATGCCTTCACCATCCGCCGCCACAAGGGCGCCTTCGAGCCCCTGCGCATCGCCATCGTCGGGGATATCCGCCATTCGCGGGTGGCGCGCTCGCAGATCCATGCCTTCAACGCGCTGGGCGCCGGCGAGGTGCGGGTCATCGCCCCCGACACCCTGCTGCCCGCCGACATCGACAGCCTGGGCGCACAGGTCTACAACGACCTTAATGCCGGCCTGCGGGATGCCGACGTGGTCATCGCCCTGCGCCTGCAGCGCGAGCGCATGCAGGGCGCGCTGCTGCCGGGCGAGTCGGAGTACTTCCGCCACTACGGACTCACCGAGTCGCGCCTGCGCGGCGCCCACCCCGAGGCGATCGTCATGCACCCCGGGCCCATCAACCGGGGCGTCGAGATCGACTCGGCGCTGGCCGACGGGCCGCGCTCGGTGATCCTCGATCAGGTCACCAACGGCATCGCGGTCCGCATGGCCGTCATGACCATGGTCCTGGGCGTTCAGCCCGACACCCCGCGGGAGGCATCATGACGCGCATACTCATCCGCCAGGGGCGGTTGATCGATCCCGAGAGCGGACTCGACGAGGTGGGCGATCTGGCCGTCGCCGATGGCCGCATCGTCCAGCTCGGCGGCATAGTCGACGACTTCACCCCCGACCAGACCATCGACGCGACCGGCCAGTGGGTGATGCCGGGGCTGATCGATCTGAGCGCCCGGCTGCGCGAACCGGGCCTGACGCGCAAGGCCGACATCGCCAGCGAGAGCCGCGCCGCGGCCGCCGCCGGGATCACCACCCTGGTCATGCCACCGGACACGACGCCGGTCATGGACAGCCCGGCGGTGGTCGAGCAGGTCACGCACCGGGCCGAGCAGGCCGCCGGCGCCCGGGTCGTCCCGCTGGGTGCCCTGACACTGGGGCTGGCCGGCGAACAGCTATCGGCCATGGCGGGGCTGGCCGCGGCCGGCTGTCCGGCCGTCTCCGACGGTGGCCGGCCGGTGCAGGACTCGCGGGTGCTGCGCAATGCCCTGGACTACGCCTGCACCTTCTCGCTGCCGGCGCTGCTCACACCGGTGGATCCGTTCCTGGCCACGGGCTGCCTCAACGAAGGTCCCACCGCCACCCGGCTGGGCCTGCCCGGCGTGCCGGCCGCCGCCGAAACCGCCGGTCTCGGGCGCCAGCTGGCGGTGGCCGGCGCCACCCGGGCCCGCGTGCATGTCGGCCGGCTGTCCAGCGCCGAGGGCGCCCGCCTGCTGACCGATGAACAGGGCCGCCAGCGCCGGCTGAGCGCCGATGTCGCGATCCATCAGCTGTTCCTGACCGATCAGGACGCGATGGAGTACGACACCCGTTTTCACCTGGACCCGCCACTGCGCGATATCGTCGACCGTCAGGCGCTGCGCCAGGCCGTGGCGGATCGGGTCGTGCGCATCATCTGCTCCGACCATCAGCCCCACGACGGCGACGCCAAGGATGGCCCCTTCGCCAGTACCGAGCCGGGCGCCAGCGGCATCGACACCCTCCTGCCCCTGGTGCTGCGGCTGGTGGAAGACGAAGTCCTCCCCCTGCACCGCGCCCTGGCGCCGGTGACCGTTGAGCCGGCGCGCCTGCTGGGGCTCGAGGGAGGGCGCCTGGGCCTGGGCGGTGTTGCCGACCTGGTCGTCGTCGACCCGGTGGCCCCGTGGTTCTGCACCCGCGAAACGCTCACCAGCCGCGGCCACAATTCGCCGTTTCTGGGCTGGGAGTTCAGCGCCCGCGCCACGCATACGCTGGTGGGCGGGCGCCTGATCCGCGCCGCCGACCGGGCATGACACCGGGCCGGCTCATCGATGCCACGCCGGTCATCGATGACTGGTGGCTGCTCCGGCTCGAGTGGCGTGCCGGCCGCCCCGCACCCGGTCAGTGGCTGTGGCTTGACCTCAATGGCCAGCGCCTCTGCCTGCCGATCCGTGACGCCGATACCGGCGAGGGTTGGGTGGCCGGCATCCTGCCCGGCGCCTGCCTCCCCGACGGGCTGCGACCGGGGCTGACCGTGTCGGTGTCGGCCCTGCAGGGCCAGGCCGTGCAGCCCCGGGCCGACGACACCCTGCTGATCATCGGCGAGAACCTGGGGGTGGGCCCGGCCATCGCGCTGGCCGAACGGCATGCCGATCAGACCCGGCTCGCCCTGCTCGGCGGCCGGCACGGCATCCCGGGCCGGCTGGTGCCGTCGCGGTTTTTCGTGCCGGCGCTGAGCGAGGTGGCCATCGCCGGGCTGACGGCGCTGGAGCAGGCCGGTGTCCCGGCCCGGGTGGCGCTCGACGAGGAGCGCCCCGGTGTCCATGAGGGCAGCGTCATCGAGCTGACCAGCCGCTATCTGGGCGACACGCCGGCGGACCAGCGCGATGGGCTGCGTGTCATCGCCTTCGGTCCGTGGCAGAGCCTGCACCCGTTCCGCCAGGGTGCCGCCGCCAATGTCGGCGAGGCCGAATGGGTGGAGCTGCCGAGTCGCTAGGTAACCGCCGGGATCGGCCCGCGGCCTGCAGCATTCGACGCCATCACACCTCCCGCCGTATCATTCGGTCATGACGACAACCCCGGCTCACGACATCGCCCGACGCCTGGCGGCGGTCCGCCAGCGGATCCGCACCGCCGAGGCCAGCTATGGCCGTCAACCCGGCAGTGTGGCGCTGCTGGCGGTCAGCAAGCGCCAGCCCGTCGAGGCCCTGCGGGCGGCACTGGCCGAGGGTCAGCAGGCGTTTGGCGAGAACTATCTGCAGGAGGGGGCGGAGAAGCGCGAGGCGCTGGCCGACACCCCCATCGAATGGCATTTCGTCGGGGCCATCCAGTCCAATAAGACCCGCGCGGTTGCCGAGGGCTTTGACTGGGTGCACACCGTCGACCGGCTCAAGATCGCCCGGCGGCTGTCCGAGCAGCGCCCCGCAGACCGTCCGCCGCTGCAGTGCTGTCTGCAGGTCAATGTCAGCGGCGAAGCCAGCAAATCCGGCGCCGGGCCGGAGCAGGTGCACGAGCTGGCCCACGCCATTGCCGAACTGCCCCACCTGACCCTGCGCGGGCTGATGACCCTGCCCGAGGCGGTGACCGACTTCGACGCCCAGCGCGCCGCATTCCGGCAGCTGCGTGAGCTGCAGGCTGGTCTTGTCGACGGGGGCCTGAGACTCGATACCCTGTCCATGGGCATGTCCAACGATCTGGAGGCCGCGGTGGCCGAGGGCGCCACGATGGTCCGCCTGGGCACCGCCGTTTTCGGACCCCGACCGGAGAAAACGCCTTGAATGAAAAGACCATTGCCTTCATCGGTGGCGGCAACATGGCACGCAGCCTGATTGGTGGGCTCATCGCCGATCGCCATCCGGCCGCCGGACTGCGCGTCGCCGAACCGGACGCCGAGCGCCGCGAGGCCCTGATCGCGGACTTCGAGGTGCAGGCGTTTCAGGAAAACGCCACGGCCGTGCGCGGCGCCGACGTGGTCATACTGGCGGTCAAGCCCAACCGCGTCGCCGATGTGGTGCGCGAGCTGGCGCCGCAGATTCAGGCCCAGGGCAGCCTGGTGATCTCGGTGGCGGCCGGCGTGCGCTGCGCCGACATCGACAGCTGGCTGGGCGGCGACCGGCCGGTGGTGCGGGCCATGCCCAACACGCCGGCCCTGGTGCAGACCGGCGCGACGGCACTGTTCGCCAACGCGGCGGTCAGCAACGAGCAACGGGATCTGGCCGAGACCATCCTGCGCGCGGTGGGGCTGATCGTGTGGCTCGAGGACGAACGCGACATGAACGCCGTCACGGCGATCTCCGGCAGCGGCCCGGCGTATTTCTTCGCGACCATGGAGGCGATGCAGTCCGCCGGCGAGTCGCTGGGGCTGGATGCGCGGACGGCGCACCTGCTGACCCTCGAGACCGCCCTGGGCGCCGCGCGCATGGCGCTTGAGAGCGCCGAGGATGTGGATGAACTCAAACGCCGGGTCACCTCGCCGGGCGGCACCACCGCCGCGGCCATCGACGAGCTCGAGGCCGGGGATCTGGCCGGGGCCTACCACCGCGCGCTGCACGCCGCCGCCCGACGCGCCGAGGAACTGGGCCAAGAGCTGGGAGATCAGTAGCCATGGGCCCGGGCTATCTCACCAATCCGCTGGCGTTTCTGGTCGACACGCTGTTCAGCCTCTACATCATGGCGGTCATGCTGCGGTTTCTGCTGCAGTGGTCGCGGGCGGATTTCTATAATCCGCTGGTGCAGTTTCTGGTGCGCGTCACCCAGCCGGCGCTGCAGCCCCTGCGCCGCCTGATCCCGTCATGGGGCGGCGTGGACATCGCCGCCATCGTGCTGATGGTGATCCTGCAGATGATC
This sequence comes from Spiribacter sp. SSL99, assembly GCF_009805925.1. Lineage (NCBI taxonomy): Bacteria > Pseudomonadati > Pseudomonadota > Gammaproteobacteria > Chromatiales > Ectothiorhodospiraceae > Spiribacter > Spiribacter sp. SSL99. The sequence goes on along the minus strand of NZ_MAOM01000019.1, from coordinate 78,785 downwards.
GCGATCAGCCTGCTCATGAGCATCGCCGGCGTCACGCCACGCATCGACTACCTGCTGCTGCGCACGCCCGCGGAACTGATCAGCCTGCTGCTGAATGTCTACCTCATCGCCATCGTGGTGCGGGCGATCCTCTCGTGGGTCAGCCCGACCGACTACAACCCCGCCACCACGGTGCTGCTGAGCCTGACCGAGCCGGTGATCCGGCCGTTTCGGGCCATCCTGCCGGACATGGGCGGGATTGATCTGTCGCCGCTGGCGGCGATCCTTGCCCTGCAGGTGGTGAAGATGCTCGTGCTGCCGCCGCTTGATCGCATCGCCCCCGGCCTGATGATGTAGCCATGGCCGCGCCTGCCGAGGAGACATCGGTCGGGGTGATCGTCCCGCAGACCGTGCATTTCGATGAACCCCTGGCGCTGGACTCGGGCCGGGTGCTGCCGGGCTATACCCTGGCCTACGAGACCTACGGCACGCTCAATGCCGACGCCAGCAACGCCATCCTGGTGTGCCATGCCCTGTCCGGCAACCACCATGCCGCGGGCTATCACCACGCCGGCGAGCGTAAGCCGGGCTGGTGGGAGGCCTGTATCGGCCCGGGCAAACCGCTCGACACCAACCGCTTCTTTGTGGTCTGCAGCAACAACCTGGGCGGCTGCCACGGTTCCACCGGCCCCACCTCGATCGACCCCGAGACCGGCGAGCTCTATGGCGCCGACTTCCCGCTGGTCACCGTGCGCGACTGGGTGCGCAGCCAGGCACGCCTCGCCGACCACCTGGGAGTGGCGCGCTGGGCGGCCGTGGCCGGCGGCAGCCTGGGCGGCATGCAGGCCATGCAGTGGGCCATCGATCAGCCGGAGCGCCTGCGCCACGCGGTGGTCATCGCCGCCGCACCCCGCCTGTCGGCACAGAACATCGCCTTCAACGAGGTCGCCCGTCAGGCGATCCGCTCCGACCCGGATTTCCAGGACGGCCGCTACGCCACCACCGGCGATCGGCCGCGGACCGGACTGATGCTCGCGCGCATGCTCGGCCACATCACCTATCTTTCGGAGGCGGCCATGGGCGAAAAATTCGGGCGCGAGCGGCGCGACACGCGGGGCGGCTATCACTACAACTACGATGTCGAATTCGAGGTGGAAAGCTACCTGCGCTACCAGGGCGAGTCATTCGTCGACCGGTTTGACGCCAACACCTACCTGCTCATGACCCGGGCGCTGGACTACTTTGACCCCGCGGCCGCCACCGATGGTGATCTGTCGGTGGCACTGAGCGGCGTGACGGCGCCGTTTTTCGTCGCCTCGTTCACCAGCGACTGGCGCTTTCCGCCGGCCGCCAGTCATGAAATCGTCCGGGCGCTGCTGGATACCGACAAACGCGTGAGCTATGCCGAAATCCGCGCCAACCACGGCCACGACGCCTTTCTGATGCCGGTGCCGCGCTACCGCGAGGTCTTCTCGACCTATATGCAGCACATCGCCGAGGAGGTCGGGGTATGAGCCCACTGCGTGCGGATCTCGAAATCGTCGCCAACTGGGTGGGCCGCGGTGACCGGGTACTTGACCTGGGCTGCGGCGATGGCCGGCTGCTGCGCTATCTGTTCGATCGCCGCCAGGCCACCGGCTATGGGCTGGAGATCGATCCCGACGGCATCACCCGGAGCCTTGCCAACGGCATCAACGTCATCGAGAGCGATATCGACGAGGGCCTGTCCGATTTTGACACCAATGCCTTCGATCAGGTCATCCTCACCCAGACACTGCAGGCCGTGCAGCGGCCCGACCAGCTGCTCTGGGAAATGCTGCGGGTGGGGCGCACCGGCATCGTGACCTTCCCCAACTTCGCCTATTACCGGCTGCGCTGGCACCTGGCGGTCAAGGGCCGCATGCCGATGAGTCATGCCCTGTCCTATGCCTGGTACGAGACGCCCAACATCCATTTCTGCACCATCGATGATTTTGAAGCACTCTGCGAGCAGCTGAGTATTCACATTATTGAGCGCCGCGTGTTATCTCATGACTACAAGAGTCCGCGACTGGCGCGCTGGATGCCCAACCTGTTCGGAGAAGTGGCGCTGTACCGGATCTGTCGGGCGTAAAGGAGAATGACATGAAGCATCCCGGACATCGGCTGGCCCGCTGGGCGGCCGCCCTGCTGGTCGCCCTTCCCCTGCTGGCATCGGCCCAGCAGTCGGAGCGCTTCGGTGACTATGAGATCCACTACAGCGCCATCCCCACCGGCATGCTCAATGCCGACGTGGCCCGCGAATACGGACTGGTGCGCAGCCGCACCCGCGGCATGGTGATGGTGACGATCCTGCGCAATGGCGAGGCCGTGTCCGGCGCCGTCGACATCGTCGCCCGCGATGACAATGACGAGCTCACCGAAATCCCCGCCGAGCGGGTCCGCGAGGACGGCTGGGTCTCCTATGTCGGGACGTTCCCCATCGAGCCCGGCGATGCGCGTATCTTCGAAATCGACGTCAACCCCCATGCCGGTGGCGAGGTGTACTCCGTGGCCTTTCGGCAGACCTTCCACCCGGGGGAATAGGCTTGTGTCGACCTGGCTGATCACCCACGAGGCCTGCCTGCAGCATGACACCGGCAGTGGCCATCCCGAGCGCATCGAGCGGCTTGAGGCCATCCTCGCCGCCCTCGACACCCCGGCGTTTGCCGACCTGCAGCGCCATACCGCGCAGTCGGCGTCGCGGGCGGTGCTCGAGCGCGCCCATAGCCCCGGGTATATTGATGAGGTGATGGCGGCCGTGCCGGCCACCGGGCGGACGCAGCTCAACGCCGATACCACCCTGTCGGCCGGTTCGGGAGAGGCCGCACTGCGAGCCGCCGGTGCGGCGACCCAGGCGGTGGACGCCATCCAGACCGGCGAGGCGCGGCGGGTGTTCTGTGCCGTGCGCCCGCCCGGGCATCATGCCGAGACCGGTGAGTCCATGGGTTTCTGCCTGTTCAGCAATGCCGCCATCGCCGCCCTCCACGCGCAGGTGGCACACGGCGTCCAGCGCGTCGCCATCGTCGATTTCGATGTACACCACGGCAACGGGACCCAGGCGGTGGTGGCCGAGCGCGAGGGGCTGTTCTACCTGTCCACACATCAGTATCCGCTGTTCCCCGGCACCGGCAGCCGCAAGGAAAACCGCCCCGGGCATATCCTGAACATCCCCATGCCCGAGGGCACCGGCTCGGCGGACTACCGCGAGCAGTTCCACCGCGAGGCGATTTCAGCGCTGATCGACTTTGACCCCGAGCTGATGATCATCTCGGCGGGATTTGATGCCGCCGTCGAGGATCCGCTGGCCGGCATGGCGCTGACCACGGAGGACTTTGCCTGGATCACCGACGAGCTGGTGGCCGTGGCCAACTACTGCTGTGGGGGGCATATCTGCTCGGTGCTCGAAGGCGGCTACGACCTCGATGCCCTTGCCCGGGGCGCGGCCGCGCACGTCGCCGGGCTGATGAAATAGGGCTTGACAGCGGCGGTTGTGCACATCCAGCGCGCCGCCGGACGGTCACGACGCCGCTAACTCCCTGATACCGCCGGATAAACCGTAAGTACCTGTTTTTAAAGCTTATTTAAAACTGGTCAAGAATTCGCCAGTCTGAGAAAAGCCGCATCACGCGGGCCTGTCCGGCATTCATCCCCGGGTTCCTCCACAGACTTGTCCACAGGGTCTGGGGAAAACCCTAGGGCCGGTGGGGCAGGGCCAGATACTCCCGGGACTGCATCTCGCGCAGACGCGAAATGATGCGCCGAAACTCAAAATGCAGGTGCCGGCCGCGGTACAGCCATTCGGGCTCGGCGGTGGCGGAGATGATCAGCTTGACGCCGCGATCATAGAACTCGTCGACCATCGCCGCGAAGCGCCGCGCTGCGTCTTCGCGGTCGCGATCCATAATCGGCACGTCCGAGATCAGCACGGTGTGAAAGCGACGGGCGATCTCGACATAGTCATCGGCGCTGCGCGGCCCCTCGCACAAGGCACCGAAGCGCACCCAGAGCACGCCGTCGCCAAGGGCCAGCACCGGGATGTCGCGCTGGTTGATGGCCAGTCCATCGGTTTCATGATCACGCTCGGGGCTGAGGCGCTCGAAGGTCTCGGCGAGGGCGGTGCGGGCATGCGCGTCGGCGGGCACATGATAGACCGGTGCGCGGCTGAGCAGCCGCAGGCGATAGTCGGTGCCACCATCCACATTCATCACCTGCAGATGGCGCTCCAGCAGATCGATGGCGGGCAGGAAGCGATCACGCTGCAGACCGCCCGGATAGAGCCCGTCCGGCGGCAGGTTCGAGGTGGCCACCAGCGTCACGCCCTCGTCGATCAACCCATGCAGCAGTCCCGAGAGGATCATCGCGTCGGCGATGTCGCTGACGAAGAACTCGTCAAAGCAGAGCACCCGCGCCTCGCCGGCCCATTCAGCGGCCAGGGTGCGCAGCGGATCCGGCTGTTCACGCAGCCAGCGCAGACGGTAATGGGCGGACTGCATGAAGCGGTGGAAATGCACCCGGCGCCGGGGGATGGACGCGGGCAGGCATTCATAGAAGGTGTCCATCAGATAGGTCTTGCCGCGGCCCACCCCGCCCCACAGATAGAGCCCCGGCACCGCGGCGGGGGCAGCGCCGCGGCGACGCTGCCACCAGCCGCGCAGGCCGGTGGCCGGCGGCGGCTGGTCCTGCAGCGCCGCCTGCAGGGCATCCAGCGCCTCCACCGCGGCGCGCTGCGCCGGATCGTCGACGAAATCACCGCCGGCCAGATCGGCCTCGTAACGGATACTCGGCGTTGTCACCGCCCCTTGCCTGCCCTGTCGCTTTCCTCACTTGCAGAGTATGCCATTGCAGGGCGTGGCGACGATTGCCACCCGCCCCGGAGTTTCGTATTTTGTCGGTTGACCGATCACTACCCATCATCGAGGAATCACCATGGCCGACAACCGCCGCAGCCGCGCCGTTACCGAAGGACGCGCCCGCACCCCCAACCGCGCGATGATGCGGGCCGCCGGCTTTACCGACGAGGACTTCGCAAAGCCCATCGTCGGCGTGGGCAATGCCCATAGCACCATCACGCCCTGCAACATGGGCATCGGCGCCCAGGCCGAGCGCGCCAGCGACGCGCTGCGTGCCGCCGGTGCGATGCCGGTGAGCTTTGGCACCATCACCATCTCCGATGGCATTTCCATGGGCACCGAGGGCATGAAGTACTCGCTGGTCTCGCGGGAAGTGATCGCCGATTCCATCGAAACCGTCTGCAACGGCCAGAGCCTTGACGGCATTCTCGCCACCGGCGGCTGCGACAAGAACATGCCCGGAGCGATGATCGGCATCGCCCGGCTGAACATCCCCGCGATCTTCGTCTATGGCGGCACCATCAAGCCGGGCCACTACAAAGGCCAGGACCTGACCATCGTCAGCGCCTTCGAGGCGGTGGGCCAATCCGCCGCCGGCAACCTCTCGGACGAGGACCTCAAGGGCGTGGAAATGAACGCCTGCCCGGGCGCCGGCTCGTGTGGCGGCATGTTCACCGCCAACACCATGTCGAGCGCCTTCGAGGCAATGGGCATGAGCCTGATGGGCTCAAGCACGGTCTCGGCCGAGGACGACGAGGCGCGGGACGTGGCGGCACGCGCCGCCGAGGTGCTGGTGGATGCCATCCACCAGCAGCGCCTGCCCCGCGACCTGATGACCCGCAAGGCCTTCGAGAACGCCGCCAGCGTGGTCATGGCACTGGGCGGTTCGACCAATGCCGTGCTCCACCTGCTGGGTATCGCCAGCGCCTGCGAGGTGGAGTTCTCCATCGACGATATCGAGCGGATCCGCCAGCGCGTGCCGGTGCTCTGCGATCTGAAGCCCTCGGGGCGCTATGTCACCAGCGAATTCCACGCCGTTGGCGGCACCCCCCAGGTCATGAAAATGCTGCTGGCGAATGGGCTGCTGCATGGGGACTGCATGACCATCACCGGGCAGACCATCGAGCAGCTGCTGGAATCGGTCCCCGCCACGCCGTCGCCGGATCAGGACATCATCCGCGACTTCGACAACCCGGTGTATGCCGAGGGCCATCTCGCGATCCTGCGCGGCAACCTGGCCAACGAGGGCGCCGTCGCCAAGGTCAGTGGCATTAAAAAGCGCCGCATCGAAGGCCCCGCCCGGGTGTTCGACTCCGAAGAGCTCGCCATGGATGCGATCCTCGCCGACCGGATCCAGGCCGGCGATGTCCTCATCATCCGCTACGAGGGCCCGCGTGGCGGCCCCGGCATGCGCGAAATGCTGGCGCCGACCTCGGCGATCATCGGCCGCGGGCTGGGTGACGCCGTGGGCCTGATCACCGACGGGCGGTTCTCCGGTGGCACCTACGGCATGGTCGTCGGCCATGTCGCCCCCGAGGCGGCGGCCGGCGGCAACATCGCCCTGGTCGAGGAAGGCGATACGGTGATCATCGATGCCGACCAGAACCTGCTTGAGGTGCAGATCGACGAGGCCACACTCGCTGAGCGCCGCGCCCGGTGGAGCCCCCGGCCGCCGAACTACCGCCGCGGCGTGCTGGGCAAGTTCGCCCGGCTGGTCAGCTCGGCGTCGTATGGCGCGGTCACCGACAAGGACCTGTTCGAGGACTGAGCGCGCCGAGCTGACCCCGGGCTAACCCCGGGCGATGCGCCGCAGATCCGCGGCCATTCCCGTCACACTGTCGCTCGGGCGGAACAGCGCCCGGGCGTGACCCTCGGCATCAAACACGTACATCGCGCTCGAGTGCGAGACGTTGTAGTCGCCGAACTCATTGGGCTCGCCGTAGCCGAAGGTGGCGCGGTAGCGCTTGGTGAGCTCGCGGAGTCGCTCCACCGGTGCCGTGGCGCCGGTGACGCGATCACTGAAAAAGTCCGTGTAGTCGGCAAGCCGCTGGGGCGTATCCCGGCCGGGATCCACCGAGACGAACAGCACCTGCAGATCGCCGTCGAGGCTCTCGCCGGCCGCCTCCGTGGCCGCCGCAATCCGCGCCATGGCCGTGGGACAGACATCGGGACAATGGGTGAAGCCGAAGAACACCACCGTGGGCGCGCCCCGCAGATCGGCGGCGGTCAGCGTTTCGCCAGTCTCACTGGTCAGGCGGAAGGCGAGATCCGGCAGCAGCCCCTCGATGCCCTTGGTCTGATAGCCACTGCCGCCGCAGGCGCTCAGCAGCGCGGCCATCATCACAACCAGCGCGGGGCCCGGCCAGCGGCGTTTTCTGGGGTGCTCAGGCATCCGATTCCCTCCCGTGCAGACGGAATGCGAGGACAATGATGGCAGCCATCACGCTCATCATTGCCGCCGGTATCCATGTAATCAGGCCGCCGATCTGCTGATCAAGCAGCGGATCGATGGGAAACGCGCGGCCGCAGACATCGTAGATTTCGAACAGATTCTGGCCGCTGAATGTGATGTACGCCCCCAGTGCGATCTGCGGCGGCATGATCAGCGCCAGCAGCAGAATGCGCCGACCGGGGCTCAGGCGGGGTGTGACGGCCTGATCACTGCGCTCGAAAATGAGCCACCAGAACAGCAGCCCGTCGAGCAGCATCGTCCAGTTCATGAACCAGTACAGGTCGATGCTCAGCATGGCGTCAAAGTGAATCTCGGGCGTCAGCCAGAAGTAGATCACCCCGACGAACAGCACACCGGCGATGAACGGCTGCTGGAGCACGCGATACACCCGGCGCAGGGCACCGAAAAGCGGTGCCGCCGGCCCCCGCGGCCAGGCCCGGACCCGCGCCGGCAGGGCAGTCGCCAGCACGCCCGCCGGCATTGCCAGCGCGATCAGGAACGGCCCCAGGTGATGCAGCACCAGATGCTGCAGCCGGTGCGCCGAGAACAGATACTGCGAGTAGTAATCATAATGGGTCTGGGTGACGGCATAGATCAGCGCCACACCAGCGAAATACGACAGCGCCGGCCAGAACCCGGGCGAGGCCCCCCGGATCAGACCGATGGCGTACAGGCCGACGGCCAGCGCGCAGGCCAGAAAGACCGGCAGCGAGGGCTCCCACGGCTGCAGCCAGGTGACCAGGGTATTCATCGGCCGTCAGACCCCGGCATGACCGGTAACCGCGAGCAGGCCGCGCGGGACAGCAGAATGGCCACGTGGCTGCTCGGGTAGAGTCTGCCGTCGGCGCGCAGGCGCTCGATCAGCGCCGCGGCGGCGGCATCGGACGGGGCATCGATGGGCTCGACAAAAAAATCCCGCTCCTCGACCAGTCCCGCCTGACAGCGCTTGAAGGCGCGAAAGGCGGTGCCCTTGGGCGCCGCCGCCCATTGATCGAGCTGGCGAAGCGTCGCCACATCGACGCCGCGATGGCGGTAGAGTGCGGTGCCAGGTGGGTTCATGCCCCTCCCCTGCGGCGGGTGGCTTCTTTCATCGGTTGGCTCGCGTAGACTTGCAGTCCAGTCGTATTCGGCATTCATGAAAGGATAACGCGATGGAATTCCTGCAGGATTATGCCCTTTTCCTGGCCCGTGTGCTCACCCTGGTGGCGGCGTTCGCGGTGGTGCTGGGCATGATCGGCGGCATGACCAGCCGGCGGCGCGGTCGTCACCGCGAACAGCTCGAGGTCGAGCCCCTCAACCGCCGCTACGAGGCCATGAGCCGGCGCATCCAGCGCGGTCCCGACGCCCGTCGGTCCAACCTGCTCCAGCGCCTGCGGGAGCGCCGCCAGAAGCGCCGCGGACAGGATGGCGAAGGTCGCCTGCCGCGGTTGTTCGTGCTCGACTTCGACGGCGACATCCGCGCCACTGCGGTCGACTCGCTGCGCGAAGAGGTGAGCGCGATCATCGCCAGCGCCCGACGCGATGACGAGGTGCTGCTGCGCCTTGAAAGCCCCGGCGGCATGGTGCCCGGCTACGGCCTTGCGGCCAGCCAGCTGGCACGGCTGCGCGAGGCCAATATCCGCCTGACCATCGCGGTGGACCGGGTCGCGGCCAGCGGCGGCTATCTGATGGCCTGCGTGGCCGACCGCATCGTCGCCGCCCCGTTCTCGATCATTGGCTCGATCGGCGTGGTCGGCCAGCTGCCCAACTTCCACGGCCTGCTCAAGCGCCACGACATCGAGTTTGAGCTGCACACCGCCGGCGCGCACAAGCGCGATCTGACCGTGTTTGGCGAGAACACCGACGAGGGCCGCGAGCATTTCCGCGAGTCCCTGCAGGCGGTGCATGACCTGTTCCGCCACCACATCGGCCGCTACCGGCCACGCATGGACGTCGACCGTGTCGCCACCGGCGAGCACTGGATGGGCGAGCGCGCCCTTGAGCTGGGGCTGGTGGATGATCTGGGCACCAGCGACGACCTGCTGCTCGAGCGGCGCGAGCGCATGGAGCTGATCAGCCTGTCCTGGCATCAGGCGCCGTCGTTCAGCCGACGGCTGTCCGTGGTGGCCGAGTCGCTGCTGGCGCGCCTCAGGGGCCCTTCTCAAGCCAGAATGTGAGGACATCGCCGGACTCGGTCTCATGCAACAGCTGATGCCCAGTGGTGTCACACAAGGCACGGAAGTCGATCACCGCATGCGGGTCGGTGACCTGCACGGCGATGCATTCGCCCACCGCCATGTCCCGCAGCGCCTGTTTGGTGCGCAGGATGGGCAGGGGGCAGTTCAGTCCCCGCAGGTCCAGTTCACGATGGGCATGAGGGTATGAGGCAGCGGCCATGGAGGCGGTCCGGTTTCAAACGTATACTGGATTTTACATGACACAGTCAGGATGCGGAGGGTGCCGTCATGAGTGATGAACGGCCAGACAGGCAGGATAAAGACGATACCGAGGGATATGATCCGCGGCCGGTCAGCGATGGCCGTCTGCGCGAGGAAATGACCCGTGAGGAGGTTGAAGCCTACCGGGAGGACGCCGATCGGGCGCACGCCAACTGGTTTTCGGTGATGAACAACCCCTACGGCAAGGACTGAACGAGGCAAGGAGTCGGACATGCCCGAACTCAAAGGCATCCCCGTTGTGGTCAGCGGCCAGAAGGTCGACAAGGACAACGGTATCCGCGCGATCAAAAATGGCGTCAAAGCCCAGCGCGACACCGCGCCGGTGGGGCGCGGCGACAAGCCGGACTGGCTGCGCGTCAAGGTCCCCACCGGTGAGACCTATCAGAAGGTCCGCAACACGGTGCGCGAGCACAAGCTTGCCACCGTCTGCGAAGAGTCCATGTGCCCCAACATGGGCGAGTGCTGGAGCGCCGGGACAGCGACCATCATGCTCATGGGCGATGTCTGCACCCGGGCCTGCAGGTTTTGCGCGGTGGACACCGGCAACCCCAAGGGCTGGCTTGACGACAACGAGCCCAATGGCGCCGCCACCACTGTTGAACTGATGGGCCTTAAGTATGTGGTGCTGACCTCGGTGGACCGCGATGATCTGGCCGACGGTGGGGCCCAGCACTACGCGGACTGCATCCGCGAGATCAAGCGCCGCAACCCCAACACCGCGGTCGAGGCACTGACCCCCGACTTCAACGGCCGCCACGAAGCGATCGACACCGTGGTCGACACGGGGCTCGAGGTGTTTGCCCAGAACGTCGAGACGGTCAAACGCCTCACCCACCCGGTCCGTGACCCGCGGGCGGGCTATCAGCAGACGCTGGACGTACTGGCGTATGCCAAAAAGCGCCGGCCGGGCGTGCTCACCAAGACCAGCCTGATGCTGGGCCTGGGCGAGACCGATGAGGAGATCATCGAGACCATGGACGATCTGCGCGCCATCGGCGTCGATATCGTCACGTTCGGCCAGTACCTGCGCCCCACGGTCAATCATCTGCCGGTGGACCGCTACGTCACGCCCGAGCAGTTCGAGCGCTACCGCGAGATCGGGCTTGGCAAGGGTTTTCTCGAAGTGGTCTCGGGCCCGCTGGTGCGCTCGAGCTATCGCGCCGACCGCGTCCTCGAGAAAAACAACGTCGGCCTGGACAGGGCGGCGGGCGAAGGCTGAACGCCCCTCAGTCACCCGCGTCGCCGCGATCCTCCGGGGTAATCGGGGGAATGGGCGTGCGCTGGGTTGGCGGGGCGCCGCTGATCAGATCCACTGCCCGATCGGCGGCGTCCTGAAAGGGCTCCATGACCGTGTCCGCGCCGCGCGCGAGCAGTTCGTCCATCTCACGGGCGTTATGCGAGGCCACCGCCACCTGGCCACGGAATGGGGTTGAGCGAACGATCTGCATCAGCGTGTGGCGACTGTCCTCGTGGCTCAGGCCCGTCGGGTGCCGCGGCACCGTGCTGACCACCCACTGGGCCTGTTCGAGGGGCAGCGAGGCGATGAACTCCGGGTCGGTCGCATCGCCGTATTCAGCCCGCAGCCCCAGACTGGTGGCGCGTGCGATGGCACGCGGATCAAAATCCACGCCGATCACTCCAAACCCCCGGCGCTGGAGCCGCAGCGCCATGGCGGTGCCAAACCGCCCCATACCAAAGATGAGGACGTCGGCGGCCGCCTGACTCGCCCCCGCGTTGCCCTTCGGTTCACGCGGCGTCCCGGCGCGCTCGAATATCGATAGATGGCGCCCGACGTGTTCGTAGAGCCAGTGCGAGTAGGTGATCATATAGACCGAAACCGCGATCGTGATCAGCCCTACCAGCGTCACCAGGCCGAGGGCCTGCTCACCGACATGACCCAACGCCAGTCCCATGCTGATGAAAATCAGCGAGAACTCCGAGATCTGCGCCACCGTCAGGCCCGCCAGAAATCCGGTTCGCCGACGGTAGCCCATCGCCCCCATGATGGCGAGCACGATCAGCGGATTACCGATCAGGACGAAGGCCGAGAACACCAGCGCCTCGCGCAGACTGTCCCCCAGCAAGGCAAGATCCAGTGTCGAGCCCAGCGAGATGAAGAAGAACAGCAACAGGAAGTCGCGCAGCGGAGCGAGCCGCGCCGAGATGGTCTCGCGGTAGGGCGTTGACGCCAGTGAGACCCCGGCCAGCAGGCCGCCCAGCTCCTTACCGAGGCCAATGACGTCGGCCACAGTGGCAAAAACGGTCGCCTGGGCAATGGCGAAGATCACCAGCAGCTCCGGGGCATGGGCCAGCCGGGCACTGAGCGGGTTGGCCACATAGCGGACGAAGAGGATCACCAGGCCGACCAGCGCCACGCCGGCCAGCAACACCATGGCGATTTCAGCAACGCCGCCGCCATCGGCGCGACCACCGATCCCCACCGTGGACAGGACGATCATCGCCAGGACCACCACCAGATCCTGGACGATCAGAAACCCCAGCGCGATCTGGCCGTGAAGCGAATCGATCTCGCGCTTGTCCGAGAGCAGCTTGACGATGATGATGGTACTGGAGAAAGTAAGCGCGACGGCGACGTACAGCGAGGTGACCGCCTCAAGCCCCATGGCGAGGCCAAGCAGAAAGCCGATCCCGGCGGTGAAAGCCACCTGACCGAGCCCCGTGACCAGCGCCACGGCGCCGAGAGACCGAATGAGCTTGATATCCAGTTTGATGCCGACCAGAAACAGCAGCACGGCAATGCCGAGTTCGGAAAGCAGGTCAATCTGCGCCTCGGCATGCACCACATCGAGCATGGAGGGGCCGGCCATGATGCCAACCGCGATAAAGCTCACGATCAGTGGCTGGCGCAGGAGGATGCCGGCAAAGCCGACCACCGCCGCCAGCATGAGCAGGGTGGCGACCTCCGCGAAGGCGGAATGCAGCATCAAGTCCATGATCAAACTCCTCCCCGCCGGCCGTTTGCGTCATCGGCAGGACGCGGAACCCCGCTGATGCGCCGGATTGTCCTGGCGACCGACCTCAGTGACCGTGCCGAGCGCGCGCAACGCATGGCGCTGCTACTGGCCCGTGAGCATCGCTACGGCCTCAAGCTCGTCTACGCCATCGATACCGACCAGCCGACGGCCATGATCGATGCGCAGCGCGACACCGCCAACTTCATGCTACAGCGTCTCGCCACCACGATCGAGACGGTGGATGGTGTGGCCTGTTCCGTCGCGGTCGTGAGCGGCCGGGGGCCCGATGAGGCCATCCGATCCGCCGTCGACGACACGACACCGCTGATCGTGTTGGGCAGCCACCGCAAACGCCAGCTGCGTGACCTGTTCCTGGGCGGCACCTCGGAGCGCATCATCGCCCATACCGACTGCCCGGTACTGGTCGTTCGGGCGGCTCCGGTCGAGCGCTATCGCCGGCTGCTCCTTGCCACAGATCTCTCGGAAGGCTCCATGGCCAGGGCGCGCGCTCTGGGCGCGACTCCCGTCAGCGCCGGCACCTCCACGACGGTGGTGCATCTGGTCGGCACCCAGGAGCAGTCCGCCGTGCCGGCCGGCCGAATGACGGATGACGCGCGCGATCGACTGCTCGCCCACGATCAGGCGGTGGCCCGGGAGCGGTTGGAAGGATTCGTCCGCAATGCGGACCTGGGGGCTGTCGGTATCCGGGTCGAGGCGGATACCCGCCCCACTGCCACTGCCCTGATGGACATCGCGGCGCATGAGGGGGCGGATCTGATCGTGCTGACCCCGCGTCAGGGCGAAGGCCTGGATCACTTTCTGCGCTATCGCACCACCACCCGGCTGCTGAATGCCTCGCCGGTGGATCTGCTGATTCTGTGATTCAGCCCAGCAGAGGCGCCAGGATCACCGGCAGATAGGCGTCCAGCAGCAGCACCGCGAACAGCGCCATCAGATAGACGATGCTGAAGCCGAACGACTTCATCGGTAGTGACCGGTCGTCGGGGCGGGCGAGCAGTGCGTAGCCAAACCACAGATAACGCGCTCCCAGTCCCACAGCGCCCACCAGATACACCCAGCCACTCATCCCGGTGGCAAACGGCATCAGCGTCACGCCCACCAATAGCACGGTGTAGAAAAGGATCTGCCAGCGCGTGAACCGATCGCCGTGGGTGACCGGCAGCATCGGGATGTTCACACTCGCGTATTCCTCGCGCCGATGAATGGCCAGGGCCCAGAAATGCGGTGGCGTCCAGGTAAAGATGATCAGGAACAGCAGCAGGGCGTGGGGATCGATGCTGCCGGTGACCGCGACCCAGCCCAGCACCGGCGGTGCGGCCCCCGCCGCGCCGCCGATGACGATGTTCTGCGGCGTCGCACGCTTGAGAAACAGGGTGTAGATGAACGCATAGCCAATCAGCGAGCCGAAGGTCAGCCAGGCGGTGAGCGGGTTGACCAGAAAGTACAGCATCGACAGGCCCGCCAGCCCCAGCACCCCGGCAAACAGGCTGGCGTCGCGGGTGCGCAGTCCGCCGGTGGGCAGCGGGCGCCCTTCGGTACGCTTCATGCGGGCATCGATGCGCCGATCGACCAGATGGTTGATCGCCGCCGCCGAGCCGGCCGCCAGCGCGATCCCCAGGTTACCCACCGTGAGTGCTGTCCAGGGAATGGCACCGGGGCTCGCCAGCAGCTCGCCCACCAGCGCGGTGAACACCATCAGCGCCACCACCCCGGGCTTGGTCAGCTCGTAGTAATCCCGCCAGTGCTGGACGGCATGCTGCAGGACGGCCGTAGCGCCCGTGGCAGGGTTGGAAGTGGCGTCGAAATATCGGCTCATGATCGCGCTATGGGTCGCCGGACGTGAATGGCGGTGACCAGCACCAGCATCAGCAGCGCTGCACCCGCATTGTGCGCGACGGCCAGTGTCAGCGGCAAGCTGTAGATGACATTACCAATGCCGATCAACACCTGCAGACCCAGCGCCCCGGCAACCGCGACGCCCATGACGCGGCCCAGCCCGCCCGCACGCCACAGCCAGAACGCCAGGCCACCGAGCACCAGCGTGACGGCGATGGCGCCGATGCGGTGGACCAGATGAATGGCCATGCGCGCTGGATGGTCCAGCACGCCGAACTCGTAGTTCACACCCAGGCCGCGCCACAGCACAAAGCCCTCGCTAAAGTCGGCATTATCCGGCCAGTACTCGCCGAGGCTGCAGGCCGGAAACTCATTACAGGCAAGCGCCGCGTAGTTGGTGCTTGTCCAGCCGCCCAGCGTGATCTGGCCGACCGCCGCCAGCACCCCGACGGCAAGGAACACCCCCAGCCCCCGGACCTGCGAGAGCCGTCCGGCCCCCAGACGATTGCTGCGCAGCGTCACCCACCAGAGCAGTGACAGCGTTGTCAGGCCGCCCAGCAGATGCGCCGTGACCACCGCGGGCTTGAGCTGCCAGGTCACCGTCCACGCGCCCAGCAGACCCTGAAAGCAGACCAGCGCGACCAACAGCAACGGCACCCGCCACGGCTGGCCGGGGCGATGCCGCTGGCGCCAGGCGAACACCCCCATCCCCACGATCAGCAGGCCCAGGCCGCTGGCGAGATAACGGTGCACCATCTCGCGCCATCCCTTGCCCACATGCACCGGCGTATCGGGGAATGCCTCATTGGCCGCGGCGATCGCCTCGGGCGTGTTGGGGACATCCCACTGCCCATAGCAGCCGGGCCAGTCCGGGCAACCCAGTCCGGCATCCGTCAGCCGCACCCAGGCACCCAGCACCACGACGCAGAGCGCCGTCGCAGTCGCCAACAGACTCAGGCGGTAAAACCAGGGATGGGAGTTCATTCGTTGACAGCCTCCTCAAGGGCGCGGCGCTCGGCCTCCTCTTTGGCCAGACTGAGGAGGTTTTCCAGATCATCCAGCAGGCCGGATGCATCCAGCGGCCGGGGGTAGCGCATGACGTGATAACCGCGATAATCGACAATATGCGCGGCCATCGGTTCACCGTTGTGGACCGCCAGTCGATCCACCACGGCATCGGCCGCCGACAGATTGAGGATGCCGGGAACGGGTTCGAACACCGGAGCCTCGAGGCTTTCGGGCTGCAGCACCACCAGGCGCACCCGCTCAATGTCGCGGTCCAGTGCGATCTGCACCCGGTTGAGGCGATCGACCCGCTCGCGGCAGGCCTCGCCACAGGACTCGCGCTGCGGCGTCACGATCAGCCAGTCGCCGGCGAGGATCGGCGCTGCCTCGACCACGCCCTGCCACTGCCCGGGGTTGATCTGCTCAGCGGGCTGCACCAGATCGCCATTGTTGGTGAATGATTCAGGTCGCCAGTCGCTGAAGACCATGATCATGGCCGCGGCGGTGGGCAGGATGAAGACCGCCAACAGCGCGAACGGCTGCCAACGGCCCTTGAGTCGATCGATCAACTGCTCTCTCCTCGTGTTGGCCGGCGCGTATTGACCACCAGCCAGATCACCGTCAGCGCCGCGGCCAGTGAGAACCACTGCACCGCATAGCCCTGGTGACGCTCGGGCCCGAAGCGCCAGGCATCCCGATCGCTGCGCCGGGCGACCGCGTCGGTGGAAAGCGATCCCTCGACCAGTACATAGTCGCTGAGCGGATAGTCGAGCATCGCGTTCATGGCCTCAAAATCAATGTATTGCAGGCGCCGCGGCCAATTCCCGCTGCCATCCGCCGCCTCGCCCAGACGCATGCCCACGGACGGCCCCGACCCGATCTGGCCCGTGACCCGCGCGGGCGAGTCCACCGGCGGCAGCTCGGGCAGCGTCTGGCGGCTGCCGGCGATGGGCACGAATCCCCGCTGAACCAGCACCGCGGCGTCCCGACCCGTCAGTCGCAACGGCGTCAGCACCCGGTAACCGATACGCCCGTCCTGGACCTGGTTGTCCAGCAGGAACTGGTGGTCCGTGTCATAGCGCCCCTCGGCGGTGGCCCGCCGGTATTCGTGGCGGGCCAGGCTCGCCGGGCGGTCATTGAGCGCCATCACCGGGGCATCCGTGGCGTCGGCCCTGGCAGCCAGTGCCGAGCGCTTCTCCGCCGCCCGGTCGAGCTGCCACTGACCCAGCCCGATCAGCAACCCCAGGAGCACCGCATAAACCAGCGTCGGCAGGGGGCCGGGTGCGAACACCCAGCCGCCGAAGCGAATCCCCCGGCGGGCGGTGATCAAGCCAGCTGCCGCCCGTATCTTCCTTTACAATGCGCGCAAAGCGACAGGGAATAGCTCATGGATTTCGCAATTCGCATCACGATTCTGCTCACATTGTTCGTCATCGTCGCGAGCCTCGGCTCGGGTCTGTTCTATCTTATCCGCGACCGGGGCGAATCGCGCCGCACGCTGAACGCCCTGACGGTGCGCATCACGCTGTCGATCATCCTGTTCGTGCTGATCCTGGTGGGCTTTCTGACCGGGGCCATCGCCCCGAACGGCAGCCCGTTGTAGCCGCGCTAGAGGATGTAGACGAAGATAAAAAGGCCCAGCCAGACGACGTCGACGAAGTGCCAGTACCAGGCCGCTCCCTCGAAACCGAAGTGTGACTTGGGATCGAAGTGGCCTTTCATGCACCGCAGCGTGATCACCAGCAGCATCAGTGTACCGATCACCACATGCATGCCGTGGAAGCCGGTCAGCATGAAGAACGTCGACCCGTAGATGCCGGTGTCCATGCGCAGATTCAGGTGGACGTAGGCTTCGTAGTACTCATAGGCCTGCAGGCCGACGAACAGTGTGCCCAACAGCACCGTGGCCCACATGAAACCGATCAGCTTGGTGCGGTTGTCGTCCTTGAGGGCATGATGCGCGATGGTCAGCGTCATCCCCGAGGTGAGCAGGATCAGTGTGTTGATGGTGGGCAGCGGCCAGGGGCCCATCGGCCGCCACTCCATGGCCGCATTGGCCGGCCCGGCGGTGGGCCAGTTGAGCGCCATTGAGTCCCACAGCAGGCGGCTGGTGGCCGGGTCTTCGCCGGACAGCCACGGTACGGACAGCATCCGGGCGTAGAACAGCGCGCCGAAGAACGCGGCGAAGAACATGATCTCGGAGAAGATGAACCAGATCATCCCCCAGCGCAGCGAGCGGTCGACCTGATCGCTGTAGAGGCCCCTGACGCCCTCACTGACCACGTCACTGAACCAGCCGAACACGAACCAGGCGGTGATCAGGCCGCCACCGCCCATCACCCACGTCCCCAGTGCCATGCCCTCGAGGTACATCGCGATTCCGACCACCAGGGCGGTCACGCCGATGGTGCCGATGATCGGCCAGTAGCTTTGATGCGGGACGTAATACCCGCCCTGTGCCTGTGCCATTGTCTGCTCTCCCTCTCCCCCGGTCGGATCGCTAGAGACGATCGAGGAAAACCCCCAGATAGATGCCCAGAACGAGCAGCACGAGCAGGACCACCGTCCAGCGGATCCTGCGTCGTGTGCGTCGATCGACTTCGCGGTTGATCATTCCCTAGCGGACGACCGGTGGCGTCTCGAAGGTGTGGTGCGGCGCCGGTGAGGGCACATCCCACTCAAGGCCGTCAGCGCCTTCCCAGGCCTTGGCCTCGGCCTGCTGGCCACCACGGATGCACTTGTAGAGCAGGTAGACGAACAGCAGCTGGGCGAACCCGAAGCCGAACCCGCCGATGCTCGAGACCATGTTCCAGTCGGCGAACTGCACCGAGTAGTCCGGGATGCGGCGCGGCATGCCGGCGAGCCCGAGGAAATGCTGCGGGAAGAACAGCACGTTCACGAACACCACGGACAGCCAGAAGTGCCACTGCCCCAGCCGCTCGCTGTACATGTGCCCGGTCCACTTGGGCATCCAGTAGTAGGCCGCCGCAAGGATGGCGAACACCGCCCCGGTCACCAGCACATAATGGAAATGCGCGACCACGAAGTAGGTGTCGTGGTACTGGAAGTCGGCCGGCGCGATCGCGAGCATCAGCCCGGAAAAGCCGCCGATGGTGAACAGGAACACGAACGCCAGCGCGAACAGCATGGGCGTTTCAAACGTCATCGCCCCACGCCACATGGTCGAGACCCAGTTGAACACCTTCACCCCCGTGGGCACCGCGATGAGCATCGTCGAGTACATGAAGAACAGCTCGCCGGCGAGCGGCATGCCGACGGTGAACATGTGATGCGCCCAGACAATGAACGACAGGAACGCGATGGACGCCGTGGCGTAGACCATCGAGCTGTAGCCAAACAGCGGCTTGCGCGCGAAGGTGGGGATGATCGTCGAGATGATGCCGAATGCCGGCAGGATCAGGATATAGACCTCGGGATGACCGAAGAACCAGAAGATGTGCTGATAGAGCACCGGATCGCCGCCACCCGCGGCGCTGAAGAACGTGGTCCCGAAATACTGATCCGTCAGCAGCATGGTCACGGCGCCGGCCTGCACCGGCATGACCGCGATCATCAGATAGGCGGTGATGAGCCACGTCCACACGAACAGCGGCATCTTCATCAGGCTCATGCCCGGCGCGCGCATGTTCAGGATGGTGGCGATGACGTTGATCGAGCCCATGATCGAGCTGATCCCCAGCACGTGGATCGCGAAGATCACGAACGGGAAGGCGGTGCCGGTCTGGAGCATGAGCGGCGGGTACATGGTCCAGCCACCCGCCGGTCCGCCGCCGGGCATGAACAGCGTCGACAGCAGCACGGCAAAGCCGAACGGCAGCAGCCAGAAGCTCCAGTTGTTCATGCGCGGCAGCGCCATGTCCGGCGCACCCACCATCAACGGGATCATCCAGTTGGCCAGCCCGGTGAACGCCGGCATAACGGCCCCGAAGATCATCACCAGCGCATGCATGGTGGTCATCTGGTTGAAGAAGTACGGATCCACAAGCTGAAGGCCGGGCTGGAACAGCTCGGCGCGGATCACGAGGGCCATGGCGCCGCCCACCAGGAACATGGCCAGCGAGAACAACAGGTACATGGACCCGATGTCCTTGTGGTTGGTGGTCACCAGCCAGCGTGTGATGCCGGTCGGCTCTCCCTCGTGCGATGCGTCGTTGTAGGTCGTTGCCGTCATCTCAACCATCTCCCCTGTCTGATTCTGTTTACCGGGCGGCCAGTTCGGCGTCGGTGTCCGGCGTCGCGTCGGCGTCGGCCGTCATGCCCTCGCCACTGGCCTGGCGGTTGGCGAGCCAGGTCTCGAACTCCGCCTTGGGCAGCGCCTCGACCACGATGGGCATGAAGCCGTGGTCACGTCCGCACAGCTCGGCGCAGCGGCCGCGATACACGCCCGGCTCTTCGATCTCGGTCCACATCTCGTTGACATAGCCCGGGATCGCGTCCTTTTTCCAGCCCAGGTCCGGCATCCACCACGAATGGATGACGTCCGCGCCGGTGATCTGAAAGCGGATGCGGGTGTCGACCGGCAGCACCAGGCGCTGGTCGACGTTCTGCAGGTAGTTATCCACCGAGGCCGGCTTGATCCCTGAGTCGAGCCGCCGTGCCCGGTCGCTGTCCGTCGACAGGCGACTGAGGAACTGGACATCCTCGCCGCGGTACTCGTAGCCCCAGAACCACTGGTAGCCGGTCACCTTGACCGTCATCTCCGAACCACTGGTGTCATCGAGGTCGATCAGCACCTGGGTGGCGGGCACCGCCATGGCCACGAGAATGACCAGCGGAATCACCGTCCAGACGATTTCCATGGTGGTGCTGTGATGGAACTTCGAGGGCTTCACGCCGCGCGACTTCCGATGCCGGAAGATCGAGTAGAACATCGCCCCGAAAACGCCCACACCGATCACCACGGTGATCATGAAAATGGTCATGTGCAGGCCATAGATCTCGCGGCTCGACTCGGTGACCCCCTGGGTCATGTTGAGCAGGCCAAAGTCGGCGCTGGCCGGTACGGCGGCGAGTGCCGCCGCCAGGGCGGTCAGTTGACCCACGCGCTTCATCGCGGTTGCTGCAGTCATCCCGATTTTTCTCCAACGTTGGCGGTGAGCCCCGGCGTCCAGGACCTCTCCGGCGCATTCGATTCAGTGGCCGTCACCGGGCGCGCATCACCCCACCGGGCCATCGGCCCGATGCAGGCCCTGAGCGCCCGCTCGAGGCTGCGTCGCTCGTCGGCGTCAAGAAACGCGCCGATCACCAGTGACCGGTCCCGCGAGCGCAGCAGCAGCTGGGTTTCATCCCAGCGCCGGGACCGCCGGCGGAGCTGCACGTCGGTCCACGTGCGGTCCATTTCGAAGCGCTCCTCGACCCGGCCGCAGCCTTTTTCCACGACCACGGCGTTATCCACTACGTGAATGACCTCGCGGTCGAGCGAGCGCCGCGCCGACTTGTAGAGCGCCCAACCCAGGGCCGTCACCTCAATGCCCGCGAAGGGCAGGATCGGCCACAGCCCGAACGACGCGCAGACCACGCCAATCCCCAGACACACTGTACTGATGCCGGCGAAGATCAGCATGGTCTGCCGCCAGTCGGGCGCGATATTGGGCGCCAGAACAAAGCGGCGGCCGTGATTCGGCTCGCTTTCCGTCCGGGTACTCATGGGCCCGCCCCGCTCGGGTTGAAACTAATATTCATCAAGTTTAGTGAATTCCGCGCGCGGAGGAAAGCAATCGCTCGGGTGGCGATCGCCTCAGCGCTGCCGATGGGGCATGGACAGGGTATCCAGCGGTACCCGCACGGCGCCGTCGTCGCCGGTGATCTGGCGCTGGGCATCGGTGCCCCAGGCATGCCCATAGGCGATTTCCCAGGTTGCCGGCAGACGACCCTCGGCGTCGGCCAGGGCCTGATAGGCGGTTTCCATCGCCTGCCAGCGCTGCCGCGACGTGAGCCCCGACTGACGGGCCATCAGCGCGTTGCGCAGCCCCAGTGCATCGAGGTCGCGGATCAGCGCGGGCACGTCCGCATAGGTCAGCGTGAAATGCTCCATGTCCATCACCGGATCCGCCAGACGGGCGTTGACCAGGGCATCGCCAATATCATGCATGTCCACAAAGCCGTGCACATGGGGCGTCTCATCGGCCGCCTGCCAGGCCGTCCGCAGCTCGTCCAGCGTATCCGGCCCGAAGGTCGCGAACAGCAGCACCCCATCGGGGCGCAGCACACGTTGCAGCTCGCGGGCAGTGGGCGCCAGGTCGGGCACGCGGTGCAGCGCCAGGCTCGAGACCACCAGATCAAAGCTGTCATTGCGGAACGGCAGCTGATCGAGCCCGGCGCAGACACCCGGCGGCCGGCGCCAACGGCCGGCGCGTCGCCGCGTCTGGGCCACCAGCGGGGCGACCAGATCCATGGCGTAGTAATCCGCCCGGGGATAGCGCTTGCGCAGCGCCTGGGTGTTCAGCCCGCTGGCACAGCCAAGATCGAGCATTGCCGTCGGTTGCAGGCGGATGTAATCGAGTCGCTCCACCAGTCGCCGACTGACTTCGCGGTGGAGTACCGCGGCGTCGTCAAAACGCGGGGCGGCACGCTCCAGCCGGCGCCGAAGGACGCGGGGGTCAAGCTGCAGGGGATCGTTGGCGGGCTCTGACATACGCTCATCCTGACATAATCCACCGCCGGTCGGCAGCGCCCGGCGGCGCACTGGCCGCAACGCGGCCGCCGCGGCAGTCTGCCCGCATGACCCTGCCCGTCCCGCCACCTCAGGCGCGCACGCCCTGGCGCCCGCCCGGCCGCGGCGCCGCTTTTCTGCACAACCTGCTCAGCGGCCGCTGCCGGTTCTGCCAGGCCCGCAGCCTTGAGTGCCCCCTGTGCCCCGGCTGCCGCGAGGACCTGCCCTGGATCAGCGCCGCCTGCGAGCGCTGCAGCCTGCCACTGGCCTCGGGCGAGCCGCTCTGCGCCGGCTGTCGCACCGCGCCGCCGCCATTTGACCGGACCCGCGCGATCTGGACCTACGGCGAGGGTGTCGACGACCTGATCCGCGCATTCAAGCTGCACGAGGATCTGGCCGCCGGCCGTCTGCTGGCCGAGCTGGCCGCCGCGGCACTGCATCAACGCGGCACCCCCTGCCATGGCCCGCTGGTGCCGATGCCGCTGTATGCGGCCCGCTATCGCCGGCGCGGGTTCAACCAATCGGCGCTGCTCGCCCGCTGGCTGGGGCCACCGGTGGCCCCGTCACTGATCCAGCGCCACCGCCATACCGCCCCCCAGCGCGGTCAGACAGCCGCCGACCGGCGCGCCAATCTGCACGGCGCTTTCCGGCTGCAGCGCCCACCACCGGCCGCGGTCACTCTGGTGGATGATGTCGTGACCACGGGGGCCAGCCTGGCGGCGGTGGCGGACTGCCTGCGCCGCGGCGGGGTCAGGCGGATCGAGGTCATCGCCCTGGCCCGGGCGATTTAGGCGCCGGTCAGATAGGCCAGCGCGATCCCCGCAAAGACCACACCGCCGTACAGATTGTTGTTGAGAAACGCCCGGAAACTGCCATCACGACTGCGGTCGCGGATCAGCCACTGCTGGCGCAGGAACAGTCCCGTGGCCAGCGCCAGCGCCAGGTAATAGACCGGCCCCAGCCCGGCACGCCAGCCGATCACCGCCAGCAGCAGGGTCAGCAGCCCCTGCAGCAGCCCGATCATGGCGCGGTCGTAGCGCCCGAACAGCACCGCCGTGGACTTGATGCCCACCTTCAGGTCGTCATCGCGATCGACCATGGCGTACTCGGTGTCATAGATGGTCGCCCATACCACCGATGCGGCGAACACCAGCCAGGCAAGCACCGGCACACCGCCGGTCTGGGCGGCGAAGGCCATGGGGGCCGCCCAGCCGAACGCGGCCCCCAGGTGGACCTGGGGCAAATGGGTATGGCGTTTCATGAACGGATAGGTGGCGGCGAGGATGACACCGCCCAGCGAGAGCAGGATCGTGAGCCGGTTCATGAGCAGGACCAGCGCGAAGGCGATCAGACACAGGCCAGCAAACAGCAGCAGCGCCTCGCGCTCGCTGACCTCGCCGGTGGTCAGCGGCCGCGTGCGGGTGCGTTTGACGTGACGGTCAAAGTCGCGATCGGCGTAGTCATTGATCACGCAGCCTGCGGCGCGCATCACCACCACGCCCAGCACGAACACCACGAGGACATCGAGGCGCGGCTCGCCAGTGCCCGCCAGCCACAGCGCCCAGAGCGTGGGCCAGAGCAGCAGGAAGTTGCCGATGGGCCGGTTCAGGCGCGCCAGCCGGGCATACAGCGTCAGCCGATGCGGCCAGCCGGTGGCGGATGCCGTCATGGGTGGAGCTCCTCAATCAGGGGTTGCAGGAAAACTTCGGTCACCAGCAGCGGGCGGCCGGCGATTGAGAACACCGAGCGCCGTGCCCAGCACGGCTCGGCTCCCGGCGCCCGGGCCCGGGCGCCGAGGCGCGAGCTGGCGTCGAGTGGCGCCACCTCGATAGGCCCGCGGGCCACCGGGTAGCGGCCGAACAGCAACGCCCCCAGCGGCTGCCGCCCCAGGGTGCGCAGACGGCGCAGCGGGCCTTCGAGGCTGTGGCGCGGGATGACGCTGCGGGCATGGATCCAGGGCTGG
The DNA here is from genome assembly GCF_009805925.1 of Spiribacter sp. SSL99. Taxonomy (NCBI): domain Bacteria; kingdom Pseudomonadati; phylum Pseudomonadota; class Gammaproteobacteria; order Chromatiales; family Ectothiorhodospiraceae; genus Spiribacter; species Spiribacter sp. SSL99. Next base: position 54,572 of record NZ_MAOM01000019.1, on the reverse strand, counting down.
TCACCGGTGCCCAGCCTGACCTCGCGGATCCACAACCAGGCCGGCGCGCGCACGCCCAGCCGCCGGCGCTCGTCCGGCCAGGGCCGACCCCAGTACTCGCGCAGCACCTGCACCCGGAAGGCGCCACCGGCCTGTGCCCGCAGCCGCCGGGTCAGTGAACCGGGCTCGTCCAGCCAGTCACGGACGGGCCCCGGCCGCGGGCGGGCGCCGGGCACACCCCGCGGTCGCCAGTGACGCAGTCCCGGCTCAGCCATGCTGGAATCCCCTCATACCTGTGCGTAACGCTCGCCCTCGCCCACCCAGCGGCGGATCAGCTCGGACACCGCCACCGGATCCTCGTCGAGCAGCGTGCGCGCCGCCGCCTGGACCGCGTCCAGCAGATCGGCGTCACGGGTCAGATCGGCAATGCGATAGGTCAGCGCGCCGGTCTGGCGCGTGCCCAGCACCTCGCCGGGACCGCGGATCTCGAGATCGCGCCGGGCGATGCGAAAGCCGTCGTTGCTCTCACGCAGCACGCCCAGCCGCGCCCGGGCGGTGTCGCCCAGCGGGCCATGGTACAGCAGCACGCAGCTGCTTCGGGCATGACCGCGCCCCACCCGGCCGCGCAGCTGATGCAACTGCGACAGGCCCAGCCGCTCGGCGTTCTCGATGATCATCAGCGAGGCGTTGGGCACATTGACTCCCACTTCGATCACCGTGGTCGCCACCAGCAGATCGATCGCGCCGGCCTCGAACTGCGCCATGACGGCCTCCTTGGCCGTCGCCGGGAGACGCCCGTGCACCAGCCCGATGGTCAGCTCCGGCAGCTGTTCGCGGAGTCGATCGGCAGTGGCTTCGGCCGCTTCGGCTTCGAGCCAGTCCGAGTCCTCCACCAGCGTGCAGACCCAGTAGGCCTGCCGGCCCTGCGCCCCCACCGCCCGAATGCGCTCGATGACGGCGTCGCGGCGGGTGTCGGGCAGGGCGACGGTCTGCACCGGCAGGCGCCCCGGCGGCAGTTCGTCGATCACCGAGGTATCCAGATCGGCGTAGGCGGTCATCGCCAGCGTGCGCGGGATCGGCGTGGCGGTCATCACCAGCTGATGGGGCTGGTGATGATCGCTGCCCTTATCCCGCAGCGCCAGGCGCTGATGGACGCCGAAGCGGTGCTGCTCGTCAATCACCACCAGTCCCAGCGCGCGGAACACCACATCAGCCTGGAAGAGCGCATGGGTGCCCACCACCACCTGGATGTCGCCGGCGGCGAGCCCGGTCAGCGTCGCCCGCCGCTGGGCGGCGCCGGCCCGGCCACTGAGCCAGCCCACCCGCAGGCCAAGCGGCTCGAGCCAGTCCCGGAAGCTGCGCTCGTGCTGCTCGGCGAGCAGTTCGGTGGGCGCCATGATCGCCACCTGCCAGCCGGCCGCCACCGCATGCAGTGCCGCCAGCGCGGCGACGACGGTCTTGCCCGAGCCGACATCGCCCTGCACCAGGCGCAGCATGGGCAATGGCTGGCCCAGATCGGCCACCACCTCGGCGTGCACACGCTGCTGGGCGCCGGTCAGCGCGAATCCCAGTCCATCCAGAAAACGCGCGACTCCCCGGGCGTCCTCGCCGATCGCCGGCGCGGGCATGACCTGCTGCTGGGCGGCGCGCAGGCGCAGCAGGCTGAGGCGGTGGGCCAGCAGTTCCTCGAAGGCCAGGCGCCGCACGCTCGGATGGCGCCCGTCCAGCAGGGCGTCGACGTCGCTATCCGCTCCCGGCGCATGGACCTCGGCCAGGGCCGTGTCCAGTGGCACCAGATCGAGCGATGCGCGCAGCGGGGCCGGCAACCACTCGGTGACCGCGCCGGGTTTTGCCAGCGCCGCCGCGATGGCGCGCCGCAGGGCCGCCTGAGTGATCCCCTCGGTGGCGGGATAGACCGGTTTGAATTCGCCCTGGGCCGGTGGGGCACCCGCCTCGACGCGCTGCCAGTCGGGGTGGACCATCTGCATGACCACCGGCCCGGCACGGGCCTCGCCAAACACCCGCAGCGACACACCGCGCGCCATCTGACGCTGCTGACTGGCGTAGAAATGAAAGAACACCAGCTCGAGACTGCCGGTGCCATCGCTGATGCGGCAGATCAGCCGGCGGCGTTGCCCGCCGACGACCTCCACGGCGGTCACCGTGCCATCCACCAGCGCCGCGACGCCGGGCACCAGCTCGCCGATGGCCCGCACCCGGGTGCGGTCCTCGTAGCGGTTCGGCAGGTGAAACGGCATGTCCTCGACGCGCTCGAGCCCCAGCCGTGCGAGTTTCTCGGCGAGCCGTGGGCCGATCCCCGGCAGGCGGGCCACCGGCGTGCCCGACGCGGCGGCGCCCTCAGCCATGGCTCAGGCGTCTTCGGCCAGGCTCAGGATCGCCTCGACCTCGACCATCGCCCCCTTGGGCAGCTCGCGCACGCCCACCGCGGCTCGCGCCGGGTAGGGCTCGGCGAAGGTCTCGGCCATGATGTCATTGACCGTCGCGAAGTGGCCGAGGTCGGTCAGAAAGATCGTCAGCTTGCAGATCGAGGCCAGATCGCCCCCGGTGGCAACGCAGACATGGCGCAGATTATCGAATACCTGGCGGGTCTGGACGCTGATGTCGCCCTCGACCAGGGTCATGCTGGCCGGGTCGAGGGGGATCTGACCCGAGATGAAGGCCAGATCGCCCACCTGCACCGCCTGCGAGTAGGGCCCGATGGCCGCCGGTGCCTGATCGGTCTGAATGATACGGCGTGTCATGGCTTGCTCCGTTGTGGGATGACTCGAGGCGCTCAGCCGCGCCGCCGGGTGATGCGCTGCACCGCTGACAGGCCCCGCAGCCGCCGCATGATACGCGCCAGATGGGCGCGGTCACGCACCCCCACCACCAGCCGCAGGGTAGCGATCATGTCAGCCTTTTCGTCGATCTCGACGGCATCGATGCTGGAGTCGAGATCGGAGATAACCGCCGCCACGCTGGCCAGCACGCCGCGGTTGTTCATTACGTCCATATCCACGGCCACCGGATAATCGCCCTCGGCAATGGCGCCCCAGCGCACGTCCACCCACTTCTCCGGGTGCTTGCGGTACTCGCGGATGTTGTTGCAGGCCTCGTGGTGCACCACCACGCCCCGCCCGGCGCTGGCAAAACCGACAATGGGGTCACCCGGGATCGGCCGGCAGCAGCGCGCAAACGCCACCACCGCCCCTTCCGTGCCCTGCAGGGTCAGCGCGCCACCGGCGCCGGCGGTATCGGGCCGATCCGCGCCATCGTCGCCCCCGGCCAGATAGCGGGCCACGAACCAGGGCAGCCGCCGCCCGAGACCGACTTCCTCGAACACCTCGTCGACGCGCTCGACGCCGAACGACTCGAGGGCCGTCGCGATCTGCTCGTCGCTGAGATCGCCCAGGCTCAGATCCATGGCATTCAGCCCCCGCTCCACCAGACGCCGGCCCAGATCGGTGGCCTCGGCCCCCTGCAGTCGCTTGAGGCTCTGACGGATGGCCGAGCGCGCCTTCGCGGTCACCACGAAGTCCAGCCAGGCGGGATTGGGACGGGCGACGGGGGCGGAGATGATCTCGACGGTCTCGCCGGTCTTGAGCGGCGTGCGAAGCGGGGCCAGGCGGTTGTCGATGTTGGCGGCGATACAGGCATCACCGATCTCGGAGTGCACCGCGTAGGCGAAGTCCACCACCGTCGCGCCCTTGGGCAGCTCCATGATGTCGCCGCCGGGGGTGAACACATAGACCTCGTCGGGGAGCCGATCGATCTTGACGTTCTCGATGAACTCCAGCGAGTTGCCCACGTTTTCCTGGATCTCGAGCAGCCCGTGGACCCACTCGCGGGCCCGGGTCTGGGCGACATTGCTGGGCTGGCCCGGGTCCTTGTACAGCCAGTGGGCGGCGATCCCGGCCTCGGCGACCCGGTCCATCTCGGCGGTGCGGATCTGCACCTCGAGCTGAACCCGGCGCGGCCCCAGCAGGGTGGTGTGCAGGCTCTGGTAGCCGTTCACCTTGGGAATCGCGATGTAGTCCTTGATGCGCCCCGGCAGGGGTTTGTAGCGCCCATGGCAATGGCCGAGCACGCGGTAGCAGGTATCCACGTCCGCCACCACCACGCGGAAGCCATAAACGTCGAAGATGTCCTCGAAGCCGGCCTGCTTGCTGCGCATCTTCTGATAGATGCTCCACAGGTGTTTCTGCCGGGCGCTGATCTGCGCATCGATGCCGGCTTCGGCAAGGCTCGCCTGGATCTCGTCGCGGACGTTGTCGAGCAGCTCGCGGCGCGATCCGCGCTGCTGGCGCACCCGCTCCTTGAGGACCCGGTAGCGCATCGGATGCAGGGCGGCGAAGCCCAGGTCCTCGAGCTCGACCCGAATGCTGTTGATGCCCAGTCGCTGGGCGATCGGCGCGTAGATCTCGAGGGTTTCGCGGGCGATGCGGGCCCGCTTGCTGGGCGGCATCACGAAGATGGTCCGCATGTTGTGGAGCCGGTCGGCCAGCTTGATCAGAATGACCCGGATGTCCTTCGACATCGCCAGGATCATCTTGCGGAAGTTCTCGGCCTGGGCCTCGGCCTTGCTGCGGAAGTTGATCTGGGTGAGCTTGGAGACGCCATCCACCAGCTGGGCCACTTCCGGGCCGAACGCCTCGGCGATCTCGACCTTGGCGGTGGGCGTATCCTCGATCACATCGTGGAGGATGGCGGCGCAGAGGCTCTCGGCATCCAGGCCCATCTCTCCCAGCGTGCGCGCCACCGCCAGCGGATGGGTGATGTACGGCTCGCCGGAGAGTCGGCGCTGACCCTGATGGGCCTGGGCGCCAAACTGATAGGCCCGATAGACCTTCTGGACGTTGTGCGGGTCGAGGTAATTCTCGAGCAGCGAGCACAGGTCGGCCGCCCGGGCCGCGGAGTCGTATCCCAATGTGTCGGGGGTGACTACTGCCTCGCTGCTGGCCATGGCTCCCCGGTCAGTCGCCGGTCTCCGCCCCGTCATCCGCCGGCGGCGTCGCCGGGGTGTCGGCCGCTTCCGGCTCGGCCTCGCGGCTGGCGTCATCCAGCGCGCCCAGCGCCTCGGCCGCCTCCGCCTCGACATTCAGGATGTCGGCGGTGACATAGCCCTCGGCAATCTCGCGCAGCGCGACCACGGTGGGCTTGTCATTTTCCCAGTCCACCAGCGGCTGGGCACCATGGGCCACCTGACGGGCGCGCCGGGTGCCGGCCAGCACCAGTTCGAAGCGGTTATCGATGTTGTCGAGGCAGTCCTCGACCGTGACTCGTGCCATGGCGGCGTTCTCCAGAATGAATACGCTGTGGAATGGCGAACAGTCTAGCCTGAAAGCCGGGTTGCAATAAAGGCTTGATTGTGCGGCCAGAAAAGCCCGCCCGCGCGGAATCAGCCCGCCGCGTCACTGCCGGTGAGCTGCGCCAGCGCCGCCGCGTGGGCGCGCGCCTGCTGATCGGTGGCCAGGCGCCGCGCCCGGATGATGGCCTCGAGGTCGGCCAGCGCCACCGCAAAGTCGTCATTCCAGACCAGGTAATCGTACTCGCGGCAATGACTCATCTCGCTGACCGCTTCGGCCATCCGGGCCGCGATCACCGCGTCGCTGTCCTGCCCCCGACCGCGCAGCCGTGACTCGAGCACATCCCGCGACGGCGGGAGGACGAAAATGGACACACAGTCCGGCAGACGCTCGCGGATCTGGCGCGCCCCCTGCCAGTCGATCTCCACCAGCACGTCGCGACCGGCGGCCAGATCCTCGTCCACCGCCGCCCACGACGTCCCGTAACGGCGATCGAAGACGTGCGCATGCTCGAGAAAGGCATCGGCGTCGATCAGGCGCCGAAACCCCTGCTCATCGACAAAGTGATAGTCGCGGCCGTCGCGCTCGCCGGGTCGCGGCTGGCGCGTGGTGTGCGACACCGAGAAGCACAGCCGCGGGTCGCGCTCCATGAGCGCGCGCAGCAGCGAGGTTTTGCCGGCGCCCGACGCCGCCGAGACGATATACAGAGTGCCCGTTGTGCCCGATTGCATGCCCGCGATGTTACCCTGCGCGCTGTTTTTTCGCATCTTGCCAACCACCCGGGAGATCCGCATGCGCCCCAGCGGCCGAAGCCCTGACCAACTCCGCACCGTTCGCCTGACCCGCGACTTCACCCGACACGCCGAAGGCTCGGTGCTGGTGGAGTTCGGTGACACCCGGGTGCTCTGCACCGCCTCGGTCGAAGAGCGCGTGCCGCCGTGGCTGCGCAACAAGGGCCGCGGCTGGGTGACCGCCGAGTACGGCATGCTGCCGCGCGCCACCGGCAGCCGGACGGATCGCGAAGCGGCCCGGGGCCGTCAGCAGGGCCGCACCATCGAGATCCAGCGGCTGATCGGCCGCAGCCTGCGTGCCGTGGTTGATCTGGAGGCGCTGGGCGAGCGCCGCGTGGTGGTGGACTGTGACGTCCTGCAGGCCGACGGCGGGACCCGTACGGCGGCCATCACCGGCGGCTATGTCGCCCTCGCCGACGCGGTGCAGACGCTGGTGCGCGCCCGCAAGCTGCGCCGTAACCCGCTGCATGGTCACGTTGCCGCGATTTCGGTGGGCATCCATCAGGGCACGCCGGTGCTTGATCTGGACTACGCCGAAGACTCCGAGGCCGAGACCGACATGAACGTCATCATGAACGACGCCGGGCACTTCATCGAAGTCCAGGGCACGGCCGAGGGCCACGCCTTCCGCCGTCCCGAGCTCGATGCCATGCTGGATCTCGCCGGCGCCGGCATCGCCGAACTGATCGCCGCGCAGCGCACCTCGCTGGAGGCCTGATATGGCGCTCATCGAACGACTGGTACTGGCAAGCGGCAATGAGGGCAAACTGGCCGAGCTCACCGCCCTGCTGCGCGGCCCCGTCGATGAGATCGTCCCGCAGTCCTATTACTACGTCCCCGAAGCGGCGGAGACCGGGACCACATTCGTCGAAAACGCCCTGATCAAAGCGCGCAACGCCGCCGCCCACACCCGGCTGCCGGCCATCGCCGATGACTCGGGGCTCGAGATCCCGGCGCTGGACGGGGCTCCCGGGGTGCGCTCCGCCCGCTGGGCCGGCGATGACGCCGGCGATGCCGAGAACAACGCCCGGTTGCGCGATGCACTGATCGATCTTGGCGAGGATGAGCGCGGCGCCGCCTACCGCTGTGTGCTGGTGGCACTGCGCCACGCCGATGACCCCGCGCCGCTGATCGCGGAAGGGGTATGGACCGGGCGGCTGATCGAAACGCCCCAGGGCAGCGGCGGATTCGGCTACGACCCGCATTTCTATCTGGTCGAGTCCGGCTGCACGGCCGCCGAACTGCCCGCCGATACCAAGAACATGCTGAGCCACCGCGGCCAGGCGCTGAGTGCCCTGCGCCGGCGGCTGGAGCAGGAATGGCAGCCACGCTGATCCCGCCACCGCTGGGGCTGTACGTCCACCTGCCGTGGTGCGTGCAGAAATGCCCCTACTGCGATTTCAACTCCCACGCCCTGCGCGGCGAGCTGCCCGAGGCGGACTACACCGCCGCCCTGCTGCGGGATGCCGGGCGCGAGGCCGCCGACGCCGGCGGCCGGCGCATCGACAGCGTGTTCATCGGCGGCGGCACGCCGAGCCTTTTCAGTGCCGGGGCCATTGGCGGGCTACTGGACGGCCTGCGAGAGCGGCTCAACCTGTCCCCGACTGCCGAGATCACCCTTGAGGCCAACCCCGGCACCGGCGAGGCCGGCCGCTTCGAAGGGTTTCTGGCCGCCGGCGTCAATCGCCTGTCCATCGGGGTGCAGAGCTTCCAGGGCCATCACCTCGAGCGCCTCGGTCGCATCCATGGCGGTGATGAAGCGGCGGACGCGGTCAGGACGGCCCAGCGCGCAGGGTTTGAGCGCATCAACGTCGACCTGATGCACGGTCTACCCGGGCAGACGGCCGCCGAGGCGCTGGATGATGTCGAGCAAGCGCTGGCACTGGGTGTTGAACACCTCTCGCACTACCAGCTGACCCTCGAGCCCGGCACCGCCTTTTTCGCCCGCCCGCCGACACTGCCGGACGACGACCAGCTCGCCGACATCGAGGCGGCCTGCGCCGAGCGGATCGAAGGCGCCGGACTGCAGCGCTATGAGGTCTCCGCCTGGGCGGTGCCCGGCGAGGAATGCCACCACAATCTGAACTACTGGCGCTTCGGGGATTACCTGGCGATCGGTGCCGGTGGCCATGCCAAGCTGAGCCGGCCGGAGGGCGGCATCCGCCGCACCCACAAGCAGCGGCTGCCGCGGCTCTATCAGGAACTGGCGGGCACTGATGCGGCCACCGCGGGGGAACGCGACATCACCCCTGACGAGCGGCCGCTGGAGTATCTGATGAATGCCCTGCGCCTGACCGGAGGCACATCCATGGCCGACGCCCGGGCCCGCACGGGCCTGTCGGCAGCGGCCTTCGAGCCGGGGCTGAGCGAGGCCCGACGCCGCGGGTTAATGGTGACCGACCCCGCGCGACTGCAGGCGACGGCGCTGGGGCAGCGTTTCCTCAACGACCTTCTGGGGCTTTTCCAATGATGATCGAGACGCTCACCATCGACTGTCCTTACTGTGGCGAGACATTCTCCACCGTGGTCGACTGCTCCGCCGGCGATCAGGCCTATATCGAGGATTGCGTGGTGTGCTGCCGGCCCATCGAGTGCCGGCTGACCGTCACGCCCGATGGCCCGGTCCTGACGGTGCAGCGCGACGACGACTGATCAGATCGGCAGCGGGGTCTTGTACAGCGCCACCATGACGATATAACCGTAGACCACCAGCGCGGCCACGAAGGCCGTGACGCGGATGGTGGCGGTGCGCCCGCGCTTGAGTGCGATGATGCCGAGCACGATATAGACCACCAGCGCAACCACTTTGGCCGTAATCCAGTCATGCGGCACCACCGGGTAGCGCCAGCCGATCCAGGCCACCGCGAAGGCGGTGATCAGCAGTGTCGTGTCGATCACATGCGGCAGGATCTTCACCCATTTGCGCTGCAGCATCGCCGAGCCGGCGACCATCCAGCCCCCCCGCAGGATGAACAGCAGGACCGTCAGCGTGGCGACGGTGGTGTGCAGATGCTTGAGCCCGATGTAGAGCATGAACGCGATTCCTGTTCGACGGCCGAGTTGACCGCGTCATCCTACCGGCGCGACATGGGCCGGTCGAGCGCGTCTCTTGTACCGCCGGCAGCGACCGCCTAACATACGCGCATCTTTTAACCAGTGTTTCGAGAGACGGAATGAAGAAAGACATCCATCCCGAGTACCGCCAGGTGGTGTTCCAGGACATCTCCGCGGATTACTCGTTCCTGACCCGCTCGACGGTGAAAACCGACGAGACCATCCAGTGGGAAGACGGCAACGAGTACCCGTTGGTCAAAGTCGAGATCTCCAGCGCCAGCCACCCCTTCTACACCGGCAAGCAGCGCGTGCTGTCGAGCGGTGGCCGGGTTGATCAGTTCCGTCGCCGTTATGGCGGGATGGCGAAAGGCACCAAGAGCTGAGACCGGACAGCGCCGAACGAACAGGAGGCGTCTCGATGGCCGACAAGACCGTTACCATCACCGACAACGAGACCGGCCGGCGGGCGGATATGCCGGTACGCCAGGGCACCCACGGCTCTGACGTCATCGACATCCGCTCACTGCAGAGCGATCTCGGCTACTTCACCTACGATCCGGGCTACGGCACCAGCGGCAGCTGCCAGAGTGACATCACCTTCATCGATGGTGAGCGCGGCATCCTGCTGTATCGCGGTTATCCCATCGAGCAGCTGGCCGAGCACGGTTCGTTCCTCGAGGTCGCGCGGCTGCTGATCCACGGTGATCTGCCGAATAAGCGCGAGCTCGAAGAGTTCGACGAGGCCATCACCCGGCACACGATGGTCAACGAAAGCCTGCGGATCTTTTTCAACGGTTTTCACTACGACGCCCACCCAATGGCCATGCTGACCGGCGTGGTCGGATCGCTGTCGGCGTTCTACCACGACGCCATGGACATCACCGACCCCGAGAGCCGCCTGCTGTCGGCGCACCGCATCATCGCGAAGATGCCCACCATCGCCGGCGCCTCGTTCAAGCATATGGTCGGCGAGCCGTTCGTCCACCCGCTCAACCGTCTGTCCTACACCGGCAACCTGCTGAACATGCTGTTCGCGCGACCCAGTGAGGACTACGCGATCAACCCGGTGGCCGAGCGTGCCCTCGATCAGCTGCTGATCCTGCATGCCGATCACGAGCAGAACGCCAGCACCTCCACGGTGCGGCTGGCCGGCAGCACCGGGACCAACCCGTTCGCCGCCATCTCGGCCGGCTGCGCCGCCCTCTGGGGCCCCGCCCACGGCGGTGCCAACGAGGCGGTGCTCAACATGCTGAGCGAGATCGGCAGTGTCGAGCAGGTGCCGAAGTACATCGAAAAGGCCAAGGACAAGAACGACCCGTTCCGGCTGATGGGCTTTGGTCACCGGGTCTACAAAAACTACGACCCGCGGGCGACGATCATCCGCAAGACCTGCCACGAGCTGCTCGATGAGCTTGGCGTCGGCAACGACCCGCAGCTCGAACTGGCCATCCGGCTTGAGGAGATCGCCCTCGCCGATGATTACTTCGTCGAGCGCAAGCTCTACCCCAACGTCGACTTCTACTCGGGCATCATCTACCGCGCCCTGGGGATCCCCAAGGAGTTCTTCACGGTGCTGTTCGCCATCGGCCGCACGCCGGGCTGGATCGCCCAGTGGATGGAGATGCTCTCCGACCCCGAGCAGCGCATCGGTCGGCCGCGCCAGCTCTACACCGGCCCGGCCCGCCGCGACTATATCCCGCTGCACCGCCGCGGCTGAACCCTAGTCGACGGCGCTGGCGTCCTCGGCGATCAGCGCCTCGACGTCGCGACGGCTCGCCCGCTGCATGGGCCGGCCGTCGATCGGGCTTTTCGGCGGCTGATGATTGCCGCGCCCCGCGAACACCGCCACCGTGATCGGCGTATCGCCGGCGACGAAGTGGTGCACGGGAATCGTCTCGTAGTCATCCTCGAACCGAAACCGCTTTTCCTGGGTATCGAAAGGGATGTCGTGATCCATGAGAAAGAACACGACGTCCTCAGGGGTTTCGGCGAAGCAGTGCAGGTCCACGGCGCTCTGATCACCGGCGGTGCCATCCAGCACCGAGCCCGTCAGCCGCGGCCGGAACGCCGCGAAAAACGTCATCGCCTCGAGGGCCGCCTCGCGCAGCGACTGCAGGGCCGTTAGCTGGCGCTCGCCGCCGAACAGCCGCTGATAATCCTGCAGGGCGGCCTGAATCTCGCGGTTCTGCGGCAGATTGGTGGTCCGCGGGGCGTTCAGCTGCAGCGCCGCCTTGCGCTTCGCGATTGAAAAGTCCCGGATCCCTTCCACCGCCATGATGCGGGCCGACTCCTGAACCAGGCGCTCGCGCATGCGGGCATCACGGTTGGCTTTTCCTCGGGCCATGGGGGTGTACTCCCAGATCAGAACAGGGGGGTGTCCGCTTCCCCGCCGCTGCCCGACGACCCCTCGTCGCTGGGCGCCGGTGGCGGCGGGAGATTCTCGGTACGGAACGTCTCGTAAATGGCGTCGGGGGCGTCACCGCTGACCCGCTCACCGGTCTCGGGATCGATCTTCACCGTCACCAGACCATTAGGCCGCGACCACTCGGATGCCGGCCGCCCCGCCAGCGCCTCACCCATGAAGTCCATCCAGATGGGCAGGGCCGCCCGGCCGCCGGTTTCATAGCGGCCCAGGCTCTGGCGCTCGTCAAAGCCCACCCAGACCGTCGCGACCAGGTCAGCGTTGAACCCCGAGAACCAGGCATCGTTCTGGTCATTGGTGGTGCCGGTCTTGCCGGCGATGTCCGAGCGGCCCAGTTCCCTGGCCCGCCGGGCGGTGCCCTCCTCGACCACATTGCGCAGCATCGAGCGCATCAGCCAGGCGTTGCCGGCGCTGATCGCCCGGCGCCGCTCGGCGGATTCAGTCTTCGGGGCTTCATGCACGGTTTCGCCGTCGTTATCGACGATGCGCTCGATGACATGCGGCTCGACGGCATAGCCGCCGTTGGCGAACACCGCATAGGCCCGCGCCAGCTCAAGCGGCGTGACCTCGGCCGCCCCCAGCGCCAGCGACAGGTTGCGCGGCAACCGCCCGCGAGGCAGGCCAAAGCGCTCGAGGTGAACCAGTGTGGGGCTGATGCCGATCTGGCGCAGCACCCGGATCGAGACCAGGTTGCGGGAGCGGGTCAGGGCCTCGCGCAGGCGGGTCGGCCCGAACACGCGGCCGCTGTAGTTCTCGGGACGCCAGACGTCCTCCAGCGCGGCATCCGTGAACACCACCGGGGCATCGTTGATCAGCGTCGCCGGTGTCAGGCCGTTGGCGAGCGCCGCCGAGTAGATCAGCGGCTTGAAGGCCGAACCGGGCTGGCGGGCGGCCTGGGTCACGCGGTTGAACTTACTGAATGAAAAGTCATAGCCGCCCACCAGCGCACGGATGCCGCCGGTATCGGGATCCAGCGCCACAAGACCGCTCTGGGGCTCAGGCGGCTGGGCCAGGCGCCAGCCGTCATCCGTCTCGCGGGCGTGCACCACATCCCCCACCGAGAGCACCAACTGCGGTCGCGCCCACTGCATGCCCGCCTCGGGCAGCGCGATCCGTTCGTCCGCGGCGGTCAGCAGCGTCGCGCCCTCATCATCGACCCCGGTCACTACGCCCACGCGAAGCGCCCCCGGGCGCGGAAACCCGGACAGCCGATCCAGCAGGGCCTCGCGCGGCCCGTCGATGAGCGCCGGTTCAAGCTGCGCGAGTGGGCCCCGGTAGCCGTGACGCTCGTCATAGGCATGCAGCCCCGAGCGCAGTGCCCGACGGGCCTCGGCCTGGCGATCGGCGGCGACGGTGGTGTAGACCGAATAGCCCTCGGTGTAGGCGGCGGTGCGACCAAAGCGCTCGACCACCCGGGCGCGCGCCATCTCCGCGACATAGGGCGCATCCACGCGGCTCTGGCGGCGATGCCGGTCCGCGGTGATGGGCGCCGCCATGGCAATGTCGTAGCGGTCCTGGTCGATCACGCCGGTGGCGAGCATGCGCCCCAGCACATAGGCCCGGCGACTCAGGGCCTCGTCCGGATCGGCGAGCGGATTGGAGGCCGACGGCGCCTTGGGCAGCCCGGCGATCATCGCCTGTTCGGGCAGCGTCAATTCCGCCAGTGGGCGGCCGTAGTAGGCCTCGGCCGCCGCCGCCACCCCATAGGCACGCTGACCCAGGTAGATCTTGTTCAGATACAGCTCGAGGATCTTGCGTTTGTCGAGCTCCTGCTCGATGCGCAGCGCCAGAAAAATCTCGCGGAGCTTGCGCAGATAGGTCTGTTCCGAGCTGAGGAACAGGTTGCGGGCGAGCTGCATGGTGATGGTGCTGCCGCCCGGTCCTTTCTCGCCGGTGCGAACCAGGTACCAGACCGCCCGGGCGATGCCTTCATAATCAACGCCGGGATGTTGATAGAAGCGCTGATCCTCGGCGGCGATGAAGGCCTCCACCATGCTCGGCGGGATGGCTCCAAGGCCGACGGGCGTCCGCCGCACTTCGCCGAACTCGTCGATGAGCTCGCCCTCGGCGGTGTAGACGCGCAGCGGCACCTGCAACTCGACATTGCGCACCGACTCAACGCTGGGCAGCCCGGGCGCCAGCACGATGTAGGCGGCAATCATGCCGCCGGCCGCCAAGAGCCCTAGCGAGGCCAGCCCCGCCAGCATTTGCAGTGAGCGCCGAATGATGACCGACATGAACCTTCTTGCATGCACTGACCCGTCGAGGGCCGAGTATATCACCGCCGGCGGCGGCGACGGGGCGCCGGGGCCCACCACATCATGATGCCAGTGCGACGCCGGAGCCGCGGAGGCCCCGCCGTCATCGGCATCGACTGCGGCACCACGGCGGTCAAGGCCGTTGCGCTGCGCCGGGCCGGCGGGCGGATGATCCTCGCCGGCCATGCCATCGAGCCCTATCCGGCCGACGACCCGTCACCCGCCTCGGTGGCCGCGACCATCGCCACGGCCGCCCGGCGCGCCGCCCCCGACGCGCGACTGGCCGCCACTGCGCTGGCCGACGAACAGGCCATCACCCGAGTGATCAAGGTCCCGGCGGGTCTCGACGAGGCGGCCCTCGAGACCCGGGTCCAGCTCGATATCGAGGCGACCCTCAAACAGTCCCCCCAGGCGCTGGCGTTTGACTTTCGACGACTCGCCGCCGAGCCCGACGGGGATCAGCAGGCCGTTCTTGTGGTGGCCGCCCGGGACAAGGCCATTGCCGAGCGGCGGCGTCAACTCAAGGCAGCCGGACTGCGCTGCCAGCTGATCGACCTCGACGCCCATGCCAGCGTTCGCGCCGCGTTGCGGGACGATCGCCTGCCGCTCGGCCCCACCAGCGCCCCGGTCGCGCTGCTTGATATAGGGGCGCGCCTGCGACTGGGCATCTTCGATCGTCAGCGTCTGCACTACTGCCAGACCCACGAGCTGAGCGATACGCCGGGCGACAGCGACTGCCTGCGCCGCATTGAGCAGGCCCTCGCCATGCACCACGGCAGTGCCTCAACCCGCGTCCCCGATGCCATGGCCCTCATCGGCGGCGGCGCCAGCCAGACGCTGGCGGCGGCCATTGCCAGCCGGCTGGGCAGCGACTGCTACCTGCCGGACCCGCTGCGCGGCCTGGAACTGGCCGACGCCGGCGATGCCGATGCATTCGCCGCCGACCAGTCACGGCTTGTCACGGCCATCGGGCTGGCCCTTCATGCCGGAGACCGTTATGCCCATTGGCGTTAACCTGCTGCCCTGGCGCGCCCGACAAGCCCGCCGGCGGCGTTGGCGGCTGGCGCTGATCGGCCTTGGCGGGGGCCTGGCGGGGCTGATGGCCCTCGCCATCATCGCCACCCGCGTCGATCAGCAGAATGCCGCGGACCGGGCGCATCAGGCCGAGCTCGAGGCGCAGCTCGCCGAGCTTGCCCCGGCGATCGAAGCCCAAGGTCGCCTCGAGCGCACCCGCGAGCGCCTCGATGCCCGCCATGCAGTGACTGAGACACTGGGCGAGCAACGCCGCCGCGCGCCGGATGCACTGACCCAGACGCTGGCCGCGCGCCCGCCGACGATCGCCCTGACCCGGTTGCGGATCCACGCCGAAGAACGCGTCATCGAGGGCCACAGCCGACAGCCCGATGCCCTGCCGCGGCTCATCGACTCGCTGCGTGCCGCGCCGGCGTTCGCCGGGTTTCACCTGCAGCGGCTGACTCACCTGGCCACCGAGGGCGGGGAACGCCGCGGGTTCCGGCTGACCCTGACGCGCCCGTCAACGCCGACGGTGGACGATGACGGTTAAAGCACTCAAGACCGCGGGCGTGGGGCTGTTACTGGGGCTGATCGCCGGCTGGCTGATTGCCCTGCGACCGGCGCTGGCCGAGCGCGACCGGCTGGCCGAAAGCCGCGCCCCCCTTGCCCAGCGTCTGGATGCCGAGCAACGCCGCCTCGCCGACCGCAAGGCGGTCACAGCGGCGATCGAGCGGCGGCGCAGCGCCCTCCGCCATCACCCCATGCGCCTGCCGGCAGCAGCGGATGAGTCCCGGCTGGTGAGTCATCTGGCGGGACTGGCTGCCGACAACGGCGCACGTCTGGTCGACATCGAGCCCGGCACCACCCGAGCGACGCCCGCCTACCATCAACGCCGCCTGGTGGTGCGCCTCAACGGCGGGTGGACGCCCCTGATGCGGTTTCTGGCCGGCGTCGAGCAGACCACCCGCGGGATCGCTCTGACCGGCCTCGAATTCAACGATGGCGATGCCGATGCGCAACCGGGCGGAATCGTCCTGACGCTGAACCTGGACGTCTACTGGCAGCCGTCGGTGCCGGGGGCGTCCCAGCCCGCGGAGACCAGCGCGGGCTGGATCGCCGAAACCCCGCGACCGGATGCCGTGCCCCCGGGGAGGCCGCCGGCCAATCCCTTCGCCAGCGCCCGCCCCTCCATGCCCATCGCCGACACCGATATCCGCTACATCGGCCGGATCATCCGCGGCGATCGGCAGTGGGCACTGATCCGCCGGGCCGACGGTCCGCTGCAGCGACACCAGCGCGGCGACCCGATCGCCGGGCTGGGGCAGCTGGCGCGCATTCAATCCGGTGCGATCAGCGTAGCGCCCGGCCCCAGCAACCCCGACGCCCCCATGCGGATCATTCCCCGACAGCCGGGACCGCCATCGGCAGGAGAATAGCGGATGCCCCTTCCCCTCATCCGGCCGCTACCCGCGGCGCTCATCGCCCTGATCACGCTGCATGGCGTGGCCCTGCCCGCGGTCGCCCAGCCGGTTCAGCTGGACGTCGACTCGGTGACCCTGCCGGAGGTGCGCGAGCACGTCGAAGCCATCACCGCCGAGCCGGGGCCCGCCACCGACGCGCCGGCCACCACGCCGGCACGGACGGTGTTCATGCCGATCCGTTATGCCAATGCCGGCGAGCTCGCCAGTCTGCTCGACGATGCGCGGGTCAGCGTTGATGGGCGCACCAACACCCTCATCATCCGCGGGTCGGATCGCGCCATCCAGCAGGCCCGGACGCTGGTCGAGCGTCTTGATGTGCCGGTGAGGCAGGTGCTGATCGAGGCGCGGATCGTGATCGCGAGTGACGATTTCAGTAACGAGATCGGCGTGCGCTTCAATGCCGCGCGTCGCAATCAGACCGGCGACACCCGCATCACCAGCGGCGGCACGCTGGATGCCGACGGCCTGATGGTGGATCTGCCCGCCAGCAATGTCGCCGGCGGCGCCGGGGTGGCCATCGGCAAGATCGGCAGCTACCTGCTCGAGCTCGAGCTCTCGGCCATGGAGAGTGAGAACAAGGGCGAGATCATCTCAAGCCCACGCGTGGTCACTGCCAGCAACCAGCAGGCCGAAATCAAGCAGGGCGTGCAGATCCCCTTCGAGCAAGCCACCTCCAGCGGCGCCACCAGCATCGCCTTCCGGGAAGCGGTTCTGGGGCTGGTGGCGACACCCCAGATCACCCCGGATGACCAGGTGCAGCTGACCCTGGCGATCAACCAGGACAGCCGCGGCGAGGAGACCCCGGAGGGCCCGGCCATCAACACCCAGGCGGTGCGCACCCACGTGCTGGTGGCCGACGGCGAGACCGTGGTCCTCGGCGGCGTGTTCGAACAGACGCGCCGCGATGGCGTGCGCCGCGTCCCCGGACTGTCGGATCTGCCACTGGTGGGACAGCTCTTTCAGCGCCGCACCGCCGTCAACGACCGCAGCGAATTGCTGATCTTTGTCACACCCCGCATCCTCGAGGCTCCGGGCACACCCACAAACGCGATAGAATCAGAACCATGAGCAGGATTGACCGGGTATTCCTCGTCGGCCCCATGGGCGCGGGCAAGAGCACCATCGGCCGCCGCCTGGCGGCGCGGCTGGCGCTGTCGTTCGTCGACCTGGACGCCGCCATCGAGGCGCGGACCGGCGTCGACATCCCACGCATTTTCGACATCGAGGGCGAGGCCGGCTTCCGACGCCGCGAGTCGGAGCTGCTTGAGACACTGACCCGGCAGCCGCGTACCCTGCTCGCCACCGGCGGCGGCGCCGTGCTCGACCCGGCCAATCAGCGCTGTCTGCGCGAGCGCGGCCAGGTGGTCTATCTGCGCGCCGATGTGGCCACGCAGATCGCACGCACCCGGCATAGCGATCGCCCGCTGCTACGCGGCGACGACCCGGCCGGACGGCTGGCGGCGATCCTCGAGGCACGAGCGCCGATCTACGAAGCCATCGCGGATATCAGCATCGATACCCGGGATGGATCACCGGAGCGGATCGCCGAGCAACTGGCCCGGCGACTGCAGCAGACGGAGCCCTCGCATGACGGATGAACCCCGCCGCGTCGACGTCGCCCTGGGCGAGCGCAGCTACCCCATCCTGATCGGCCGCGGCCTGCTCGATGATCCCCGCTGCCTGCGCGATTCCATCGACGCCCGCGAAGTCATGGTGGTCAGCAACGAGACCGTCGCGCCGTTGTACCTCGACCGACTGCGTGCGGCATTCGCGGACCGTCGCCTGGCCAGCGCCTGCCTGCCGGACGGCGAACAGGAAAAACAGCTCGAATCGATGCTGCCGGTGTTCGACACCCTGCTGGTCAACGGCTTCAGCCGCGACTGCCAGGTGGTGGCCCTGGGCGGCGGCGTCATCGGCGATCTGGCGGGGTTCGTCGCCGCCACCTACCAGCGCGGGGTGGGCTTTGTTCAGGTGCCCACCACGCTACTGGCCATGGTCGACTCATCCGTGGGGGGCAAGACCGGCGTCAACCATCCCCGCGGCAAGAACATGATCGGCGCCTTCCACCAGCCCCGCGCGGTCATCGCCGATCTGGCCGTGCTGGACAGCCTGCCGCAACGGGAGCTGCGCGCCGGCATGGCCGAGGTCATCAAGTACGCCCTGCTGGGCGACGCCGATTTCCTTGCCTGGCTCGAAGCCCACCTCGACGCGGCGATGGCGCGCGATCCCGCCACGCTGGCCCATATCGTCGAGCGCTGCTGCCGTAACAAGGCCGCCATCGTCGCCGCCGACGAGCGCGAGGCCGGCCAGCGTGCCCTGCTCAATCTGGGGCATACCTTCGGCCATGCCATCGAAGCGGCCCGCGGCTATGGCGATTGGCTGCATGGCGAGGCGATTGCCGCCGGCATGTGTATGGCGGCGCGCCTGTCCGCGCGGCTCGGCTGGATCAATGCCCGCGACCGCGACCGGGCCATCGCCCTTATCGAGCGCGCCGGGCTGCCGGTGCATGCGCCCGCCGACATGGGCGCCGGGCGCTTCCGCGAATTCATGGCCCGCGACAAGAAAAACCGCGACGGCGCGTTGCGCCTGGTGCTCTTGCGGGCCCTGGGGGACGCCACGGTCACCGCCGATTATGACCCCGATGCCCTCACCGCAACACTGGAGGCGGAAGGCCATGACTGAGCCGGCCAGTGACCCCCTCGGCCTGGCGGCGTTTGCCTGCCGCCCGTCCACCAGCCGCGGCCGGCGTCATGCGGACAGCCGCCCCGACCTGCGCAACGCCTTTCAGCGCGACCGCGACCGGATCATTCACAGCGCGGCATTCCGGCGCCTTGAGTACAAGACCCAGGTATTCGTCAATCACGAGGGCGACCTGTTCCGGACGCGCCTCACCCACAGCCTCGAGGTGGCGCAGATCGCGCGCACCATCGCCCGGGCACTGGGCCTTAACGAGGATCTGACCGAGGCGATCGCACTGGCCCACGACCTGGGCCACACGCCCTTCGGACATGCCGGGCAGACCGCGCTCAACGACTGCATGGCCGAGTACGGCGGGTTCGAGCACAACCTCCAGTCGCTGCGCGTGGTGGATCAGCTCGAGACCCGCTATCCCGAGCACGATGGGCTCAACCTGACCTTCGAGACCCGCGAGGGACTGGTCAAACGCTGCCCGCTCGCCCATGCCGAGCGGCTGGGCGATGTCGGCCAGCGCTTCATCGACGGGACCCAGCCATCTCTCGAGGCGCAGCTCACCAACGTCGCCGACGAAATCGCCTACAACAGTCACGACGTCGATGACGGCCTGCGGGCCGGACTGCTGGATATCGATGCGCTGCGCGAGGTGGAGTGGATCGACGCGCTCGACCGCCATGTCGAAGCCGAACATCCCGCCCTCGGCGGCCGGCGGCGGGTCTATCGCATCGTCCGCGAGCTGATCGCCGGGCAGGTGAACGACCTGCTGACCACCAGCCGCGAGCGGATCACCCGGGCCAACCCCCTCGGACCCGACGATGTGCGCGCGAGCGGGCAGCCACTCATCGCCTTCAGCCCCGGCATGCAGGCGCGTCATCGGGCGCTCAAGGATCACCTGATGGCCAACCTCTACCGGCACTACCGGGTGCACCGCATGACCACCAAGGCGGACCATGTGGTCCACAGCCTGTTCGAGCGCTTCATGGCCGACCTCCAACTGCTGCCCCCGGAGTTCGCCGAGAGCGCCCGCGAGCGGGCCGGGCGCAACGGCCGACGCGGTCAGGCACGGGTGATTGCGGACTATATCGCGGGCATGACCGACCGCTTTGCACTGGAGGAATACGAGCGCCTGACCGACCCCGCCAAGCTCACCTGACATTGCCGCAAAACGCCGCCCGCGCTATATTGTCCAACCATTTGCCCGCTGACATGGAAGTCGCACATTGATTGAGGACGTCAACTGCTGGCGCCGCCGGAGGCGTCGTCCGCACCGGGCCCCGATGCGGCCCGAACGCCGGGCGACGCCCAACTCCAGCCAATAACAGAGAGGCAGTTAGCGTGGAGCAACTACCCTTCAACGGTCCGACGCTCTATCAGCCGGAATTCGAGCGAGACAACTGCGGCTTTGGCCTGATCGCCCACATGGACGGCCAA
Organism: Spiribacter sp. SSL99; assembly: GCF_009805925.1. Classification (NCBI taxonomy): domain Bacteria; kingdom Pseudomonadati; phylum Pseudomonadota; class Gammaproteobacteria; order Chromatiales; family Ectothiorhodospiraceae; genus Spiribacter; species Spiribacter sp. SSL99. The sequence continues at coordinate 34,142 of NZ_MAOM01000019.1, read as the reverse complement.
CCCAGCCACTGGCTGCTGGAAACGGCGATTTCCGCCCTGGCGCGGCTCACGCATCGCGGCGCGGTCGCCGCCGACGGCAAGAGCGGCGACGGCTGCGGTCTGCTGATCAAGCCGCCGGTGGCGTTCATGCGCCAGGCGGGCGCCGCAGCGGGCATCGATCTGGCCGAGCGCTTTGCCACCGGCTGCGTGTTCCTGTCCCGCGACGCCGAGGCGGGCCGCCATGCCCGCAGCGTGCTCGAGCATGCACTGGCCCACTACGAGGTGCCGGCGGCGGGCTGGCGCGAAGTCCCGGTCGACACCAGCGCCTGCGGCGAACAGGCCCTGGCGACGCTGCCGGACATCGCCCAAGTGTTCGTCAACACGCCCGATGACATGGAAGAGTCCGAGTTCGAGCGGCGCCTGTTCATGGCGCGCCGGCGTGCCGAGAAGGCGCTGGAGGGCGTCGATCCGGTCTTCTATATCCCGAGCCTGTCGGCGCGGGTGCTCTCCTACAAGGGCCTGGTCATGCCGGAGAACCTGCCGGTGTTCTACAAGGACCTGCAGGATCCCTCCCTCGAGACCTCGCTGGCGGTCTTCCACCAGCGCTTTTCCACCAACACGCTGCCGCAGTGGCGGCTGGCGCAGCCGTTCCGCTATCTCGCGCACAACGGTGAGATCAACACCATCCAGGGCAACCGCAACTGGGCCATCGCCCGGGCGTACCGGTTCAGCACCCCGCTGCTGCCCGACATCGAGGCGATCCAGCCGCTGGTCAACCTGACCGGCTCGGATTCCTCGAGCCTCGACAATATGCTCGACGTGCTGATCACCGGCGGCATGGATATCTTCCGGGCCCTGCGCCTGCTGATGCCGCCGGCCTGGCAGAATGTCGAGACCATGGACGCCGACCTGCGCGCGTTCTACGAATTCCACTCCCAGCATATCGAGCCCTGGGACGGGCCCGCCGGCATTGTCCTCACCGACGGCCGGCATGCCGCCTGCGCCCTCGACCGCAACGGCCTGCGACCGGCGCGCTGGGTGATCACCAAGGACCGCCATATCACGCTGGCCTCCGAAGTGGGCGTGTGGGATTACGATCCCGATCAGGTGGTCGAAAAGGGCCGTCTCAAGCCCGGCGAGATGCTCGCGGCGGACACCGAGACCGGCAACCTGATCCTGCCCGAGGACGTCGACGAGCGGCTCAAGAACCGCGCGCCCTACAAGCGCTGGCTGGCCGAGCACTCCCGCGATGTGCCCTCGGTGGGCGACACCGGCGAGTCACGTATCGGCCACTCGCTCGACACCTATCAGAAGCAGTTCGGCGTGACCTTCGAGGAGCGTGACATCGTCACCCGCGCACTGGCCCAGGGCGGCCAGGAAGCGGTCGGCTCCATGGGTGATGACACGCCGATGCCGGTGCTCTCGCGCCAGGTGCGGCCGCTCTACGACAACTTCCGCCAGCAGTTCGCGCAGGTGACCAACCCGGCCATCGATCCGCTGCGCGAGCAGATCGTGATGTCGCTGGAGACCGTGTTCGGCCCGGAGAAGAACCTCTTCGAGGAGGTCGAGGATCATGCCCGGCGCCTGGTGCTCGACTCGCCGATCCTCTCCGACGGCAAGTTCAGCGGCCTGATCGAGGCCCATCGCGAAGGCGAGTGCGTCCACCACATCGACCTCAGCTTTGCCGCGGACGGTTCGCTGGAGGCGGCCATCCATGCTATCCGCGACGAGGCGGCCGAGGCCGTCCGCGGCGGCGCCACATTGCTGGTGCTCACCGACCGAGAGCTGGCCCGCGATCGCATCCCGGTGCATGCCCTGCTCGCCACCGGCGCCGTTCACCATCACCTGGTGCGCACCGGTCTGCGCTGCGACACCAACCTGGTGGTGGAGACCGGCACGGCCCTCAACAGCCACGAGTGCGCGGTGCTGATCGGTTACGGCGCCACCGCGGTGTACCCGTATCTGGCCTTCGAGGTGGTGCAGGATCAGCTGCGCACCGGCGAGATCAAGGGCGCGGAGCTCTCCGACCTGCTGCGCAACTATCGCAAGGGGCTGAACAAGGGGCTCTACAAGATCCTCTCGAAGATGGGCATCTCGACGATCACCAGCTATCGCGGCGCCCAGCTCTTCGAGATTGTCGGCCTCGGCGACAGCGTGGTGGACCTGTGCTTCACCGGCACCACTTCGCGCATCCAGGGCGCGGATTTCGCGGACCTCGAGGAGGACCAGCGCAGTCTCCACGAACAGGCCTGGCGGGCCAGCGTGCCCCTCGCCCAGGGTGGGCTGCTCAAGTACGTCCACGGCGGTGAGTATCACGCCTACAACCCCGATGTGGTGGCCGCCCTGCAGGAGGCCGCCTACACCGGCGATTACGCCCGTTATCAGGCGTACGCCGAAACGGTGAACACACGCCCGGTGGCCGCCATGCGCGACCTGTTCCAGGTCACCGACCAGACACCGATCCCGCTCGACGAGGTCGAGCCGCTCGAGAACATCATCCGCCGCTTCGACTCGGCCGGGATGTCACTGGGCGCGATCTCGCCCGAGGCCCATGAGGCCCTGTCGATCGCCATGAACCGCCTCGGCGGGCGCTCCAACTCCGGCGAGGGGGGCGAGGATGCCCACCGCTTCGGCAACGAGCGGATGTCCAAGATCAAGCAGGTGGCCTCGGGCCGCTTCGGCGTCACGCCGCATTACCTGCGTAACGCCGAGGTACTGCAGATCAAGGTCGCCCAGGGTGCCAAGCCCGGCGAGGGCGGACAGCTGCCCGGGCATAAGGTCAACGAGATGATCGCCCGGCTGCGTTACTCGAAGCCCGGGGTGGCGCTGATTTCGCCACCGCCGCATCACGACATCTACTCCATCGAGGACCTCGCCCAGCTGATCTACGACCTCAAGCAGGTCAATCCGCAGGCGCTGGTCTCGGTCAAGCTGGTGGCGGCGCCCGGTGTCGGCACCGTCGCCGCCGGCGTGGCCAAGGCGTATGCCGACCTGATCACCATTGCCGGCCATGATGGCGGCACCGGCGCCAGCCCGCTGACCTCGGTCAAGTACGCCGGAACGCCCTGGGAGCTGGGCCTCACTGAGACCCATCAGACGCTGCGCGCCAACGACCTGCGTGGCAAGATCCGGCTGCAGACCGACGGCGGGCTCAAGACCGGGCTCGACGTCATCAAGGCAGCCATCATGGGAGCCGAGAGTTTCGGCTTTGGCACGGCACCGATGATCGCCATGGGCTGCAAGTACCTGCGCGTCTGCCATCTCAACAACTGCCCGACTGGCGTGGCGACGCAGGAGAAGGTCCTGCGGACCAAGCACTTCATCGGTACCCCCGAGCGGGTCGCCAACTACTTCACCTTCGTGGCCATGGAAACGCGGGAGTGGATGGCGCGGCTGGGAATCCGCTCGCTCGAGGAGCTGATCGGCCGGGTGGATCTGCTCGAGCAGCGCACCCCCGAGACGGCCCGGCAGGCCAAGCTCGATCTCTCGCCGATCCTCTCCGACGGCGGGCTCGATCCGGCCAAGCCCACCCACTGCGTCACACCCAGCAACGTGCCGTTCGACCGCGGCGAGCTCGCCGAGCGCATGGTCGCCGACGCCCTGCCGGCCATCGAGTCGGCCTCGGGCGGGGTGTTCGAGTACGCGGTGCGCAACGACGACCGCTCCATCGGTGCGCGGCTGTCCGGCGAGATCGCCGTCCGCCACGGCAACCTGGGCATGAGCGGCTCGCCCATCCGTCTTAACCTCTCCGGCAGCGCCGGTCAGAGCTTTGGCGTGTGGAATGCCGGTGGGCTCAACATGGTGCTCGACGGTGATGCCAACGACTACGTCGGCAAGGGCATGGCCGGTGGCAAACTGGTCATCCGCCCGCCGGCAGGCAGCGGCTTCGCCAGTCAGGACACCACCATCATCGGCAACACCTGCCTCTACGGGGCCACCGGCGGCAAGCTGTTTGCCGCGGGCCTGGCCGGTGAGCGGTTCGCGGTGCGCAACTCCGGCGCCCATGCGGTGGTGGAAGGCGTCGGCGATCATGGCTGCGAGTACATGACCGACGGCGTGGTCTGCGTGCTCGGGCCGACGGGGCTCAACTTCGGCGCCGGGATGACCGGTGGGATCGCCTTCGTACTGGACATGGACAACCAGTTCGTCGATCGCTACAACCACGAGCTCATCGACATCCGCCGCGTCCAGACCGAGCCCATGACTGCGCATCGGGAGTTCCTGCGCGATACCATCGCCGAGTACATCGACGAGACGGGCTCGCCCTGGGGGCAGGAGATCCTCGACAATTTCCGCGATTACGTCGGCTGTTTCTGGCTGGTCAAGCCGCGGGCTGCTGACATCAACGAGGTACTGAGCACGCTGCGGCAGGCAGCCTGAGAACGCTATGGGTAACTACTTCCAGTTTATCGACGTCCCGCGTCAGGACACCGAGAAAGAGCCGGCGCGTGCCCGGGTGCAGAAGTTCACCGAAATCTACGGTGACTTCAGCACCGAGCATGCCGCCGCCCAGGCCGACCGCTGCGTGGAGTGCGGCAATCCGTACTGCGAGTGGAAATGCCCGGTCCACAACTACATCCCCAACTGGCTCAAGCTGATCGCCGAGGGCAACCTGTTCGAGGCCGCCGAGCTCTCGCACAAGACCAACACCCTGCCCGAGGTCTGCGGCCGGGTGTGTCCGCAGGACCGGCTGTGTGAAGGTGCCTGTACGCTGAACGACGGCTTCGGCGCCGTGACCATCGGCTCGGTCGAGAAGTACATCACCGACGAGGCCTTCAAGCAGGGCTGGCGGCCGGATATGACCGGCGTGGTCCCCACCGGCCGGCGGGTGGCCGTCATCGGTGCCGGCCCGGCCGGCCTGGGTGCCGCCGACATCCTCGTGCGCAATGGCGTCGAGGCGGTGGTCTTTGACCGCTATCCCGAGATCGGCGGGCTGCTGACCTTCGGGATTCCGCCGTTCAAGCTCGAAAAGGAAGTCATCGCCAAGCGCCGCGAGATCATGGAGTACATGGGCGTCGAGTTCCGTCTGGGCGTGGACGTCGGCACCGACGTCACCTACGCCGAGCTCGAGCGCGAGTACGACGCGGTCTTCCTTGGCATGGGCACCTACACCTACATGCGGGGCGGTTTTCCCGGCGAGGACATGCCCGGCGTCTACGAGGCGCTCCCCTATCTGGTCTCCAACATCAACCGGCTCATGGGCTTCGAGAAAAGCCCGGAAGAGTTCGTTGACATGGCCGATCAGCGCGTGGTGGTGCTGGGTGGCGGCGACACGGCCATGGACTGCAACCGCACCGCCCTGCGTCAGGGCGCGAGCAGCGTGACCTGCGCCTATCGACGCGACGAGCAGAACATGCCCGGATCGCGGCGCGAGGTCTACAACGCCCGCGAGGAAGGCGTCGACTTCCGCTTCAACCGTCAGCCCGTCGAGATCGTCGGTGATGGCCAGGTGGAGGGCGTCAAGGTGGTCGAGACCCGCCTCGGCGCCCCCGACGAGCGCGGTCGCCGGCGCCCCGAGACCGTGCCGGGCAGCGAGGAGATCATCCCCGCGGACCGCGTCATCATGGCCTTCGGCTTTCGCCCCGATCCGCCGGAATGGTTCGACGAGCACGGCATCGGCGTCGACGAGCGCGAGCGGGTCCGCGTCAAAAAAGGCGGCAAGCACCCCTTCCAGACCGACAATCCCAACGTGTTCGCCGGCGGCGACATGGTGCGCGGCTCGGACCTGGTGGTCACCGCCGTCTATGAAGGCCGCGAGGCCGCCAAGGGCATCCTCGCCTACATGGGCGTCTAGGCCGGCCCGTGGTCATGAGCGAACTGCACAACGACCGTCTCCTGCGGGCCCTCGCCCGCGAGCCCGTCGACCGCACCCCGGTCTGGATCATGCGCCAGGCCGGGCGCTACCTGCCCGAGTACCGCGAAATCCGCGCCCAGGCGGGCAGTTTCATGAACCTGTGCCGCAATCCCGAGCTTGCCTGCGAGGTGACCCTGCAGCCGCTGCGGCGCTTTGACCTGGATGCCGCCATCCTGTTCTCGGACATCCTCACCGTGCCCGATGCCATGGGCCTGGGGCTCTATTTTGAGCCCGGCGAGGGCCCGCGCTTTGAGCATACGGTGCGTGATGCCGCCAGCGTCGACCGCCTGCCGGTGCCGGATGTGGACGCCGAACTGCGCTACGTCACCGATGCCGTGAGCCGGGTCCGACAGGCGCTGGAGGGCAGCGTCCCGCTGATCGGCTTCGCCGGCAGCCCCTGGACGCTGGCGACCTATATGGTCGAGGGCGGCAGCAGCAAGGACTTCCGCCATATCAAGGCGCTCGCCTACGACGAGCCCCAGGTCATGGCCCGTCTGCTCGAGAAAACCGCGCGCGCCGTCACCGCCTATCTCAACGCGCAGATCGAGGCGGGTGCCCAAGCGGTGATGATCTTTGACACCTGGGGCGGCGCGCTGGCGCACGATGTCTATCCGCGGCTGTCACTGCAGTACGCCCAGCAGATCATCGACGGGCTGATCCGCAGCCGCGAAGGCCGGCGCGTGCCCGTGACCTTCTTCACCAAGGGCGGCGGCATCTGGCTCGAGACCATCGCCGACAGCGGTGCCGACGCGCTGGGCATCGACTGGACGCTGTCAATGGACGAAGCGCGGCGCCGGGTGGGCGATCGCGTGGCCCTGCAGGGCAATCTCGACCCGAGCATTCTCTACGCGCGCCCCGAAGTCATCCGTCGCGAGGTCGAACGCGTGCTGCGGGAGTTCGGCCCCGGCAGCGGTCATGTCTTCAACCTCGGTCACGGCGTACACCCCCAGATCCCCCCGGAACATGTCGAGGCCATGGTCGATGCCGTCCGCTCTCTGAGCCCGGCCTGGCATGACTAGACAGAACCCGCGCATCCTGTCCGCCGGCGTCGTTCTGGTGCGCGCGGAACACCGCCGCTGGCGGTTTCTGCTGCTGCGCGCCTACCAGTACTGGGACTTCCCCAAGGGCCGGACCGAAACCGGCGAGACGCCCCTCGAGGCCGCCCGGCGCGAAGTGGCCGAGGAGACCGGCATCACCGACATGTGGTTCAACTGGGGCGAGGACTACACCGAGACCGGTCCCTACGCCCGCGGCAAGGTGGCGCGCTATTACCTGGCGGAAACCCCCATCCGCGAAGTGACACTGGGTATTGCCCCTGAGCTTGGCACCCCCGAACATCACGAATGGCGCTGGGTGGACCAGCCCACGGCCTATCGCATCACCGCGCCCCGGGTGCGGCGGGTGCTGGACTGGGCGGTGGCCCGCCTGCCCGAACAACCGAGCGGAGGATTCAAAGGTGACGCATGAATCAGCCCACGGGCCGGGATTTCCCGCCAGCCGTCCGCGGCGGCTGCGGCGCGACGACGCCACCCGGCGACTGGTGCGCGAGAACGGCCTGTCGGTCAACGATCTGATCCAACCGGTCTTTGTCATCGAGGGCCACGATCACAGCGAACCGGTGCCATCCATGCCCGGCGTCGAGCGCCTGACCCTGGATCGCCTGCAGGCGGAAGCCGCCGAGCTGGAGCGGCTGGGGGTGCCGGCCATCGCCCTGTTTCCGGTCACGCCGGCGGCCGCCAAGAGCGATGATGCCGCCGAGGCCTGGAATCCGGAGGGGCTCGCACAGCGCGCAGTCCGCGCCATCAAGGCCCGGACGCCGGAGATTGCCGTGATCACCGACGTCGCCCTTGATCCGTTCACCGTCCACGGCCAAGACGGGCTGCTGGATGCCAATGGCTATGTCGCCAATGACATCACCCTGGAGGCACTGGTCCGCCAGGCGCTGTCGCATGCGGCGGCCGGGGCGGACATCGTTGCCCCATCGGATATGATGGATGGACGGGTCGGCGCCATCCGCCGGGCACTTGAGGCCGATGGCCACCCCGAAACGCGCATCCTTGCCTATGCCGCCAAATACGCATCGGCCTTCTACGGGCCATTCCGCGACGCGGTCGGCTCGGCCGGCAATCTGGGCGGCGGCGACAAGCGGACCTACCAGATGGACCCCGGCAATGGCGCCGAGGCGCTCCGCGAGGTGGGGCTCGATCTGGCGGAAGGCGCCGACATGGTCATGATCAAGCCGGGCATGCCGTATCTGGATATCATCCGGCGGGTGCGTGAGCGCTTCGACGTGCCGACCTTCGCCTACCAGGTCAGTGGTGAGTACGCCATGCTGAACGCCGCTTTCGACAACGGCTGGCTCAGCCGCGAGGCCTGCGTGATGGAGTCGCTGCTCGGTTTCAAGCGGGCCGGCGCGGATGCCATCCTGACTTATTTCGCGAGGGACGTTGCCGGCTGGCTGGCCGAGCACTGAACGCCCCGACCTATCGGAGGTCCCCATGGATTCCTATGCCGTTTTCGGCCACCCCATCGATCACTCCCTGTCACCGCGCATCCACGCGCTGTTCGCCGAAGAGACCGCCCAGCAGATCGAGTACACCCGGCGCGAACCACCACTCGATGGACTCGCCGAGGCGATCGCGGCCTTTCGCGCCGAGGGGGCGCATGGCGCCAACATCACGGTGCCGTTCAAGGAACAGGCCTGGGCGCTGGCCGACCAGCGCAGTGACCGGGCCGAGCGGGCCGGTGCGGTCAACACCCTGATCTTTGGCGAGAGTGTCTATGCCGATAACACCGACGGCGAGGGACTCATCAACGACCTGCGCAACAACCTGGGCGTCGGCCTTGCCGGCAAGCGCATCCTGCTGATCGGTGCCGGCGGCGCCGCGGGCGGCGTGCTGATGCCGCTGCTCGACGAGAACCCGGCCACTCTGGTGATCGCCAACCGCACCCCCGAGCGGGCGCAGACCCTCGCCCGGGCCTTCGCCGACGCCGGCAGCATCGAGGGCTGCGGGCTCGATGACCTGAGCGGCGAGCGCTTCGAAGTGGTCATCAACGCCACCTCGAGCGGGCTCGAGGGCGACGTGCCCGACCTCCCGGCGAGTATCGTCGGCGACGGGGCCACTGCCTTCGACATGCTCTATGGCGCCGAGCCCACGCCGTTCCTGCGCTGGGCCGAAGCCAATGGCGCCTATCGCACCCGTGACGGACTGGGCATGCTCGTCGAGCAGGCCGCCGGGGCCTTCGAGCTCTGGCGCCGCATCCGGCCCAGCACCGCTCCGGTGATCGAAACCCTGCGCAACGACACCCGTCCCTGACCCGCGTGGATGATCCAGGCCAGCGCCACACCTGACTCGCTACTGGTGCTGCTGGTGGGCGGCGTCACGCTGCTCGCCATCGTGCTGAAACACCTCTGCGAGCGCTTGAGGATCCCGGCCCTGGTGGGCTATATCCTCATCGGCCTGGGGCTACGGCTGCTCCACGACGTCGTGCCGCTGCTGAGCCCGGCGGTGCAGGGGGCCTTCGACCTGCTTGCCGCCCTGGGGCTGGTCGCCCTGCTGTTTCGGGTGGGGCTGGGCAGCAACCCCCGACGACTCCTCGACAAACTCCCCGGCGCCAGCCTGATCTGGCTGATCAGCGTGCTGGTCTCAGGGGCGGTGGGCTACTACGCGGCGCGCTGGGCGGGTTTTGATAACGTGCCGGCGCTGGTCGCCGGCGTGGCCCTGACCGCCACCAGCATCTGCGTCGCCCTGCCGCCGTGGCAGGCCGCCGGTGCGCTCCGCAGCGAGCAGGGTGCGCTGGTGCTGGACGTGGCCGAGCTCGACGACATCTCCGGTGTGGTGCTGATGGCACTGCTGCTGGCGATCATCCCGACCCTGACCGGTGGCAACGGCGTCGACTGGATGGCGGCGAGCACCACCGGCGCCGGCCTGCTGGCAAGCCTCGCCGCCTTCACCGCAGGCTGCTATGCCTTCGCGCACTGGGTCGAGCCTCCCATGACCCGGGCGCTCATCCGCCGCGAGCGCTCGCCAACGCGCATGCTGATCGTCGTGGCGGTGGGCAGCCTGATCGCCGCGCTGGCGGGCATGCTCGGATTTTCGCTGGCGGTGGGGGCGCTGTTCGCGGGACTGGTCTTCAGCAAGGCACCGCGAAAGATCCGGCAGGATCGGGGTTATCGCGTGCTCTACGACTTTCTCACGCCGTTCTTTTTCATCGGCATTGGCCTCAAGCTCGAGCCCGAGGCCCTGACCGGCGCGCTCAGTGCGGGTGCCATCCTGCTGCTGGCGGCGGTCCTCGGCAAGCTGGTCGGCACTGCCCTGCCGGCGCGGTTCATGGCACCGCGGTCGAGCGCGCTGGTCATCGCCATGAGCATGGTGCCCCGGGCCGAGATCGCGATGGTGATCGTCGACCAGGCCGGCCGCTACGGGCCCGGCGTTGTGCCGCCGGCGCTCTACGGCGCGATGACCGTGGTCACCCTCGCCACCTGCGCGATCACCCCCAGCATTGTCCAGCGCCAGTTGGCCGCCAACCCGATCACGCCCCCCAACCTGACCGGGCCCGATCAGCCGCCGTCGCGGTGACGCCCCATCAGTGACTCGTAATGGCGGGCGGAGTAGGCCAGCTGTTCGCGCTCGCGATCATCGAGCGCACGCACCGCCCGCGCCGGGCTGCCCAGGTACAGATAGCCACCCTCGAGCTGCTTGCCCGGGGGCACCAGCGCCCCCGCACCAAGGATCGCCTCGTCCCCGACATGGGCGCCGTCCAGCACCGTCGCGCCCATGCCCACCAGCACACGATCACCGATGTGGCAGGCATGAATGATGGCCCGGTGCCCCACGGTGACGGCCGCACCGATGATCGCCGGATGACCGGATTGATAAGGCCCCTCATGGGCTACATGGACGATCGCGCCATCCTGGATATTGGTCTGCGCGCCCACGTCGATGTGGTGCACATCCCCCCGCAGCACGGCCGTCGGCCAGACCGACACCGACGCCGCGAGCCGCACATCACCGATCACCACCGCGCTGTCATGGATCCAGGCCGAGGCCGCCACCTGCGGGGTAATGCCCTGATAGGTCTCAATCATCGCGACACCACCTGTCTCAGGTCAGGGTGACCAGCTCTTCGGCGCTGGTCGGATGGATGGCGACGGTTTCATCCAGGTCGTGCTTGGTGGCGCCCATGCGCACCGCCACGGCAAAGCCCTGCAGCATTTCGTCGCTGCCGACTCCGAACAGGTGCACGCCCACGACCCGCTCGTCATCGCCCACGCAGACCAGCTTCATGGTGCTGCGCTGCTTGGCCTCGGCGGGCGCCAGAGCAAAGTCCATGGGCACAAACCGCGTTTCATAGACGCGCACCGCATCGCCATGGGCCGCGCGGGCATCGGCCTCGGTCAACCCGACGCTGCCGATGGGCGGATGCGTGAACACCACCGTGGGGACATCCCGATACTCCAGCCGGCGCTCATGCTGACCGCCCCACACCCGATCGGCCAGGCGCCGGCCGGCGGCAATCGCCACCGGCGTCAGCGGGTAGGGATTATCGGTGACATCGCCCAGCGCAAAGATATGCGGCTGATTGCTCGACTGCCATTCATCCACCGGGATGGTGCCGGCGGCATCCATACGGACACCCGCCGCGTCCAGCCCCAGCTCGTCGGTATTGGGCAACCGCCCCACCGCCCAGATCACCTGATCGAGACCTTCCAGCGTGCGGCCGTCGGCTCCATGCAGCGTATAGCCGCCCCAGGCGGCCTCCAGCCCCGCCGGTGTGAAATGATTGACCAGCGTGGGGCCATGCGCCGCGATGGATTCGACGAAGGCATCCTGAATGGCGGCATCAAAACCGCGCAGCGGCTTTTCCCGTCGCACCACCAGCTGCACGTCGCTGCCCAGCTGATGCAGGACGCCCGCCAGCTCCACGGCGATATAGCCCGCGCCGACCACGGCCACCTTCTCGGGCCGATCGGTCATCTCAAAAAACCCGTCCGAATCTATGCCCAGATCGCCACCCGGGATGCCGGGCCGTCCCGGCGTGCCACCGGTGGCGATCACGAAGCGCTCGGCCCGATAGGACTGACCGTCCACCTCAACGGTATGCGGATCGGTGAAGCGCGCCTGACCACGGATGAGGTCCACGCCGGAGTTATCCAGGTTGCGGTCGTAGATGCCGTTCAGGCGCTCGATATAGGCCTCGCGGGCATTGACCAGAGCGCCCCAGTCAAGGCTTGGCGCGACACCGCTGAAGCCATAATCCGCGGCCCGCGCCATGACCTCGCGGCTGTGCGCGGCCTGCCACATGACCTTCTTGGGCACACAGCCGACGTTCACGCAGGTGCCCCCCAGCCGCGACGCCTCGATCACGGCGCAGCGTGCGCCATGGGCGGCCGCACGCCGCGCGGTGGCGATCCCGCCACTGCCGCCGCCGATGCAGATCAGGTCATAGTCGTATTGCTCGCCGCTCATTGCCGGCTCCTGCTGTCGATGAATGTCTCGACCGCCATTTTGACATAGTCATGACTCAGGACCGCGAGTCGGGATCAGACAGGGGTCAGACCGGGGAAAGCCCACTGTCCCGAGCGGTATAAATGACGCTGGCGGGAACCGCGAAACGGGTACCGGAAGCCTCGACGATCCGCTTGATGTGGAAGTTCACGTCCTCGCGAATGGCGTGATACTCGTTCCAGTCGCGGGTGAGTGCATAAATGCGCACGCTGACATCGAGCGAGGATTCGCCATAGCCCGCAAAGCGGACACGGATCGTGGACTCCTCGATCCGAGGGTGGCCGTGCAGCATTTCGCGAATGCCGATGAGGACGTGGCGAAGCTGATCGGCCGAGGTCTCGCAACGCAGCCTGAGGGTCTGTTCGATCAGCATGGCGTCGCATCGCGCCCAGTTGACGATTTCCATATCAACGAACTTCGCATTGGGCACCGAGATCAGCGCCCGGTTGAGGGCGCGGATCTGGGTCGACCGGATGCCGACCCCTTCGACCGTGCCACTCATGTCCCCGAAGGTGCAGAAGTCGCCAACACGCACCGGCTTGTCGCTGAACAGGATCAGCCCACCGATGAGGTTTTCCAGCGTCGGCCGGGCCGCCAGCGCCACGGCCAGACCGCCCACCCCCAGACCGGCCAGCAACGGCACCACATCCACGCCCAGTCGCCCGAGTCCAAAGGAGGCGACGCCAATGCTTGCGGCCACGCCGAGGATCCCGGACAGCAGCCGGACCAGGCTGGCATCGAAACCGCGATTCGACAGGGCCGACGACGCCAGTATTGTCGTGGCGAACGCGCTGGACAGACGCCAGACCGCCCAGACAAGCAAGCCCAGCTCAGCCAGCCCCGATGCGAACAGCAGATATTCGAGCATCGTGCCGCTGAAATTCAGGTCGTAATCGATGAAAAGGGTCGTGCGGTGGGTCAGGAAAGCGGCGAGCAGCGGGGCGGCAATCGCCATCCAGGCGGCGATTCCACTGTCCGGGTGGTGCCGGGCAGGCCAGTCGATGACGCGAAACGCAAGCCAGATGGCAAGGACCAGGACCGCCAGCGTCACCACGGATCCGCCCCACTGCCAGACGGTTTGATCCATGATCACCCGCTCGGACCAGTCGGGCAGTCGGTCGACGATGGCGCCCAGCGGATGGGCGCCGGGCACCAGATAACCCGGACCCGTGATGTAGAAATCATAGAATCCCGGCGTGATCCCGGCCGCGGGAAAGGCCGCGAGGGCAAGGGCCGTCGGATCACGGTACTCAAGGTCACGCAGCGCCGCGTAGCTGTCCCGCAGAATGCTGACCGTATTGGCATCGAACAGGAAGCTTCCGGCGTGGGGGCCCGACTGCATGCGCTCGATCCGAATCTGCGTGCCCGGTATTCGCCAGTCGTAATCCGCCCCGGCGGGCAGCCCGGCCAGATCGATTGCGTCGGGTATCGTCTCCGGCCGTGGTAGCGGGATCCGGTCGAGGATCTCCTTGAGGAGCAGCGCGGCCTCGATCCCGGTATCCCGTCGCAGCGCTTCAGGCACTTCCGACAGATCAAAGACCGATACCGCCTGCTGGAGCTGGTCGGTGGCGATGGCCTGCTGGCGTCGCGCCGCCTCGATGGATATCTGCGGCGGATCGCTGTCGAGCTGGCGGGCCGCGGTCCGCGCCACCCGGTAAGCGTCAGTCATGTTGCCGAGAAAGCTCTCCATGGTGTCGCGCGGGCTGGTGGTGCCAACGACATGCAGGCGGCTGGCGATCAATGCCTGACTCAGCCCCATCGCGCCCGCACCGGCGTCGACGTCGGCGATGTAGCGCTGATAGGCATCGGGCACGCCGTCGAGCCTGGGCCTGTCGCTGATCCGACGATACAGATCATCGATTTCCGCGATGGTGGCGGCATCAAACCTGAATGCCCCCTCGTGGCGGGTACCGGTCATGCGCCGCATGCGCAGCTGGGTCCCGGGAACGGTCCAGCTGCGCAGATCCGTCTCCGTCACCCGGGCTCGGTCGGGGATCGTATCCAGCGGCGGCATGGGCAGACGCGCGATGATCTCGCGGGCCATCAGGATCCGGCGGCTCTGCTCGGCGGTCGATGAGGCATGGGGCGTCGCGTCAAAATCGAAACTGCCGGCCGCTGCACGAAGACGGGGGACCTGCTCGCTCACCGGCGCCCCGTCGGCGCGGAGGCCGATCAACGCGTCGGTGTTGCGGATGAAACGGTCGAACGAGGCACGGGGACTGAAATAATCGACCGAGAGCAGCGACGGGGAGTCCGACGCATCCGCGCGAGCGGTGCCGGGCAGCAACAGGACCAGTGAGGCCAGCGCGAGTCCGGCAGCAAACGTGGCCGCGCGGAGGCGTTTCGTGCTGATCATCGAGTGTTCATTGTTATGGCATGTCCCGGATGCAGTCCCCCAGACGGTATTGCAAGGCACTGACACAAAGCAACGGCTGGCCGGAACCATCGAACTTCCGAGCGAGGATTCGGTTCGAACAGGCCAAGCCGAATCGACTACCCTGATGATCTGTCCGCAACGGGGAATCTTCCCCACTGACCTACGGAGCACAACGGCATCACCATGACCAACCCATTGCTCGCTGAATCCGGCCTGCCCCGTTTCTCGGAGATCCGTCCCGAACATGTCCAGCCCGCGGTCGACCAGGTGCTGGCCGACAACCGCGCCGCCATCGACGCGATCACCCGCGATGGCGGGCCTTACACCTGGCACAACCTGGTTGCCCCGCTGGAGCGGCTTGAAGACCGGCTCGAGCAGATCTGGGCGCCCGTGTCGCACCTGAACGCCGTCATGAACAGCGAGGCGCTGCGCGAGGCCTACAACGCCTGCCTGCCGGCGCTATCCGCCTACCATACCGAGATGGGGCAGAACACGGCGCTCTACAGCGCCTTCCGGGCGCTGCGCGACAGTGATGAATACGCGCATCTCGATCAGGATCAGCGCCAGAGTGTGGACAATGCCCTGCGTGACTTCGAGCTGGCCGGCGTTGCGCTGGAAGACAGTGCCAAGCAGCGCTATACCGCCATCGCCGCCCGCCTTGCCGAGCTGTCATCGCGGTTCCAGGAGCACCTCATGGATGCCACCGATGCCTGGTACCGCGATACGGACGATGCCGACGAGCTGGCCGGCCTGCCCGACAGCGCGCTGGGGGTCATGAAGCAGAATGCGGAGCAGGCGGGGGTCGAGGGCTGGCGCATCAGCCTGGACATGCCAGTCGTGCAGGCCGTCCTGGCGCATGCCCATGATCGCGGGCTGCGCCGCGAGGTCTACGAGGCGTTCACCACCCGGGCGTCGGATACCGGCCCGCAGGCCGGCCAGCGGGACAATCACCCGATCATGGCCGAGATCCTCGACCTGCGGCAGGAGCAGGCGGAGCTGCTGGGCTATCGCGACTATGCCAGCCTGTCACTGGCGCCCAAGATGGCCGACTCGGCCGCCGAAGTGATCGCCTTTCTGGAAGACCTTGCCGAGCGCGCCAGGCCCGTCGCGGAGCAGGAGTATGCCGGGCTCCAGGCCTTCGCCCGCGAGCGGGATGGGCTGGCGTCGCTGGAGGCCTGGGATGTCGGCTATTACAGCGAGCGGCTGCGCGAGGCGCGCTTTGACCTGTCGCCCGAGGATCTGCGCCCCTGGTTTCAGGCCGACCGGGTGATGGCCGGGCTGTTCGCGGTGGTGGAACGGTTGTTCGGTGTGCGCATCGCCGAGCGCGAAGGTGTCGACACCTGGCACCCGGATGCCCGCTTCTATGAAATCCGCGACGCGGATGGGGCACTGCGCGGGCAGTTCTACACCGACCTCTACGCCCGTTCGCACAAGCGTGGCGGGGCGTGGATGGCCCCGGCCCGGGGTCGCATGAATCACAGCGGCCAGACCCGGACACCGGTGGCGTTCCTGACCTGCAACTTCACCCCGCCGGTGGGGGATCGCCCGGCGCTGATCACCCATGGCGAGGTCGAGACGCTGTTCCATGAGTTCGGCCACGGCCTCCACCACATGCTGACCCGGGTGAATGCCGCCAGCGTGGCCGGCATCAACGGCGTCGCCTGGGATGCCGTGGAGCTGCCCAGCCAGTTCCTCGAGAACTGGTGCTGGGAGCGCGAGGCGCTGGATCTGTTCGCCCGCCATCATGAAACCGGCGAGCCGATCCCCGATGCCCTGTTCCAGCGCATGACCGCGGCGCGCAACTTTCACGCCGCCATGCAGATGGTCCGCCAGCTCGAGTTCTCGCTGTTTGACCTGCGCCTGCACGTCGAGCATGACCGCCAGCGGGGCGAGCGGATCTTTGCCCTGCTCAACGAAGTCCGCGAGCAGGTGGCCGTCGTCCAGCCACCGGCCTTCAATCGCTTTCCAAACAGCTTCGCGCACATCTTTGCCGGTGGTTACGCCGCCGGTTACTACAGCTATAAGTGGGCCGAGGTGCTGTCGGCGGACGCCTTCGCGCGTTTTACCGAGGAAGGCATCTTCAATCCGGTCACCGGCCGGGCGTTTCTCGAAGCCATCCTCGAGCGCGGTGGCTCGGTGGATGCCGCGACGCTGTTCAGGGACTTCCGCGGCCGGGCGCCGAGCATCGAACCGCTGCTGAAGGCCAGCGGCCTGGCCGCCTGAGCAAGGACGACCCATGCAGGATTCCACACAACCCGTCCTCCGGGACATCATCCTCATCGGCGGCGGCCACAGCCATGTCGGAGTGCTGCGGCGCTTTGGCATGAAGCCGGTACCCGGCGTACGCCTGACGCTGATCTGCCGCGACACCCACACCCCCTACTCGGGCATGCTCCCCGGGTATGTCGCCGGGCACTACAGCTACGATGACGTCCATATCGACTTACGCCGACTGGCCGAATTTGCCGGTGCCCGATTCTTGCGCACCGAGGCGATTGGCGTGGATCGCGAAGGCCGCCGCGTCCTATGCAGCGACCGCCCTGCCGTCCCCTACGATCGGCTGTCGATCAACATCGGATCAACGCCCCGGGTTACCGATAGCGCCGGTGCGGCGGATCATGCCGTTGCCGTCAAACCAATCCACCGCTTCAACGATCGCTGGCTGGCACTGCTTGAGCGGGTGCGCACCAACCCCGGCCCCATGCATATCGCCGTGGTGGGAGGCGGTGCGGGTGGGGTCGAACTGTTGCTGGCCATGCACCACCGGCTGCGCAACGAGCTACAGGCACTAGGCTGTGACCCTGATCTCCTCGCGTTCACGCTGTTCACGCGCGGCGGAGCGGTACTCCCCACGCATGCCCCGAACGTTCGCCAGCGCTTCACTCGTGTCCTCGCCGAGCGCGGTATCGCCGTCCACTGCAATGCTGAAGTCACGGGAGTGGACGCCACCGGACTCAGCACCCTCGACGGTCAGCATCATGCGGCCGACGAAGTGGTCTGGGTGACCCGGGCAGGTGGCGCTGACTGGCTGCGGGACACGGGACTCGCACTGGACGACAGCGGCTTTATTCAGGTCACTGATACCCTCCAGACCGTTACCGACGCCAATGTATTCGCCGCCGGCGACATCGCCAGCATGGTCAATCACCCGCGCGAGAAGGCGGGTGTCTTTGCCGTGCGCCAGGGGCGTCCGCTTGCCCGCAACCTGCGACTCTCGCTGATGGACCGCGAGCCAGTTCCCTATCGACCCCAACGCCACTGGCTCGCCCTGATCAGCACCGGCGATCAGTACGCGGTGGCGTCGCGCGGGCCGTTCGGTGCCGAGGGTCGAGCGCTCTGGCGCTATAAGGACTGGATCGATCGGCGCTTCATTGCGCGCTTCAATGACCTGCCCGCCATGGAGGAGCGCGGCTCGACGGGACCGCGCCCGCGCGTGCCGCTGGAAGGCGAGGAAGCCCGGCAGGCGATCTCGGCGGTCGCGATGCGCTGCGGCGGGTGTGGCGCCAAAGTCGGCGCCTCAACGCTGTCGAATGCGCTGGGCGCCCTGCAGCCCGTTGCCCGCGATGATGTGCTGATCGGCCTCCATGCCCCGGACGATGCCGCCGTTGTGCGCGTCCCTCCGGGTAAGGCGATGGTGCATACCGTTGATTTCTTCCGGGCGTTCGTCGACGACCCCTATGTCTTTGGTCAGGTGGCGGCCAATCATGCGCTTGGCGACATCTTCGCCATGGGCGCCGAGGCGCAGACCGCCACCGCGGTCGCTACGGTCCCCCAGGGCCTTGAGGCGAAGGTCGAAGACACTGTCTATCAACTGATGGCGGGCGCTCTTGATATCCTCAATGACGCCGGCTGCGCCCTTGTCGGCGGCCATACCGGGGAAGGGCGCGAGCTTGCTCTGGGGTTCGCGGTCAACGGACTGATCGATGACGAGCCAGGTCGGATCATGCGCAAAGGCGGCATGCAGGCCGGAGATGTCCTCGTGCTTACCAAACCGATCGGCACCGGCACGCTGTTCGCCGCCCATGCCCGCCTCGCCACCCGGGGGCGGTGGATCGATGAGGCGCTGCAGTCGATGCGCCACTCCAACCGCCTGGCCGCCGAGTGCCTGCACCGGCGCGGCGCCAACGCCTGCACCGACCTGACCGGTTTCGGACTGCTCGGCCATCTGGTGGAAATGACCCGGCCATCGGCGGTGGATGCCACTCTCGAACTCTCCGCGCTGCCGATCCTCGAGGGCGCGGAGGAGACCGTCGCCGCCGGCATCCTCAGCTCATTGCAGCCCGCCAATGTCCGGCTGCGGCGGGCCATCCGCAATCCCGAGACAGTGATTGATCACCCCCGCTATCCGCTGGTCTTCGATCCGCAGACCGCTGGCGGTCTGCTGGCGAGCATCCCCGCCGATCAGGCGCAGGCCTGCGTGAGTGAACTCAAGGCGCTCGGCTATCACCGCACGGCGGTTATCGGTCATGTCGATGCGCAGGGCGACGCCCTTGAACCGATTCAGCTCAATCCATGACGCCGGCAATCACCCGCGACAGCGCTTTGCGCTCGGCATCGGGCGTGAAGCGTGGGGCGAGTGCCCGGCAATGCGCCGCAAGCGTGGCGAGGTGATCGGGGTCATGCTCTATTCGGCGCATCAGCCGGCTCAGTGCCGCGGTGTCTCCGACCGGGTAGAGTCCGGGGTAGTCATCGCCGAGCAGTCCGGTATTCCCCGGGATATGACTGGCGAGAATCGGCAGACCCGCGACACAGGCCTCGGAGACGACATTCGCACCGCCCTCCATCACCGAGCTTATGATCATGGCGCGACTTCGCGCGTAGAGGCGTCGGATCGCGCCCTGGCCGATCTCGCCATACCAGGTGTAGCGCGGATTAGCCGCCATTTCCGCCTCTGCAGCCGCGGCCCAGTCCGGCGTATGGGCACGACCGGCCTGCAGGACGTGGACCCGGGACCCGACGGGCAGGCTGCGTGCGGCCAGCGCCGCTCGCAGGCTATCCTTTTCGTCGCGCAGGTGGCCGACCACACAGAGCTCGAAACGGCGACGGACCGGACCGCGGTAACTCGCCGGAAGAGGCGTCGCCGATTGGCGCACCGTGTGCAGGATGGTACGGAAACGCGCGGGAATATCCCGGCCGACATGATCATGCAGACCGATGAGCGCATCCGCCCGGTCGAGACTGGCGACGGTGACCGCCGGGTCACTGTGCTGGAACTGATAGATATCGGTGCCGGTCAGTACGACGATCAGCGCCCGCGCGGGATATCGCTCGGCAAAGGCGGTAATGCTTGGGGCGCTGCGCCAGGCATGGAGCGCGAGCATGACGTCGAACGGCGCATCGCCAGGCCGCCATTGCTCGAGCACGCTCACCTGATGCCCGGCCGTGCGCAGCAGTCGCGCCCAGCGTGTGGCAGTGGCTCGATTGCCCGCCCGCGATCGGGGCCCCGCCGGGGTCACCAACCCGATCCTCATAGCATTCTGCCGACAAGGAGAACTCGATGATCCAGACGCCGCCCACTCATCCTGTCGCCTCCGAAACCCTGATTGCCATGCTTGATGACGCCCGGCAGCGGACTCTGGAGCTGACCGGCGACCTGCCTGCGGAACGTCGACTCGGGCCGAAGCTTAGCATCGTGAATCCGCCGCAGTGGGAGATCGGCCACGTCGGGTTTTTCTACGACCACTTCTTTCTCCATCACCGACACGGCCTGCCGGACTATCAGATCGCCGACGCCGAGCGGATTTATGACTCGATGGGCGTCGCCCATGATGACCGCTGGGATCTGGCGCTGCCGACGATGGACGACACCCTCGCCTATCTGCGCCAGGTTCGAGCGCAGATGGTTGAACGCCTGCCCCAGGGCACGGCGGATGCCGTCACGAGCTATGTCTGGCAGCTCGCCGTCTTTCACGAAGACATGCATGGCGAGGCCTTCACCTACACACGCCAGACGCTGGCGGACCCCGCCCCTGCCATCGTGTCCCCGGCGCCACTGCCGGCCGTCGACGGTGGCCCGCTGGAGGGCGATGTCGCCATCCCTGGCGGAACACACACGCTGGGCGCCGATGAGCAGGTGCCATTCCGCTTCGACAACGAAAAACCTGCCCATCGGGTCAGCGTTGCCCCCTTTCAGATCGCTCGTGCCCCGGTCACGGGAGCGGACTTCGCCCGCTTCGTGGAGGCCGGCGGCTACCGTGATCGAGCATTCTGGTCCGAGGAGGGCTGGCGCTGGCGCGAGTCGAACGGGTTCGAGGCGCCGGTGTACTGGCGGGCGGGCGCCGACGGCTGGGAGGTGCGGCACTTCGACGAATGGCACCCACTGCAGCCTCACGCCCCCGTCGCTCATGTCAGCTGGCACGAGGCAGAGGCTTACTGCCGTTGGGCCGATCGACGGCTCCCGACCGAGGTGGAGTGGGAAGTCGCTGCGAGTCGCGTGCCGGACGAAGCAGGACTTGCCCCTGAAAAACGCCTCTACCCCTGGGGCGATTCAAATGGCGACGGCCGGCATGCGAACACGGACGGCTATCGCCTGGGCAGCGTCGATGCGGCAGCGCTTGCCCACGGCGACAGCGCCTTTGGCTGCCGGCACATGCTGGGCAATGTCTGGGAATGGACGGCTTCGCCTTTCACTCCCTACCCGGGCTTTGAGGCCGACCTATACGCCGATTACTCCGAGCCGTGGTTCACGGACGGCCGCTATGTCCTGCGCGGCGGCAGTTGGGCCACGCGGCGACGGCACCTCAATAACAACACCCGCAATTTCTTTCCGCCGGGACGTAACGACATCATCGCCGGTTTCCGGACCTGCGCACGCTGAACATCTCCCTAAAAAAGGAACTTCCCATGCGTTTCATTCACTCAATCGCCCTACTCGCCCTGTTCGCGGTCGCCCCGGCGCAGGCGCAGGTCTTTACCTTCACGGCGATCCCCGATCAGGACGAAAGCAGACTTGAGGCGCGTTTCAACGCCGTTGGCGAGTATCTCGAGGAGCAACTCGACGTCGACGTCCGCTATGTCCCGGTCAAGTCCTATGCGGCCGCCGTCAGTGCATTTCGCAACAACCAGGTGCAGCTCGCCTGGTTCGGCGGCCTTTCGGGCGTACAGGCCCGCGCCCGCGTTCCGGGGTCCCGGGCCCTGGCCCGCGGTGAGGAGGATCAGGGCTTTCGATCCTACTTCATCGCCCATGAGAGCACTGGGCTGATGCCGGCCGACACCCTGGAAGAGGCGCTACGTGGCCGGACCTTCACGTTCGGGTCGAAAAGCTCGACCTCCGGCCGCCTCATGCCGGAGTTTCACCTGCGTGATCAGTTCGGCGAAGCGCCGGACGAGGTCTTCGAGCGGGTCGGCTACAGCGGTAATCACAGCCGCACCCTCCGATTGGTGGAAAGTGGCAGCTATCAGGTCGGGGCGCTGAACTACGCGGTCTGGGAGCGTGAGCTCGCCGCCGGCAATATCAACACCGACGCCGTTCAGGTGATCTGGGAAACGCCGGGTTATCTGAACTACCAGTGGAGCATCCGCGGTGACGTCGACGAGCGCTTTGGCGACGGTTTTGTCGAGAAGGTCCGGACCGCACTCCTGTCCATGGATGACCCTGATCTACTCGAGCGGTTTCCACGGAGTGGCTTTGTGCCGGTGTCCAACGACGATTATGCGGGGCTGGAGCAGACCGCACGGGCGATCGGCCTGATCGACTGATGAGCCCACTCGTACTCCGAGGCGCGCGGGCCGATTATGGCGATACGCCCGTACTCGGTCCGCTTGACCTGGACATTGCCGCCGGCGAGCGAGTGGCACTGGTGGGGCGCAGCGGCGCGGGCAAATCCACGCTGCTCGCGCTCCTGCACGATCGCGAGCGACCGGACATCGCGCTGATGCCTCAGGACCTCGGGCTGGTGGACACGCTGAGCGTCTTCCACAACGTCTACATGGGGCGCCTCAGCCATCACTCGACGGCCTACAACCTCGCCAACCTGATCCGCCCGTTCCGGCGTGAGGTCACAGCGGTGACGGCAGTGCTGGAGCGGCTCGACATGACAGCAACGCTCTGGGCGCGCACCGGCGAGCTGTCCGGCGGTCAGCGGCAGCGGGTAGCGGTAGCGCGCGCCCTTTTCCAGGCGGGCAACGTCCTGCTCGCTGATGAACCGGTCTCAGCGCTGGACGGACCCCGCACCGAGCGGGTCATGGAGGCGCTGACCGAGCAGTATGAAACGGCCGTGATCGCTATGCATGATCTGCCGCTTGCCCGCCGGTACGCCGATCGCTTGATCGGCATCCGCGATGGTCTGATCGCTCTCGACGGCCCGGCGGATGCGGTCGCGGCCGAGTCCCTGGATGCACTTTACTGAACGCCGCCCCATCGGGGGCTCCGCACTGTCCTCTCCGACCGTACGCACGAGCCTATGGCTGGTCGCCATTGCGCTGGTCTGTGTGGCAATGGCGGATTTCGAGATCCGATCAATCTCGCCGTGGGCGGAGCTCGGCCGGTTCGCCGGTGGGCTGGTGCAGCCGGATTTCAGCACGCTGGATACCGCGGCAACGGCGCTATTGCGCACGGTCACATTCGCCTTCACCGGGGTCGGCCTGGCAGCGGTGCTGGGCATGGGCCTGGCGCTGATCTTTCACAGCCGCTTCGTGCGCGGAGCCTGTGCGTTCGTCCGGGGCATCCATGAGCTGTTCTGGGCGTTGATCTTTCTGCAGTTCTTCGGACTCCACCCGCTGACCGGTGTCCTCGCGATCGCCCTGCCCTATGCGGCGGTCTTCGCACGCGTCTACAGCGAGATACTCGAGGAGGGTGATGAACGTCCGGCACGTTCACTGCCAGCAGCCAGCGGTCTGATCTCGACCTTCTGGTATGCGCGGGTCCCGGATGTCTGGCCTCATCTGATGAGCTATACGAGCTATCGGCTCGAATGCGGCATGCGCTCAAGCGCCATCCTCGGGTTCGTGGGCATGCCGACCCTCGGTTTCTATCTCGAGAGCGCCTACGGCGAGGGACTCTACGGCGAGGTAGGGATGCTGTTGCTGATCTTCCTGGGCCTGATCGCCAGTCTGCGATTGTGGGTGCGGCCGCGCCTGGTGCCCTTCTACCTGCTTGCGGCGCCGTGGTTCCTCGGCAATGGGCTGCCCATCGTCTGGGGCAACGCCACGCGGTTTTTTACACAGGATATCGTGCCCGCACCGCTGCGCAGCGGTGAAGGACTCAGCGGGCTGGGCCCATGGCTCTGGGAGCTGCTTGTCCATCAGGCGCTACCGGGGATCGGGGCGACACTGCTGCTGACCCAGATCGCGCTGGTGGCGACCGGCGTGCTGGCGCTCGCCAGCTTTCCGTTGATCTCGCGCCTTTTCGCCGGGCGATTCACCCGCTGGGGCGGTAATGCCCTGCTGATCATCGGCCGCTCGACGCCGGAGTATCTGCTTGCCTATATCCTGCTCCAGCTCTGGGGGCCCTCGATGCTGCCAGCAGTGGCGGCGCTGGCGATCCATAACGGCGCGATCATCGGACACCTGATCGGTCGTCAGAGCAATCGGCTCACACTCCGGCCCGATGCCGTCAGCGGATTCGATCGCTACACCCACGAGGTGGTGCCAAGGCTTTACCGACCGTTTCTGGCGTTTCTGTTCTATCGCTGGGAAATCATCATGCGGGAGACGGCAATCCTCGGCATTCTCGGTATCACCACGCTCGGCTTTTATGTCGACAGCGCCATCCAGGCCCTTCGCTTCGATCGCGCCATGGTGCTGATCCTCATCACCGCGCTGCTCAATATCGCCGTTGACGCGGTTGCCAGGCGGATCCGCCGGCATCTGCAGCTGCGTACGACGCCCACGGCCTCCACGCCACCCACCCCATGAATGGACGTTCCCACGCCATGACCGACACCCTGCAGAACGCCGTGCTCGCCGCCCTGCGCGACCCGTCCCACCGTATTTCCTCGGCGTGGCTGTACGACCAGCGTGGATCCGCACTGTTCGAAGCCATTACCCAATTACCCAGCTATTACCCGACGCGCACGGAAATCGACATCCTCGACACGCATCTCCCCAAGATCACGGCGGCGATCCCTGAGCACACTCTCGTGGTGGAACTCGGCAGCGGCTCGAGTCGCAAGACCGTTCCGCTGCTCAATAGCCTTCACCAGCCCGCCGGGTATGTACCGCTGGATATCTCCGCGGATTATCTCGCGGATGCCGCCAATGGGCTCAGCGCACAGTTTCCCGGATTGCCTGTCCTGCCCCGGGTCGCCGACTTCACCAGCGCGTTCGATCTGCCCGCGGATCTGCCTGAGCACGGATCGCGGCTCGGTTTTTTCCCGGGCTCCACCATCGGCAATCTGGATACCGGGAACGCGCGGGATCTGCTGCGGCATTGCCGCATGCTATTGGGTGGGGATTCGATGTTTCTGGTGGGAATCGACCTCGACAAGTCCCCTGACATCCTGATTCCAGCCTACGACGATCCAGAGGGTGTGACGGCGGCGTTCAACCGCAATCTGCTGGTGCGTATCAACCGCGAGCTCGGCGCCGATTTCGATCCGGATGATTTCCGGCACGAGGCCCGCTATTTCGAGGCGCCCGCCCGCATCGAGATGCACCTGGTCTGCGAGCGGGCGATCACGATTCATGTCGCAGGCGAGCGTTTCGAGCTGATAGCCGGTGAGAGCCTGCACACCGAGACCTCGCGGAAGTACAACATCGAGGCGTTCAGCACCCTCGCCGCCGGGGCCGGCTGGTCGGTCAGCGGACATTGGATTGATGCGCGGGGGCGCTTCGCGGTGATGCTCATGCACGCGACACAGCTTTAACGGAATTGTGCACTGCGCCGGAGACCGGCAGCCGGTATAATCCAATGACCGTGATCAATCATCGGAGCCATCCTCTGTGAAAATCGCCTCCTGGAACGTCAATTCGCTCAACGTCCGCCTGCCCCATGTCCTCGACTGGCTCGAGACCGCCGGGCCCGACATTCTGGGGCTGCAGGAGACCAAGCTGCCCGACGAGCGATTCCCGGTGGAGGCGATACGCGAGGCCGGCTACGAGGTGGCCTACTCGGGCCAGAAAACCTACAACGGCGTGGCGGTGCTCGCACGCGCGCCGCTTGAGGCGGTCAGCCTCGACATTCCAGGTTTCGAGGACCCGCAGCGTCGGGTACTGGCCGCCACCGTCGATGGCGTGCGCTTCATCAACCTGTATGTGCCCAACGGCAAGGCGGTGGGCGACGACAAATACCAGTACAAGCTGGAGTGGCTCGCGCATCTGCGCGGCTGGCTGCAGGACGAGCTGAGCCGCCACGACCAGGTGGCGGTGGTGGGCGATTTCAACATCGCGCCGGCGGATGCCGATGTCCACGATCCCGAGGAGTGGGCGGGAAAGATCCTCTGCTCCGATGCCGAGCGCGATGCCCTGTCGGCCATCACCGCACTGGGCTTCAGCGACAGCTTCCGACGCTTCGAGCAGCCGGCTGACCGCTTCTCGTGGTTCGACTACCGGGTCAACAACTTCAAGCGCAATCGCGGCCTGCGCATCGATCTGATCCTGACCAGCCCCGCCCTCACCCGGCGCCTGACCGCCAGCGCGGTGGACCTCGACCCCAGGCGCTGGGAAAGGCCCTCGGACCATGCCCCTGTGCTGGCGGAGTTCACGCAGGCGTGAACGTGATCGGCACCGTCAATGTCTGTCCTGCCACAAGCCACGACTCGCTGACTGAGGGAGACAACCGATGAGCTACCAGGTCCGCATCGCCGACAGCGATCACGCCTTTGACGTGGATGATGGCGAGAGTGTCATCGATGCCGCCCTGCGCGCCGGGCTCATGCTGCCCTACAGCTGCCGCGGCGGTACCTGCGGGAACTGCATGGGCGATGTGGTCGAAGGACGGATCGCCTATCCCGACGGGCTGCCCCCGGCCATCGACGCCGACCAGGATGAGTCGGGCAAAGCGCTGTTCTGTCAGGCCCGACCGACCAGCGATCTGGTGATACGGGTGAAGGAAGTCCGCGAGGCCGGCGATATCCGCCCCCAGCGCCTGCCGGCCCGGGTGGAGGCCATCGAGGAATGCGCGCCGGACGTGCGCCGGCTGTTTCTCAAGCTGCCGCGGGACAAGCGCCTGGCATTCCTGCCCGGGCAGTACATCGACTTTCTGCTGCGGGGCGGCCAGCGGCGCAGCTTTTCGCTGGCCAACACCCCCTACGACGACGATCTGCTCGAGCTGCATATCCGCCACCTGCCGGGGGGCGTATTCTCGGGGCATGTATTCAATGACCTCAAGGAAGGGGCGCTGCTTCGTTTTGAAGGCCCGCTGGGCAATTTCTTTCTCCGCGACGACAGCGATCGCCCCATGATCCTGATGGGCGGCGGCACCGGCTTTGCCCCGGTCAAGGGCATCATGGAGCAGGCCCTGCACCTGGGCCTCAAGCGGCCCATGCACATTTTTTGGGGGGCCCGCCGGCCGGCCGATCTCTATCTCGATTCGCTGCCGCGCCAGTGGGCCGGGCAGGCTTCGAACATCGCCTACACCCCGGTGCTCTCCGATCCGGAACCCGCCGATGAGTGGCGCGGCGCCACCGGCTTTGTCCATGAGCAGGTGGTGCGCGATCACCCGGATCTGAGCGGCTTCGATGTGTATATGAGCGGACCGCCGCCGATGATCAACGCCGCCCGCGAGGCCTTTGCGGCGGCGGGGCTGCCCTCGGACCGGCTGTTCTACGACTCCTTTGAAGCGGCACCGGAGTAGTTCAGTGACCCGGCAGCATCATCCGAACCACCCGCCCACCGGCATCATGCGGCTGGTCGCCCTGCTGCTGATCACCCTGGTGGTGAGCGGCTGCGCCAGCACCGGCAGCAACTCGGCCAATGACCCCATTGAGGGGTTCAACCGGGGTGTCTACGACTTCAACGAGGGCGTCGACACCTACGCCCTCGAGCCCGCCAGCGAGGGCTGGACGCGCATCACCAGTCAGGGCGTGCGGGACAGCGTTGACAACTTTTTCACCAACCTCGAGGCGCCGGGCTACATCCTCAATGACCTGCTCCAGGGCAAGGCGGGGGATGCCGGTCGCGAGAGTGTCCGTTTTGTGGTGAACACCACGGTGGGGCTGCTGGGACTGTTCGACCCGGCGCAGGCCTGGCTGGGCATCGAGGGCCGCGCCGAGGACTTTGGCCAGACCCTGGGCGTCTGGGGCGTCGATGCCGGCCCCTATCTGGTGCTGCCGCTGTTCGGTCCCTCTGACACCCGCGACGTCACCCAGTACCCGGTCGCCTATTACACCAACGTGATCACCTACGTGACCCTGGATACGGTGACCTTCGGCGCGCTGACCGCCCTCGAGATCGTCAACACCCGCGCCCGGATGGCGGGAGCGGCCCGCTTCCGCGATGACGCCGCGGTTGACCCGTACGTCTTCACACGCTCGGCCTATCGCCAGTACCGACGCTCGCAGGTCGTTGACGGCGACGTGTCCCTGGAGGACGACGCCTACTCCGACTTTTTCGAGGAAATGGGCCGCCTGCCCGGCGAGTAACGCCTAGCTGGCGCTTGCGGCCAGCCGCTCGCGCAGCGGACTGCGACGCGGGAAATGCGCACGCAGGAAGGCCATCTGATCGGCCAGGATGCGTCGCCCCTGCAGATAGACATACTCGGCATGGGTGGGGGCGAATGGCACCGCCAGCAGCTGCATGCCGGCCTGCTCCGGCGTGCGGTTGCCCTTGAGGTTGTTACAGCGCTTGCAGGCCGTAACCACATTGGTCCAGGTGTCGATGCCCCCGCGACTGATCGGCTTGATGTGATCACGGGAGAGCTCGCGGACCGGCCGGCGCTCGCCGCAGTACAGGCACAGATGATCGTCCCGGCGGAACAGCGTGGCGTTATTCAGGGGCGGTCGATAGGCGGCGTGATCCTTGAGGCTCGCCTGCATCGCCCCTGCGGTCGCGATGATCGAGTTGACGTCGACCACGCTGCGTAGACCTGTCCGGGCGCTGTAGCCGCCGTGGACCCGGTAGAGGGTGTGGCCGCAGGTATAGGCCACCTGGTCGAGGTGGTAGAGGCGGACCGCCGCCTGGTAGGTCATCCACTCCAGTGGCATGCCGGAGACATCGGTCCGTAGGATGGGCTGCTGCAAGCTGATCACGCCAGGGTCCCCTTGTCACGCGCGTCACCGCACCTGAATGACTGACTTCGATCATCCGATGCTTGACGTTACTGTGCAAGTGTGACTGCTTGATTACCGTGGCGGTTCCGGGATACCCCGATGGGCGTGGGGGTGTTTAGCCGTAAAGATGTTGTAGAATCGCGGATTCGACGGTTCAAGTGGACCGCCAAAGGACAGGAGTTAACTCGATGAGCATCACCATCGCCGTCCCCAAGGAAACGGCCAACGGAGAAAAACGCGTCGCCGTCGTGCCCAGTGTTCTCAAGCAGTTCACCAAGCTTGGCGTCGAGGTGCGGATTCAGCGGGGCGCCGGCGAGTCGGCCGGTTTCCCCGACGAGCTCTACGAAGGGGTCAGCTGGGCCGACGATCAGGCAGCACTCTACAAGGATGCCGATGTGGTCCTTCGGGTCGAGCCACCCAGCGCCGATGAAGCCGGCAAGCTCCCCGAGAAAAGCCTGCTGCTCGGGTTTCTTACGCCCCACGAGGGCGACACCCGCATCCGCAACCTCAACAAGCGCCACGTGACCAGCTTCGCGCTGGAGCTCGTGCCGCGCATCACCCGCGCCCAGGGCATTGATGCCCTGTCGTCGCAGGCGAACATCGCCGGCTACAAGTGCGCGCTGCTGGCCTCGCACCTCTCGCCCAAGCTGTTCCCGATGCTGACCACCGCCGCCGGCACGGTGCGCCCGGCCAGGGTGGTGGTTGTCGGCGCCGGCGTGGCGGGCCTGCAGGCCATCGCCACCGCCAAGCGCCTGGGTGCGATTGTCGAGGCGTACGACGTGCGCTCCGCCACCCGCGAGCAGGTCGAATCGCTGGGCGGCAAGTTCATCGACACCGGCGTCAGCGCGGAGGGCGAAGGGGGCTATGCCCGCGAGCTCACCGACGAGGAAAAGGCCCAGCAGGCCGAGGTCCTCGCCCGCCACATCGCCCAGGCCGACGCGGTGGTGACCACCGCATCGATCCCGGGGCGGCCGGCGCCGACCATCATCGACCGGGCCACCGTCGAGCGGATGAAGGCCGGTGCGGTGATCGTCGACATGGCCGCCGAGACCGGCGGCAACTGCGAGCTGACCGAGGCCGGCAAGGAGATCACCCACCAGGGCGTCATCATTGCCGGGCCCAGGCACATTCCCAGCATGGCCGCGACCCATGCCAGCGAGATGTACGCCCGCAATCTGGTCAACCTGCTCGGGCTGATCATCAAGGACGGCGAGATCCACCTCGACTGGGACGACCAGGTCCTGGCCGACAGCTGCCTGACCCACGACGGCGAGACCCGGCATGCGCCGACCCGCGAGCGCATGGAAGGAGATAAATAATGGCGATCGAAGGATTTGTCGCAATCTACATATTCATGCTGGCGGCGTTCGCCGGCTTCGAGGTCATCAGCCGTGTGCCGGTCATCCTGCATACGCCACTGATGTCCGGCTCCAACTTTGTCCACGGCATCGTGGTGGTGGGCGCCATGGTGGTGCTCGGCCATGCCGGGACGGTGACCGAGCAGATCATCGGCTTCATCGCGGTGCTGCTCGCCGCGGGTAACGCCGTGGGCGGCTATGTCGTCACCGAGCGCATGCTCGAGATGTTCAAGAGCAAGGATGAGCAGAAGAAGGGGGCCGAGGAATGAACTTTGTTGTCCAGCTGAGTTACCTCCTCGCGGCGGTCCTCTTCATTCTTGGCCTCAAGGCCATGAGCTCCCCGCGGACCGCCCGCAAGGGCATCATGTGGGCCGGTGCCGGTATGGTGCTGGCCACCCTGGTCACCTTCCTGCACCCGGCGGTGCATGGGCTGACCAATTATGTCCTGATCGTGATCGCGATCGCCGCCGCCGGTGGGCTCGCGTGGTGGTCGGGGCGTCGTGTGGGCATGACCGAGATGCCCCAGATGGTCGCGCTCTACAACGGCATGGGTGGTGGCGCCGCCGCCGCCATCGCCGCGGTCGAGATGCTGCGCGCCCTGCGCACCCTGCCCAATGACCTCCAGGTACGGGCCGAGGCGCTGGCCGCCGATGCCGACATCAGCGTTCAGGCGGCCACCGCCGCCCTGCGCGCGGAAGGCGCCGGCAGCGTCGGCATCGCCGGTGCCCTCGGGGCCGACGTCGCCATCCTGGCGATTCTGGGTGCGTTCATCGGCACGGTGGCGTTCTCAGGATCGCTGATCGCCTGGGCCAAGCTTGACGGCCGCATGAAGCGCAGCCAGCTGGTCCCCGGCCAGCAGATCGTCAACATTGTGGTGTTCGCCCTGGCGGTGCTGTTCGGCATTCTGACCTTCTTCACCGACAGTGCGCTGGTGGTGGCGGTATTCTTTGCCCTCGGCCTGCTGTTCGGCGTGTTCGTCGCGGTACCGATCGGCGGCGCCGACATGCCGGTGATCATCTCACTGTTCAACGCCCTGACCGGTCTGGCCGTGGGCTTTGAGGGCTATGCCATCGGCAACCCGGCCATGATCATCGCCGGTACGGTGGTGGGTGCCGCCGGTACGCTGCTCACGCAGCTGATGGCCAAGGCCATGAACCGTCCGCTCACCAACGTCCTGTTCGCCGGCTGGGGCAGCAGCGAAGGGGCGAGCAGCGAAGGCCCCGCGGGCGAGATGAAGGACATCTCGGCCGAGGACGCGGGCATCATGATGGCCTACGCCGAGCGCGTGATCATCGTGCCCGGTTATGGCATGGCGGTGGCCCAGGCGCAGCACAAGATCTGGGAATTCGTCGAGCTGCTGCAGGACCGCGGGGTTGAGGTCAAGTTCGCCATCCACCCCGTGGCCGGACGTATGCCGGGTCACATGAACGTCCTGCTCGCTGAGGCCGGTGTGCCCTATGACATGATCTTCGACATGGAGGACATCAACGAAGAGTTCGCCATGACCGATGTCGCCGTGGTGATCGGCGCCAACGACGTCGTCAACCCGGCGGCGCGGGACGATCCGTCGAGCCCGATCTACGGCATGCCGATCCTCAACGTCGACGAGGCCGAAAACGTGATGGTCATCAAGCGCGGCGGTGGCGCCGGCTTCTCGGGCGTCGAGAACCATCTGTTCTACGGCGAGAACACACGCATGGTGTTCGGCGACGGTCAGAAGGTCGCCGGTGGCATGGTTCAGGCCGTCAAGGGCCTGTAACGGCAAAAGGAGTCAACATGACGGATGCCGAAAACGCGGACACCCTGGATCAGCTCACGCTGAATGCGGACGGGCTGTACCAGGAAGAAAACTTCACCGATCGTCAGGTCGGCAGCATCCAGCGGCTGAGTCCGGTCACCCGTGACGGGAAGCCGGACGACAGCCGTCCGGTGCTCTACCTGGGCAGCACCCAGGTCATGACACCGGCCGGTGCCCTGCCGCTCAACTTTGAGCTCGAGGCCAACAGCCTCGAGGAGGCCATGAATGCTTTCCCGCCCGCCGCCCAGGCAGCGCTGGAGCAGACCATGGAGCAGCTCAAGGAGATGCAGCGTGAGCAGGCGTCACGCATCATGACGCCCGATCAGATGGGCGGCGGGGGTGCCCCGGGTGCCGGTGGCGGCATGCCCGGCGGCGGCATCCAGATGCGCTAGCGCCCCGTGGCCGTCGGGGCTGCCGGCCCCGGCGGTCCGACGACGTCCGCCCCGCCCATGACCGATATCATCCGAGTCGCGGTGGCGGGGCCCTTCACTGAGGCCCTCGACTACCTACCCCCCGCCAACGGTCCCGCGCCCGCCGTGGGCGTCCGTGTCCGGGTTCCGCTGGGGCGCCGCGAGCGGGTGGGGATCGTCACCGCCGGTCCCACCGCCAGCGATCTGGCCGCAGACCGGCTGCGACCGATCATCGATGTCATCGACCCGACGCCGCTGCTCGATCCCGCCACCATGGCCCTGATCGAATGGGCCGCCCGCTATTATCACCACCCGCCGGGCGAGACCTATCTCACCGCCCTGCCCACACGGCTGCGCCGTGGCGACCCGGCGACGCCCGGCCAGTCCACCGCCTGGCACCTGACCGACGCGGGTCGTGCGGCTCAGCCCGACGCCCGGGCGCGACGAGCACCCCGTCAGCGCCAGCTGCTCGAGGCCCTGCAGCGCAGCGGCACGCTGACCCCCGTGCAGCTCGCGGGCATCGGTGGCGACGCCCGCAGCGTGCTCAGGCGTCTGGTCGAGCAGGGACTGGCGGCCACCGATACCGCCCCCGACTACGGCCTGTTGCCGGGACGCGCCGATCAACCCGGCGCCGCCCTCAATGACGAGCAGCAGGCCTGCGCCGCCGCCATCCGCCCGACGGCCGGGCATGCCGCCATCCTGATCGACGGTGTGACTGGCAGTGGCAAGACCGAGGTCTATCTGGACGCCATCGCCCGCAGCCTCGAATGCGGGCGGCAGGTCCTGGTCATCGTCCCCGAAATCGGCCTGACCCCTCAGCTCGTGCAGCGCTTTCAAAGCCGTCTCAGCGGGCGGATCGCCATCCTCCATTCGGGGCTGGCCGATGGCGAGCGCCTCAATGCCTGGCTGGCGGCGCGGGCGGGCGTGGCGGACGTGGTCATCGGCACGCGATCGGCGGTGTTCGTGCCGCTGGCCCGGCCCGGATTGATCGTCATCGATGAAGAGCACGACGCCTCGCTCAAGCAACAGGAGGGGTTTCGCTACTCGGCGCGGGATCTGGCGGTGCTGCGCGCCTACCGCAGCGACATCCCCGTTGTCCTCGGCTCGGCGACGCCCTCGCTGGAAAGCCTCGCGAATGCCGCGCAGGGGCGCTATCAACACCATGCGCTGACCCAGCGGGCCGGTCATGCACGGCCGCCCTCAATGCAGCTGCTGGACATGCGCGGTCAACCCACTCGGGAAGGCCTCTCGCAGCCGCTCATCGACCGGGTACAGAGCCATCTGGATGCCGGCGGTCAGGCCCTGCTGTTTCTCAACCGACGCGGCTTTGCCCCGACACTGATCTGCCATGAATGCGGCTGGCTCGCCGAGTGCGATCGCTGCGACGCCCGCTATACCTATCACCGCGGACGTGGCCGCCTGCACTGCCATCACTGCAATCGCGAGCAGCGCCTGCCACACCACTGCCCGAGCTGCGGCAGCGTCGATCTGCGCGCACTGGGATTGGGTACCGAGCGGATCGAAGCGGCGTTGACCGAGGCCTTCCCGCAGACCCCGCCGGTGCGCATCGACCGCGACAGCACCCGCCGCCGCGGCAGCTTCGAGCAGGCCATGCAGCAGGCGCAGACCGGCGAGACGCGGCTGATCCTGGGCACCCAGATGCTCGCCAAGGGCCATCACCTGCCGGCGGTGACGCTGGTCGCCATCGTT